>JBDTWJ010000095.1:0-13869 GCA_040006755.1 Ilumatobacteraceae bacterium | reverse complement strand
GACCCGTGGCGATGAACTCGTGCGTGTGAGCGTGTACGCCGGGCGTGATGCGGGCCAGCACCGCCGGCTTCGGCAATCCTTCGGCGTGCAACGCGTCGAGTCGATCGAGCTCATCGAAACTGTCGACAACGATGTTGCGCACACCGTTGGTGATCGCAGCGTGCAACTCCTCGACGCTCTTGTTGTTTCCGTGGAATGTCAGGGCATGAGCGGGGACGCCAGCTGACAGCGCAACGTGCATCTCGCCACCGCTGGCGACATCGAGCAACATCCCCTCGTCGTAGGCCAGCCGGGCCATCGCCTTGCACAGGAACGCCTTGGTGGCGTAGACGGCGCGCCCGCGACCGAACGCGGTGACCGCTTCGCGACACCGCGTCCGCAGGTGGGCCTCGTCGTAGATGAACACCGGTGTGCCGAAGTCCTCGACGATGTCGAGCACACGGCACCCACCGATTGCCAGAGAACCATCCGGCAGTACCTCGGAAGTATCGGGCAACAGCGACAGGGGAACCGCTGTCACATGCGCTCCGGTGCCTCGATGCCGAGCAGATCGAGCCCTTTGGCCAGGACCCGCGCCGTCTGCTCCAACAGCCGAATCCGGAACGCCCGCGCTCGAGGTTCGGCTTTCAACACCGGGCAAGCCTCGTAGAACGACGTGAAGCTCTGCGCCAGTTCGAACAGGTAGGTCGCCATCCGATGGGGGCTGTACTTGTCGAGCGTGTCGTGGATGGCTGCGTCGAACTGCAGGAGCTGCAGGATGAGATCCCGCTCCTGGGGAACCATTGCCGGCTCGACTGAACCCTCGTCTACAGGGATCGTTTCTTCCGCTTCACCTTTGCGCAGGATCGACCGAATGCGTGCGTGGGCGTATTGCAGGTACGGCGCGGTGTTGCCTTCGAACGCCAGCATGCGGTCCCAGTCAAAGACATAGTCCTTGACCCGGTCGGTCGACAGGTCGGCGTACTTCAATGCGCCGGTACCGACCATCCGTCCGATGTCGATCTGTTCCGCGGCGGGCAGGTCGGGATTTTTCTCGCGCACGGATGCAGTCGCCCGCTCGATCGCTTCGTCGACCACGTCGACGAACCGCACGGGCTCTCCCTCACGACTCTTCAACATCTTGCGGTCGGTGCCAAGCACGTTGCCGAAGGCGACATGCACTGCACGCGCCGGAGGACGCAGCCAGCCAGCCATCGCGGCGACGTCGAAGACCATCGCCAAGTGCTGGGCCTGCGGGGCGCCGACGACGTAGAGCAACAGCGTCGCCTTGACCCGCTCGACTCGATCGAGCACGCACGCGAGGTCACTGGTGCCGTAGTTGAAACCGCCACCGCGCTTCTGCACGATGAGTGGCAGCGGGTCGCCTTCGCGATTCGTGTAGCCGGGTGGAAATACCACGTCGGCGCCATCGCTGACCTCCAACAATCCGGCCGTGCGCAGACGCTCGAGCACCTCGGGCAACAGGTCGTTGTACATGCTCTCGCCGGCAAGGTCGCCGTCGGTCAACAACACCCCCATCTGGCGGTACAGCCGATTGAAGTACTGCATGCTGAGGTCGACCAGCAGCTTCCACAACCGCAGTGTCTCTGGATCGCCACTCTGCAAGATGACCACTCGATTGCGGGCTCGCGCTTGGAACGCGTCACTGCTGTCGAACTTCGCCCTGGCCTGCTTGTAGAAACCGTCGAGGTCCCCGACACTGAGACCTGCGGCTGCCTCGGTTTCGCCGAGATCGATCAGGTGCTCGATCAGCATCCCAAACGGCGTTCCCCAATCGCCCACGTGGTTCTCGCGGATCACCGTGTGACCGACGAACTCGAGCAGACGCACCAGCGCGTCTCCGATGACCGTCGTGCGCAGGTGACCGATGTGCATCTCTTTGGCGATGTTCGGCGCCGAGTAGTCGACGACCACCCGCTCGGGGGCTGGTGACATCCGCACACCGAGCCGCCCGTCGCGTGTCAACACGTCGAGCTGGTCCTTGAGGAATGCCTCGTCGAACGTGACGTTGATGAAGCCGGGTCCCGCTACTCCGAGTGTTGCCTTGCCGGTGAGGTCGGCAGCCGCGACCACGTCGGCAGCTATGTCGCGTGGCTTTCGGCCCAGCTTGCTGGCGAGCGCCAGCGCGCCGTTGGCCTGTGCGTCCGCCCGATCACTCGGCCGCACGACCGGGTCGACCTCCGCTCCCCCGGCGACTGACGCAAACGCAGGTGCCAGCAGTTCGGCAACGATGACGAGCGGATCAGCCATGAAGAGTCGATCGTACTCGTGTACGCATTCGTTCGACATCCCGGTTTGATGCGCCTTGCGTGAGCGACGAACGATCGTCGCTATCCTCCGTGGCATCCCGCCCTCGTAGCTCAGGGGATAGAGCATCGGTTTCCGGAACCGTGTGTCGCATGTTCGAATCATGCCGAGGGCGCTTTGCCTGTTCTCGGTTGCCATGAGGTTGCTCCCCTCACGAGTTGCTGCCCGCGGGAGTACCCGACCATTCAGATCAGAAACGGCTCAACTAGCAACGCTCGCCGAGTTGGGCGGCCCGAAGCAGTAGCCCGAGCTCCGGACAGTGCAGATCAGACGCGGCCGGCTGGGATCGAGTTCGATCCTGTTGCGAAGCCGATGAATGTGTTCGGTGACCGTTGACGGGCTCTGCCACGTCGGCGAGGAGTGCCACACCTCCTGCAACAGCTGTTTGCGACTGAACGTCTCGCCAGGGTGCTGGGCCATGAACGCCAGCAACTCGAACTCCTTCGTCGTCAACTCGACGTCTCGGCCGGCGAGCCAGGCGCGGCCGGCCGTGAGACCGATCTCCAACGAATCGAAGCGCAACACGTTGGTCGGGTCGCTCGCCCTGCGTCGTCGTCGTCCGCTGATCTGGGCGATCTCGATGATTGCGGCACCGACCATGTCGGGCGACATGGGATCGGCCTGCTCCACCGAATGCGGGCTGTTCAGCACCTTCGACTGACCAGGGTGATCGAACATCCACATCAGAGCGTCTGCCGCGATGAGCGAGCGGCTCCACAGGAAGCCTTGTCCATAGGTGCAGCCGAGTTCGGTGAGGAAGTCGAGCTGCGCCTCGAGCTCGACGCCTTCGGCCACGACATTCAGTTCGAGCGCGTCGGCCAGTGCGATCATGGCCCGAACGATCGATGGGTCGTGACCTGTCGCGCTCGCACCCAACCCGCCGACGAAGGACCTGTCGATCTTGACCATGTCGATCGGCAGCCGGCTGAGATAGCTGAGTGACGAATAGCCGGTGCCGAAGTCGTCGATGCTCACGCTGAACCCAGCCGACTGCAGTTCGACGATCGTGGCGAGCGCGTTGTCGACGCGGTCCATCAGGACGCTCTCGGTGATCTCGAGATGCACCGAAGACGCCGGAACACCTGCCCGAACGGTTGCGTCCCGAACCTGGTCGACCAGTCGCGGGTCGCCGAGCTGCTGTGCCGAAACATTGATGGCCATCGACAGGTCCTTACCAACCCTTGGGTCGGCGAGCCACTCGGCGAGCTGCTGCAACGAACGATCCAGAACCCAGACACCTATCCGCAGGATCAATCCCGTCGCCTCGGCAACGGGGATGAACTCGGCCGGCGGAATCGAACCGAGTACGACGTGGTTCCAGCGCAGGAGTGCCTCGAATCCGGCAACTTCGCCGGTCGACAATTCGATGACGGGCTGAAACTCGAGGTGCAACTCGTCGTTCTCGAACGCTGCGGGAAGTGCCTCTGCGATGCTCTGTCGACGATGAGCGCGGCACCTCGCGTGATGGTCGAAGACCTTCACCTGATCCCTGCCCTCGTTCTTTGCCTGATACATCGCGTCGTCGGCATCGCGCAGCAACGACTGGGGTGTGTCGGTCAGCGTGCTGAGCGTGACCCCGACACTGACCGTCAGCAGGAGATCCCGATCGTCGAGCACGAGCGGTTCGTCGAGCAGCACCATGATGTCGTTGCCGAGATCATGAGCGTCCTCCAAGGATTGCACGCCGGTACGCACGACCGCGAAGCCGTCGCCGCTCATGCTGAAGACGACATCGGTCGGTCGTAAACCGGAGCAGAATCGCGCGGTGAGCGCCCTCAGCGCTTGGTCTCCACTGGAGTGACGCAGACCATCAGTCACCAGTTTGAAGCGGTCGACGTCGATGACGGCAAGGGCCACCGGGTGATCCGAATCCGCCGACGACAGGGCCGCCACCAGCGCGTGATGCAGGCTCGCCCGATTGGGTAGGTCGGTCAGCGCATCGCAAGTCGCCCGGTGTACCAGCGCAACATCGGCGTCGTGCCGGTCGGTGACATCGAGCATCGTTCCGGCGAGCACATCAGAGTCCGGCCCACGAAGCACCGTCGCTTGAGACAGGACCCACCGCACCTCGCCGTCGGGACGCACGATCCGGTAGGTCAACTCGCCATCGTTGCGCCCGGCAGCGGGTTCGCCTTCGTCGGTGAGGGCCGCCGCCTCGGCAAGGAGCTGACGGAGTTGATCATGATCGTCTGGATGGATGTTCTTGAGACCAAACCCTGCTGATGCATCGGATGTGGGATCCAGCCCCATGATCCGGCACATCTCGTCGGAGCGGGCCACACCACCGGTTCGAAGGTCGACCTCGAAGCTGCCGAGCTTGGCCGACGCCTGTGCTGCGGCGAGGCGACGGCGGTCTACATCGATTCGATGCAGCAGCGCAACGCGCTCCGTGACATCGCGAGCGATCATCGAGGTGCCTGTGATTGTGCCAGACCGTGCTCGGATCGGTGACACAGAGATCGAGACCCGGACCTCGCTGCCATCGGCGCATTTCCCACATGCATCGACGCTGTCAACGGGGTCGCCTCGCAGTGCCCGTTCGAAGACGTCATGCATCGTCTCGTCATCACCGATGGGCAACACGACGCCGAGATGCCGACCGATCATCTGGTGCTCTTCGTACCCGAACAAGGTCGAGGCCCCGCCGTTCCAGGTGTCAATGGTGCCCGCTGCGTTCGCCGAGAAAATCGCGTCCCGCGACGATGCCACAATTGCCGAAAGCAGCGCCGCGGCCTCCTCGCTGCGTAGACGCGCCGAGATGTCGGACGCGACGCTGATCGTGCCGACCCGCACACCCTCGTCGTACACCACGGTGGTGGACAACATCACCGGGATCAGCACTCCGGACTTCGTCTGCACCAAGAGATCACCCGTCCACGGCTCTCCCGCGAGCAGTCGCGACAGACTCTCATCGCCATCGACGTCCCGACCGGTCTGCGGCTCGAACAGAGCTGCGACCCCCCGACCCAAAGCCTCTTCGCTCGTCCATCCGTAGATTGCCTCAGCGGCGTCATTCCAATGGACGATCCCTCCGTCGCCGTCAGTTCCGACGATTGCCTGGTCTGCGGCGGCGACCATTGCCGTCTGAAATCGGATTTGAGCGCGACAAACTTCCATCTCTGCCATCTCCGCAACGACGTCGGCAGATCTGCCGCCCGGAGCAACTCGGGGCAAGTCCTGTCCGAACATTTTTGCCTCCGCTCACCGAGAGGCGTCGAGCCAGAGTACGGGCGTCCAACGAGAGTCGAACGCGCCCAACCAGGCGTCTCAAAATACCGCCACGACAGTTCGCAGCTGGCGACAGCCTACCCGCAACGCGGTCAATAGGCCGCGGAACGTGGTCGAGCTGACCTCACATCGGGTTCAATCATTCAGCGGCGACGGCGAAACGCGTCGCGAGGCAATGACCGATGCAATCGCGCCCACCTGCCATCGGGTGGGTGCCGACAACATTCTTGACGGACTAGGTCCGCGATCAGGCGTTCAACGAGCAAATGCAACCTCCAAATAGGTCGAATGGACTCGTCCAGCCGTGTCGGACGGAAACTTTTTCAAGAAATTCTCAAGTTCTGCGCGATCTCGGCCGATACTCAAGGAGAGCTCCACGTCGATGTGCCGTCTCAGGGCAAGTCTGGAAACTCCTTGTTCTTCCGTACACGGTCAATACTGCGCAAGCAGACGCACGGTCACGGGCCTACTCCGCATTGTGAGGTGTGGCACGGCCGCCGGACCACCGAACGAAGCTTCGAGGAGTACCCATGAACCGTCCCACTCGGCCCATTCAAGGCGCCGTCCCTTCAACGATCTCTCGTCTGCGTCTTGCCCGTCGACTTGCGGTGCCATTCGTAGGCGTCGCCGCCGCGGTGCTCATCTCGATGGTCAACCCGGCGGACGCCAGCATCGTCCCGACCGTCTCCATGGGAACGGCCAACCAGTTCTCCGTGCTCGCCGGCACGACGGTCGCCAACACGGGACCCAGCACCCTCAACGAGAATCTCGGTTTGGCACCCGGCAGTTCGGTCACGGGATTCCCGCCGGGCATCGTCAACCTGCCTGCGACCATACACATCAATGACGGCGTCGCAGCCCAGGGCCAGGTAGACCTCACAGCCGCGTACACCGATGCCGCTGGTCGCCCTGTCGAATTCACACAGGTCAATCCTGATCTCGTCGGCGTGACTCTGGCTCCGGGGGTCTACGAGAGCAGCGCCCATGGCGCGCTCGGCCTGACCGGCCAGCTCGTGCTCGACGGCCAGGGCAATGCGAATGCGGTCTTCATCTTCCAGACCAACTCCACCTTGATCACCGGAGCGGGTAGCACGATCGAACTCATCAATGGCGCATCGGAGTGCAATGTGTTCTGGCAGGTCGGTAGCTCGGCCACCATCGGCACGAACTCCAACTTCGTCGGCAACATTCTCGCACTCACATCGGTCACGGTCGAGACGGGTGCCGTCATTCATGGGCGGGCGTTGGCTCGAAACGGAGCAGTCACGTTGGACTCCAATGTCTTCACCTCGCCGAGCTGCGTTCCGTCGGCAGCGACAACACCCACGACCATTCCAGCCATCGCCGCTCCGACAACGACCGCTCCGACGCTCGTTGTCACTGACATCACCCTGCCGAGAACAGGCACCTCTGTGGGCTCCACCCCGCTGTACGGCGCTGCAGCCTTGGTGATCGGCGCCGGGGCCCTCGTGCTCGCTCGACGCCGCCGCTCGGTGGCATGACCAGAGCGACCGCGGTTGACCGGGGTGATCGCTGGGTATCAGATGTGGGGCGTTCCCACACCGAGGAGGACTGATGAGTGATGACGTGAGCGAGCACTCTGGCGCGGTACACAGGCGCGACTTCGCGATGCTGATCCGCTGGATCGTCATCGCAGCGATCGTCGTCGCCATCGTCGTGGTCGCAATGGACAATAGGGATAACGTCCGCGTCGGCTACGGGGTCGGCGATGCTGAGGCACCGATCGGGATCGTGATGGTCGTGGCCGCAGCTGTTGGCATCGTGATCGGGTGGCTGGTACGGCACAGGCCGCGCAGCCGCGTGTGAGCCCAAGTTCGTTGTAGCGTTCCTCGCCAATGCCGGGAGGCTGGCGGAGGAGGCTGTGGTTTGGTGCCGTCACTGCGCTGCTCGCCGGCTGTACATCGACGGATCCCGGTCTCGTCGCTCGCGACCCAAACCCGATTCTCTTCGAAACCTATGGTGAGACACTTCGGGTCGACCCCGAGGATGTGCGAGCCGGGAAGGGTGACAAGGGTTCGACGATTCCCGCCTGAACGGTAGCCTCGACTGCCGATGAACCAGATGAAGAACCGCCTGCAAGGCTTGACGCTGCTCGATAGGGCATTCACGGCAATGACCGATGACGAACTCGAGGCGTTGGTCGCCAGCCTGCCCGAGGACCACCGCACAGCACTCGATGAGATATGCGGGGCCCGCGAGGGAGGATTCACCGAACCGTCTTCGCGAACCATGGCGATGCGAGCCACTGCCGCGCGCAGCCGGCTGAACGGAGGACTCGAGCAGATCACGACGTTGCTCTGCGACCCGTGCCTGGCCGACTGCATCGAGGCGCTCGGCGATAGCTCCGACAATCCCACGGAGGATGAGTTGTTGGAAGCGACGCCGGCACTCGTCGACAAGCACGGCGTCGCAACGGTGCGGCTGATGATGGCTGGGTCGGTGGCCGGCGAGGCCGCAGCTTCGGTTGCGCTCACCCGTTTGCTGAAGCACGACGAGACTCTGGCCCTGCCTCCCATCGAGCACGAGGACGTGACGGTGCTTCCCCCGCCGACAGCCGACGAAGAGATCAAGGCGAAGCGCAAGGCGGCCAAGGCCGCCAAGCAAGCCGATGCGAGAGCACGGCGCGAGCAGCAGGCCAGGGCTCGGCACAGCGGCTGAGCCGAAATCGGCCGTTCAGATGAGGCGCGGCTGTCGCTCGTGATCGAGGAGCCACGATTTCACGTCGAGCCCTGCGGCGAAACCAGTGAGGTGGCCAGTGGAACCGATTACCCGGTGACACGGCACCACGATGCTGAGCGGGTTCTTGCCATTGGCGGCGCCGACTGCTCGAGCTTTCCTCGGATCACCGAGCTGCAACGCTTGCTGTCCGTAACTGATCGTTCGACCGTACGGAATCGTGCGTAGCACCATCCACGCCGACTGCTGGAACGGCGTGCCGAGTGGGTCGAGAGGCAGATCGAAGTCGCGCCGCGTGCCGCCGAAGTATTCCTCGAGCTGGGTGACGGCCTGGTCGAGTGCATCGGTCTTGTCCTCGACCAACTCGTCGTCGCCGATCGAAGCGATACGTACCGCGTCCTCGGCGCCCCAGAGGATCGCGCGGAGTCCGCTATCGCTGGCAATCAGTCGCAGCTCGCCGACGGGAGTGTCCATCGCGATGATGTGAAGGGTGCGGGGGTGATACATGTGCGTCTCGCTTTCTCTCACAGACTTGCCCAGAGGTGATGCAGGGCGTACGAGCGCCATGGTCGCCACGATTCGGCTCGACGGGCTGCGTCCTTGGGAGTGGAGTCGACACCGATCGCAAGCAAGGCGTTGCGCACGCCGATGTCGGTCGGCAAGAAGATGTCGGGATCGCCGAGGGCACGAAGAGCCACGTACCGCGCGGTCCATGGCCCGATCCCCGGCAGCGATTCGAGTTGTCGCGAAATCTCGTCTCTGTCGCTGCCGGCGTCGATCACAATGCGACCATCGGCCAGATGTTCGCACGCATTGATCAGAGCTCGCGCCCGAGCGGTGGGCATGGCGAATTCGCCGGTCGTGCAATCGGCGATCGCCGCCGCTGAGGGAAACGTGTGCGTCACACCTTCGAGAGGGGTCGCCAATGGCTCACCGATCTTGGCGACGAGTCGCGCCGCAAGCGTTCGTGCTCCTTTGACAGACACCTGCTGCCCGAGCACTGCCCTGGTGAGCAGTTCGACGCCGTCCGGATGTCCAGGTGAACGCAACCCAGGACGCTTGCGAACGAGCTGCGAAAGAATCGAATCGTCGTCGAAGTGCGATTCGACAGTGATGGGATCCGCGTCGAGATCGAGCAGTCGACGGCAACGCTGCACTGCAGTCTGCGCGTCCGCGACGTTGTCGAGCCGCAATGTGCACGTCACCGCGTTCGGGCCTGGGGAGCTGGGTCCCGGCGACAGGGCGATCACCGCGCTGCCGTGATTCAGCCGCAGCGATCGGCGATATGTCACACCATCCCACGTCTCGATACCAGGCACCGCACGATCGCCGAGGAATCCGAAGGTCGATTCGGCGTGGAAGGGCGCGCGGTACGGAAGCCGCAGCGAGAGAGTGCCACCCGTCGCGCTCGGTTGGCGCGAACCGCGGAGTTCGGTGGGTGACGATGCGAAGACCTCACGAATGGTGTCGTTGAACTGGCGCACACTGGTGAAGCCAGCAGCGAACGCAATGTGCGTGATCGGCATCGACGTCGTCTCGATCAGTGTCCGCGCGGTTTGCGCGCGTTGGGCACGAGCAAGGGCCAGCGGCCCTGCGCCGAGCTCGGTCGTCAGGAGCCGATTGATCTGGCGTTCGCTGTAGTTCAAGCGGTTTGCCAGGCCCGCCACACCCTCGCGATCGACGAGGCCGTCCGCGATCAGCCGCATGGCCCTACCGACGACATCGGCGCGCACGTTCCACTCAGGCGACCCCGGTGAGGCGTCGGGACGGCATCGTTTGCACGCCCGATACCCGCGATGCTGCGCCGCCGCAGCCGTCACGAAGAACTCGACGTTGTGACGCTTGGGCGTCATGGCGGGACAACTTGGCCGGCAGTAGATGCCAGTGGTCCTCACCGCGGTGATGAAGCAGCCGTCGAAGCGGCTATCTCGGCTCTGCGCAGCCCGGTAGCACTGTTCGTCGTCGAGGATCACCGTCACAGTGTGACCCGCTCCACGAGCAATGACTAGCGGAAATCAGACAGCCACGTGCTGGCGAGATCGCGGTACTGCGACCTTCCACAGGACCAGCAGCCCGATGCCACAGAACACAGCGCCTCCGAGGAACGCCGTTCGCTTCGTGGTGAAATCCGCGAGGGCGCCGAACAGCAATGCACCTGTGGCCGTACCGATCTCGAAGAACATTGTGAACGTCGAGATCGCCCGTACCCGTTCGCGTTCGGAAACGGCGTTGACAGTCATGGCCATCAACGACGGATAGTTGAACGAGATTCCGATGCCGACGATGACCGCACTGACAAACACCCCGATTGGTCGCGGCCACGCGAAGAGCAACGCCAATCCCGCGGCCGACGCCGTCATCGCGATGCTGACCGCCCGTGCATGCCCGATCCGATCTGGAACCTTCGCGCCCACGATCCTGATGATCAAACACACTCCCGCATAGGTGGCGAATACCCACTTCGATCCATCGAGTCCAACGGTCACCGAGTAGTCGGGCATGAATGCAGTGAACGTCACGAATCCGCCCACGCCAAGGGCCAGCACCAGCCCAGTGGGGATGGCAGCTCGGTGAAAGCGCGGCCCGCGGGCGCCGTCGTAGTCGTGGTGCCTGGTCCCGCGTGGAGTCAGCACGCCGAGCACGGCCGCAAGAAACGCGAACCCAGCGGCAACCCACAGCCCTGCGTCGAACCGATCCTTGCCGATCACCCATTCGCTGATCACCGGCCCGATCCCGAGTCCACCGAACACAGCAACCGAGAAGTAGCTGGCCGCCTCCGCACCACGGTCCTGCGGCGCGAGATCGCTGATGGTCGTTGCCGCGCCGACAAAGAGCGATGCTTCGCCGATGCCTTGTAACGCGCGCAAGGGCAGCAGGCCCCACCGTGAATTGACCAATGTGCACGCAGCCGTACCGACAGCGGCCAGCAGCGCTCCGAAGATCATGGTCAAACGCAACCCATGACGCTCGGCGAAGTGCCCGAGCTTCGGCCGGATCAGCACCGCGGCGATGCTGAAGATCGCGAGGTTCAGACCGATATCGAGCTCATTGCCACCGAGCTCTTCTTCGATCAGCCGCGGCAGGAGCGGCACCATCACACCGATGTAGACGAACAATGCCAACGTTGCGGCCGTCACCAAGACGAACGGCTTGGTGAACATCGGTTGTGTATCGACCAGATCCGAAGTCACCACCTCAACCGGGCTCTTTGGGCAGGCCGAGGACGCGCTCGCCGACGATGTTGCGTTGGATCTGGCTGGTGCCGCCCCAGATCGTCTCGCTGCGACTGAAGAAGAAGGCACCCATCATCGGACTGACGGGGTAGCCGGCACGCCGCTTGTCGCGGACGGCTCCTGGCCACGAAGCAGACGCTGGACCGTTGTCGACGAGCATCGACAACGAACCGAACACATCGAGCGCGAGCTCCATCGCCTCTTGGTGCATCTCGCTCCAGAACATCTTGTTGGTAGCACCGAGCGCGGCAACACCGGGGTCCTTCTTGCCCGCCAATGTCGCTGACAGCGAACGCAGTCCGTTGATACGCAGCAACTGCACCTTGGTGTAGTACGCGGCAAGACGTTGACGGATGCGTGGGTCGGCGAGGTCGCCGCTGGCAGTGGCCTGCTGGACGAGCAGCTTGAACTCGTCCTCGAAACGGCGATATCCGGTCGTGGCCGATTGACCGCGCTCGAACGCCAGCGTCGAATTGGCCACCTTCCAGCCGTTGTTGACGCCCCCAACCACGTTGTCCTTCGGGCAGCGGGCGTCGGTGAAGAACACCTCGCAGAACTCGGCCGTGCCGTCGGGTTGCGTGATACCACGTACCTCGACGCCCGGCTGGCGCATGGGGACCAGGAGATAGGAGATTCCTTTGTGCTTCGGTGCATCGGGGTCGGTGCGCGTCAACAAGAAGCAGTAGTCGGCGTGGTGTCCGCCGGTGGTCCACACCTTTTGGCCATTGATGATCCATTCGTCGCCATCGAGCACCGCGCTGGTCGTCAGCGACGCAAGGTCTGACCCGGAGTTCGGTTCGCTGAAACCCTGACACCAACGCACCGAACCATTGAGGATGCGCGGCAGGAATTCCTGCTTCTGCTCCTCGGTCCCCCACTGCAGGATCGTCGGACCGACGAGTGTGTCGCCGAAGAAGTCGGCACGCATCGGAGCCTTGACCCTGGCGAACTCTTCGGCGAGCACGACACCTTGCATCGTGGTGAGGCCCTTCCCGCCGTACTCCGTCGGCCAGGTCGCGCAGATCCAACCACCCCCGTACAGCTTCTTCGGCCACTGCTCGTTGAACGCCTTTCGTTCGTCGGGTGTCATCTCGAAATCGTCGTCACGCCAGCCGGCCGGAAGGTTGGATGTCAGCCAAGCGCGGATCTCAGCGCGGAAGGCCTCGGCTTCGGGGGTGTACGCCAGATCCATCGCACCAGTATTCACGTGGTACAGAACGACCGACGAGTCCATCACCGGTGGCATGGGTCACGGTTTTACAGTGCGTTCACACTCAACACATTGCCGCGAAACGTCGGCCCCGTACCTTTGTCGACATGGCCACCGCTGGTCCTGCGCTCCCTGACCGACACACAGACCCCCTCGTGTATCGGCTGGGAGAACAGGAACAGACGGTTCTCAACGTGCTGCTGGCCAACCGGGAACGGGTGATCAGCCGGCGCGAGTTGGCTCGGCGCGCCGGCCTCGCAGACCTGAGCGAGCGCCGTTGCGACAGCCTTCTGGTGGCGATCCGCCGCGCACTGGGACCGAATTCGGTGGTCACGGTGCGCAGCCGCGGCTGGAGGTTGAGCGACGGTGTGATCGACGCGGCATACGCGCTGGCCGGCGACCCGTCGTGACTGCAACTCGGTCTTTCGGCGCGCACGAACGACCGCAATTGGTAACAGCACGGCGACGGTGACGAAATCAACGTCGATGACCGTGACCGGCACGATCGACGCCAATGATGCCGCCGGTCGTCCATCTCCCTAGCCGTTCCCGATCATGAACAGCAACATGGAAGTTGCAACCCCAACACCCCTCAGTGGGTGCGCGGTCGAGGATCACTCTTCGTGGCAATAATGCCGCTACCAGGGGATCTTCGCGCGATAGTTCTTGACAAATTTCTGACTGCAGGCTGTACAGCGCGATTGGACACGCGTACAGTGGCCGCTGCCGGTGCCTCAGGGACTGGCCAGAACACTGGGCGACGTCGCACCCAACGACGCCCATTGTCAGGAGCAGTTCCCAGGTCGTCTTTCCGCAGATGGCCTGGGGACGCTGCTCCTTTCGGGCTAATTTCAGCGACGAAGTCGACCGAACGGAGACGCATTCGATGAAGCTCATCACGGCGATCATCAAGCCGTTCAAGATCGACGACGTCAAAGAGGCGTTGAAGGCAGCCGGCGCACAGGGCATGACGGTCAGCGAAGTGCGTGGCTTCGGCCGCCAGGGTGGTCACAGCGAGACCTACCGCGGGGCTGAGTACATGATCGACTACGTGCCGAAGGTCTGCGTCGAACTGGTCGTCGAGGCTGCGCTTGCCGACAGCCTCGTCGACACCATTCGTGCGGCTGCGGCGACCGGCAAGATCGGCGACGGCAAGATCTGGGTCACCGAGGTCGACCGTCTGGTGCGCATCCG
>JBDTWJ010000094.1:0-14061 GCA_040006755.1 Ilumatobacteraceae bacterium | reverse complement strand
CGGTGGAGTCACTCGGAGCGTTCGCATCGCTGGTGTCGCTACCGCATGCGGCAGCGACGAGTCCCGCACCGATGACAGCTGCGCCCGCAAGGATGTGGCGTCTGGTAAGGCTTGGGTTCGTGTTCATCGGCTCGTTCACTTGACGGCTCCTTCTTCTGGCGGGCTGGCCATTGTGACGCCTTCGAACGCGTCGGGGAATGCGACACTGCCGGCAGCTGCCGGCAGTTTGGCGACATCTGCGCCGAGGGGAATTGCGATCAACTCAGGTGCTCCACCGTCCAGTAGTGCACCTACAGCCCGCAATGTTGCGAGGTGCTGGCACTCCACACCCATGACGCTCGCCATCAGCACTCGCGAGGTGACATCGGTGTACCTGTTCAAATCGGCCAGGTAGGTTTCGGTCGCCACCTGTTCCAGCGTTGCGGCGAGCTTCACAACATCGACCGGTGCTGCAAGCGTTGGCTTGGCTGCTTCAACGATCGGTGTGTACTTGGGATTCGTCGCGGTTTGATCGGTGCCACCCAGCACCTTGATCTGTGCGGAGAACGCCTGGCGATGCTCGTCGTGCTGGCTCATCGTGGTCTGGGCGAACTTGACGATCACCGGATTGCCGTTGGCGATGAACGGCAAGGTCAACGCGGCGCCGTAGGTTGCAACAGCAAGCAGCTCGAGTGACACTGCTGTTTGCAGCTGCATGACGTCGATGTCGCCGTCGTCCGCCGCCGCGCTCTTCGCGAAAGCCGAGCTGACAACGCCAACTCCGAGTATCCCGCTCACGGCAAGGGCTAGCCGACGTGCCAACGTCTGTCGCGAGTCGATGAACTCTGCGATGACCGCAGGCTCACTGCTGATTCCGGCGCTACGACGATCGGCCGCGAAGTCCGCGATATCTGGAAGGGTGGTGCGAGCGACAGTCATCGCGTCGGAATGGATGTCTTGGGATTCTTCGATCAGCCGATCGAGCGCTCGCTCATCGACGCGATCGTGCCTATGCAACATTTTCAACGTTTGCTCCTTGGATTGGTTCACGGGTACGCGGGCCACCAGGGGGTCTGGAGCAGCCGATAGTTGTTCGTCACGGACCGTCAAACGGATTGCCGGATCGTTGAACAATTCTTGAGACCAGTCCGCGCGGACGGTGGAGTCGAACGTCCGTCGTGCTCAGCGTCAACACCATCGACTGGCCGATGACCAATCGAGATCAGTGGGTCGAAGCCTGGAATTCCGATCGAGACCAGTTGATGACGGCGGATTCGATCCGTCGAAGGGTTCGCTACGGACCTACCTGACGGTCTTGGCGCGCGGTGTTGCCATCGATCACCTACGGAGAGACAACAGGTGACGCAGCCGCGATGAGCGAGCGACCCAACCGTCACACCGGCGGGGTCTTGCTGCTGGGCTTGGCATTGACTCTGTCCACATCATTGGCCGGTGAGATGGTGCTCGGCTGGCTCGGCGTGACGAGTGGTCTGCTGATCGCCGGACTGGGCAGCAGTCTGCCGGCTTGATTCTGGTGCGAATACGCGATCGGTATCAGGGCCGCAGCGGCGGGCGCACCTCGGCGCCGGCCCGTCGTTGGACGGCGATCCTGCCCTATTCCGCGGCCCTGCTCGTTCTGTGGTCGGTCTCGGGCTGGCGATGCGAAGCATCGCGGCGATGTAATGCTCTGCACATTGAAGACGTCTGCGATGCGTGCTGCCGCTAGCCAGTCGCTCGAGATCATCCATGATCAGCGCGGCCGAATCGGTAGGGGTCGCGACCTCCCCTGTGGTCACCGAACGGGATCTGCGTCGACCACACAAAGCGTGCTCGAGTTATAGCCGTCGTTCGTCGACCAAGGCACCCGGCGTAGAGTCTTAAACCGATCTCACCCGCAAACGATCAGGATCGACGATGCACACGTCGCGCTGCCAATCGCTCTGCAGTTGGGTCCATCTGGGAAGACCTGCAACACAGTGCAGTACCGCTTGCGCGACCGAGATCGAGACGTCAGCGGCGCCGCGATCGTCGGCTGTAGTCGATGCATTCAGCGACACCATCGAGGATCATCTGGTTCTCGCAACCATAGGTCGCGGCTTATGGCAGTGTCAGCGCGGTCTGATTGCGGAGATGCCGTAGGCCACGCAACCGTGACCTGAAGCCCAGTGGTCAGCATTTGCCGTAGTGATAGTTTCTAGGTGACTAACGTCATCACATGCGTAGAACATCTGGGCTTGTCCTGACTGCAGCAACCCTTCTGAGTTTCCTCGGGGCATCGTGCAGCTCCGACGACAACGCTGGCTCCGCCAACACGATCGCCGACGCGACCGCGGCGCGCACTGTTTCGGGCGACGTCAATGTGTTCGCCGCTGCATCGTTGACCGCCGCATACACGGAGATCGGCGACGCGTTCATGGCCGACAACCCAAACGCAAAGGTCACGTTCAACTTCGGCTCGTCATCAGATCTCGTGACGCAGATCAATGAGGGTGCACCGGCCGACGTCTATGCATCGGCCGACCAGGTGAACATGACCAAGCTGACGGACGCCGGCGGAAACGCTGGTGAGCCCCGGGTGTTTGCCGCGAATCTGTTGCAGATCATCGTCGAACCGGGCAATCCGAAGGGCATCACAGGTGTAGCGGATCTCGCCAGGCCGGATGTCCTGTACGTCACGTGCGCTCCTGAAGTACCGATTGGCAAGTACGCCTTACAAGTCCTCACGAACGCAGGCGTCACGGTCGCGCCTGTGTCGCTGGAGGAGAACGTCAAGGGCATCGTCACCAAGGTGACCCTGGGTGAGGCGGACGCCGGCATCGTCTACAAGACCGACGTCACGGCCGCCGGCGACCAGGCTGGAGGCGTCGACATTCCCGACAACATCAACGTCGTCGCGACCTATCCGGTGGTGGCCACCAAAGCCGCAACGAATGCTGAGGGCGCACAGGCGTTCATCGATTTCGTCGTGGGCGAGAAGGGCCAAGCGATCTTGGCCAGCTACGGGTTGTTGGCTCCCTGACCAAGGCGGCTTCTCGCGTACCTTCATCGGATGACCGACGCCCAAGTCGGCGAGCGCGTATCAGGGCCTCCGGGATGCGACGATGGTGTCGGTGAGCAGAACCAACGGACACGAACTCCTCCTCGGCGAGTGGGCCTGCCTCGGAATCCTCTATCCGAAACCGACTCACGGATTCGCGATTGCCGCCCGTCTCAAACCGACGGGCGATGTGGGGCGCGTCTGGTCGCTGTCGCGACCATTGACCTACCGGTCGCTCGAACAACTCACCAACCGCCAATACATCCACGCGATCGGTGAGGAACCCGGTATCGCCGGCGGGAATCGCACCATTCTTGCCGCCACCCGCACCGGGCGAGCACAGCTCCGGAAGTGGCTCAACACACCGGTGACGCACCTTCGCGACTTGCGCAGCGAGCTGTTGCTGAAGTTGATCATCGCGGACGGCTGTGGAATCGACCAGTCGAAGATGCTCGACGCACAGCACGACCACATCGCGAAGATGGCCGGAGGACTCCACGACCGGACCGCCAACCCGGTCGACGCTTCCGACGTGGTTGCGCTGTGGCGCGGCGAATTGTCCGAGGCGGCACTGCGCTTCCTCGAGCGACTCCCGCAACGGTCCTAGACGCCGAACGTCGTCATCAGGTACGCATTTTCAACCACACCCAGGAGGGCCTCTGGTCCTGGTAGGTCGGTGTTGTTGGCCAACTAGTTCACGGCTGCGACGACGCTGGACGTCGCGGTTTCCGACTGCAACACGCGCTAGGCCTGCGAGGACGGGGCGGCCACTGGTTGTCATGACATTCCCGCGACAGCGCGAACATCGACAGGGTGCCGCTATTCGCTGTACTCGTGCTCGGGGCCTGGATAGGTCCCGGACACCACGTCGTGTTTGAAAGCAATCGCGGCATCGAGCAAGGTCTGGCCGATCTGCGCGTACTGCTTCACGAACTTCGGAATCCTTCCACGAGTGAAGCCCGCCCAATCACTCCACACCAACAGTTGCCCGTCGCAATGCGGACCGGCACCGACGGAGATCGTGGGAATCTCCAACTCCTTGGTGACCTGAGCAGCAATACCCGACGGCACCATCTCCATCACCACGGCGAACGCCCCGGCATCTTCGACAGCGTGGGCATCGATGAGCAATTGCTCGGCTCCCTCACCGCGACCTTGGATGATGTGACCTCCGAGGCCATGCTCGCTCTGCGGAGTGAAGCCGATGTGTGCCATCACCGGAATTCCGGCGCGAACGATGCGCTCGATCTGCCGTGCACTGCGTTCGCCACCTTCGCATTTCACCGCATGGCAGCCGGCCTCCTTCATGAACCTCAAGGCCGTGTGGAGAGCTTCGTCTGGTCCGTTCTCGTACGAGCCGAACGGCATGTCAGCGATGACGAGTGCACGATTGACCGAATGCACGACCGCACGCGTGAGTGGGATCAGTTCGTCGACGGTGACTGGGATCGTCGTGTCGTAGCCGAACACGGTGTTGCCGGCAGAGTCGCCGACGAGCAGGAAGTCGATGCCGGCGTCGTCGAAGATCGAAGCCGACAAACAGTCGTAGCTCGTCAGCCCTGTAATCGGAATTCCATTCTGCTTAGCGCTCTGGAAGTGGCGAGTGCGGACTCGCTTCAGCGTCGAGTCACTAGCGCCTCCACCATATGGGCGTTCTTCACTCACGGTTCCACCCTAATGGCGCGCTGGCAGTTGTCTCACCGGTGCCCACCGAATCACACGGAATTGCGAGTGTGCGCGATGAAATGACTTCGGCGGTGCACCAGAGCCGAAGCCGAGACGTGTGGGTCGTGCCTGACGTGATTCGGGCGGCAACTCGGTGAGTCCTGCCGCCGTACACGGCCGAACGAACCGCCAACGATCCCGTGCACCCTGTGTGCACCCGTAAGGACGCTTGTCGGATGATGATCAGAGGATCTGCGACAGGAACAGCTTGGTTCGTTCCTCACGCGGGTTCGTGAAGAAGTGCTCTGGGGTGCCGACCTCGACAATCGAGCCCTCGGCCATGAACACGACGCGGTCGGCGACCTCGCGGGCGAAATTCATCTCGTGCGTCACCACGATCATTGTCATGCCCTCAGTGGCGAGATCTTTCATCGTGTCGAGAACTTCGTTGATCATCTCGGGGTCGAGCGCAGATGTCGGTTCGTCGAAGAGCATGACCTTGGGCGTCATCGCCAGGGCGCGGGCGATGGCGACGCGCTGCTGCTGGCCGCCAGAGAGTTGCCGGGGGTACTTGTGCGCCTGTTCAGGGATCCTCACCCGCTCGAGCAGCTCCGTCCCGAGCGCCATCGCCTCGCGCTTGGGCATCCGGCGCACCTGTCGTGGAGCCAGCGTGATGTTGTCGATGACACTGAGGTGAGGGAACAGGTTGAACTGTTGAAAGACCATCCCAGTCTCGCGTCGGATCTCCTGGATGTTGCGGATGTCGTCGGAGAGCTCGGTGCCATCGACCAGGATCCGCCCTTCGTCGTGTTGCTCGAGCCGGTTGATGCAGCGGATGAGGGTGCTCTTGCCCGAGCCTGATGGACCGATGACTACGACAACCTCCTTGCGGCCGACACGCAGGTTCACGTCGCTGAGTGCGGTGAAGTCACCGAACCGTTTGACGACGTGTTCGAGCGTGATGATCACCTCGCGATCGCCCACCATGGTCGTCGCGTCGGCATTGACCTCGTTGTCGTTGTTGCGTTCGTCGCCCGTGGCTGATGTAGGAGTGCTCATCAGGTGCCGACCCCCAATTTCTTCTCGAGTCGCTGGCTCTCGCGCGACATGGTGTAGGAACCGACCCAGAACAGCAGTGCCACGAACGCCAGCGACTCGACGTCGAGCCGCTGCCCGGCGAAGTCGGGTTGCTTGGTGATGGTGCGACCGACATCGAGCAGATCGAACACGCCCATTGCGGTTCCAGCCAGGGTGACGTCTTTGAAGAGGCTGATGAACTGGCCGATCTGGGCCGGGATCACGTTCCGTAGGGCCTGTGGCAGCGTGATGAGCAACGTGGTCTTTGCCGGTGACAGACCGAGTGCCTTGGCGGCTTCGTCCTGTCCCGGAGGCACCGACTGCAGCCCGCCGCGGACGATCTCGGCGACGTACGCCGCAGTGAACAACGTGAAGACGATGACGGCCCGCACCACGACACCGGGCGCGATCGACCGCGGAACGAAGAACTCGAGCGCGTTGTTCGCCAGCAGCAAGAGGACGAACAGCGGGGATCCACGGAAGATCTCGATGTATCCGGTGCTCGACGCCTTCAGCAGTGGCAGCTTCGAAGCTCGACCGAGGGCGAGCAACACCCCAAGAGGGAAGCACATCACGATCGCGGCAGCGGCGATGGTCAGGTTGATCATGAAACCACCCCATTCGTCCCAGCCGAGCACGTTTGCGAGCGCAACCAGCACCACGAGCGGAACCGCCACCAGGCCCAACCCGAGTACCGCCTTAACAGGTGACGGTGCCGAAGACACTCGACCGGCAACTACCACTCCGCCGGCGCGCCCAACCACCGCCGAAGCGACGATGACGAGCGTCGCAATCCACGGGCCAACCGAGTCGGACAGTGCGAGGAGTGCGGCAACGGCGACCAGGATCGGCCAGAACCGGGCGACGAGCAGCCCGACGTGCTTGGCGGGAGCACTCGCTCGTTCGACGTAGGTGCCTGCACGCCGTTGGCGACCGATCACCAGACCGACGAGAACGCCACCCCACAACACGGACACAGCGACCGCGATGACAACCTTGTTCAGTTCGTCATCGGGGAATCGTCCCACGAGGAGAAGCTTCAGGTTGCGTCGGACGACGTCCCATCGCCCGGTGACGAACACGTAGTTCAACAGCCTGAGCGCCACGTAGATCGCGAGTGATCCGAACACCACGGTGACGATGCCGTCGAACCACGTCCTGAACAAGTTGTGTCGAGTCCATGCGCGGGATCGGGACATGCGGGTCGGCGAGTTCATCGGGTGGCCAACGCCAGTCTGCGGTTCCATACATTGACCAGCCCGCTGACAACGAGCGAGATGACGAGGTAGACGGCGAGAGCGAGCGCGAACGCCGGCACCGGCGGTGAACTGTTGGCCACCGAGATCTGGGTGACGTTGGTGAGCTCGAAGTAGCTGATCGCAGCCCCGAGCGACGAGTTCTTGATGAGGTTGAGATACTGATTCCCGAGCGGCGGTACGGCGATGCGGAAAGCTTGCGGCAAGACCACGAACCACATCCGTTGGAAGCCGCTGAGCGCCAGGGCTTGCGCGGCCTCGTCCTGGCCGCGGTCGACGGCTTGGATCGAGCCGCGGACGATCTCGGCGATGTGACTTGCCGTGTACACGACCAGTGCGAACAGGAGGGCGAAGAACGACGGGTCGAGTCGCATCCCACCGATGGTGAGCCGCTGCGACACCTCGGGCGTCGTGACGCGGTAACCGAATGCGATCCAACCGATCACCACCGCGGCAAGGAACACCACCGCAGACCACAGACCAGTTCGTGCGCGTGTGCCGGTGCGATCGAACACGTTCCGCCGCCAGCGGGCAACGAGCCGGCCGCCGACGATGCCGATGGTGATGATTGCCAACAACGCCCATCCGGATCCGACGTACCACGGGATCGCGATGCCGCGATTCGACAACACCGCGAGACCCAGCGGCTCCCACGCGTCGGTCAAGCGAGGCAACACCTGCAGCACGAGACCCAGGTTCGCGAACAGCAACAGCAGGAGGAGCGGGATGTTACGAATGGTCTCGACGTACACCGTGCACAACGTGCGGACGACAGCGTTCTTCGAGAGCCGACCGATGCCGATCAGGGTGCCCAGGACCGTCGCCAGGATGAGACCGGCCACGGCGACACGCAACGTGTTGAGGAGTCCTTGCACCAGTGCATTGCGCACTGGTGCGGTCTGCGACATCGCGTTGCCCGGGATCTCGAAGTTTGCCGGACGATCCAGGAACTTGAAGTTGGTCGGAATCTTGGTGCGGGCGACGTTGGTGCGGTAGTTCGAGTACAGCCATGCGAGCACAACGGCGACGATGGCGAGCACGCCGATCTGGAACACCCAGCGAAGCACGCGCACGTTCCGCCAGAACGGCGGGCGCCCCGATTGAGTGACGGCTGCATCGGTCATGAACGTGCCATCACCCGAGCGCCAAGAATTCGATTGCCGGAGCAGGCCAGTGGCATGTGTGGCCTGCTCCGTGCAACCGGATCATATTCAGCGGTAAGGGGGCGAGTACATGAGGCCGCCGTTGGTCCACAAGGCGTTCACACCTCGTTCGAGGCCGAGTGGACCGAGGTTGCGCTCGAAGATCTCGCCGTAGTTACCGACCTGCTTGATGACCTGATAGGCGAAGTCGACGGGGAGTCCGAGGCCTGGGTCGAGCGTGGTCGAGGTGCCGTCGGCGCCGGTCACGGCAACGCCGAGGAACTGCTTGATGCCGACGTCCTCCGAGGTGGCGACCATGTCGTCGACGTTGGCCTGGGTGATACCGAACTCCTCGGCCTGGATGGTGGCCAGGATCGCCCAGTCGACGACCTGCGCCCATTGCGTGTCGCCATCGGCCACTGCTGGAGCCAGCGGCTCCTTCGAGAACACGTCCGGAAGGATCGTCAACGAGTCTGCTCCGCTTGGGTAGGCGCTGCGCAACCCGGTCAGCTGGCTCGTGTCCGACGACCAGCCGTCGCACTGGCCTGCCACGAAGGCCGCTTGGATCTGATCGGTGTCATCGAACGTGCGGACTTCCCAGTTGAGGCTCAGGCGGTTCGAAGCTGCTGCGGCATTGCCCTCCGTGGTCGTTCCTTTCGAGACGCACACGATCGCGTTGGTCATGTCGCTGATGGTCGCGAATCCGCTGTCCGCTGCGACCATCATCCCCTGGCCGTCGTAGAAGTTGGGATGCAGGAATGTTGCGCCTTCTGAGCCGTCACGGCTCGCAGTCCACGTCGTGTTGCGGATCAGCACATCGATCTTGCCGCTCTGTAGCGCAGTGAAGCGGTCGGCGGTCTCGAGGTCCACGAAGTTGGCCTTGCTTGCGTCACCGAGCACCGCGGACGCGACGGCACGGCAGAAGTCGGCATCAAAACCGACGTGCTCACCCGAGGAGTCGAGTACGGCGAATCCCGGCAGCGCGTCGCGCGTGCCGCACTTAACAGAGTCAGCGGCCTTCACTGCCGCGAGATGCTGACCCGACGACGGTCCGGGTGAAACCGCTGTGTCAGAGGTCGACGAGGCTGATGTCGCTGTCGTTCCAGCCGTGGTGGACGACGACTTGGCATCGCTGGAACAAGCGCCTATGGCGATGGCGGCTACGGCGATGAACGTCGCCGCCCGATGTCTCTCTGACAGGACGTGCATGCAGGTTCCCCTTGCTGTGGTTCGGGCCAGCCGACGCAAAGATCCTCAGAACGGACCACACCGAGCTGTCGACCCGTCTTGCGGGTGCAACCATGTTACCTGGTTCGACATCGAACGTCGACCGTTCCCTTCGGTGCGGTGGCGAGTGCTGAGTCGGTCGGGCTCGGCTCGACTGCGTCGATCTTTGAACCCCTTTGCTCAGCCCCGCCCATGTTGAGGGTCTACGGGTCGCTCGAGGCGCCATCGCGATGGCTTCTGCCGTGTGGTGGTGTCGTCGGTGATGCGCGACGTCACGACGTGCTCGAGCAGACGAACTGCACACACTGTCGCGGCGGTTGACGGGCTGCGATCATCGGCTCGCTTCTCGGCCACCCTGTTGCAGACAGCATCACTGGGCTCGCGTTGTTATCGCGGATGTGCTGGAACCGACACCGAACAGATCGGGGCAGAGGAGGACGAACCTCCCGACTCCGAGAACGAAGCCGACGGGTAGGGCGAACCCCGTCCAATACGCGACCTCGATCGGCAGCAGGGCTGCGCTCGCCTGCGCCGCCCATGGCGACCGATGCACGATCGTGACGGCGAGAACGGCCTCGGCGGCACACACCGCGAGGAACCCGGCCAGTAACGGGACGGTGGTCCCGATCCCGATGCGCTCGAAGGGGCCGTCGCCGTAGGTCGGGAACCCAAGGAACTGCCAGACCTCTCCGGTCTTGGACAGATGTCGGATACCGACGATGCAGGGGATTGCGAAGCCCACGCCGGCGAAGCCACTGGCCGTTGCGGCTACGATCCTGCGCCCGCGACCGCGTATCACAGCTCGATCGCCGATCGATGGCCGATCAATGGCCGATCAAGGTGGCGCCGACGGCGATGACAGGGATGGGGTAGCCGCCGACAGGTCATGGTTCGCGTGCTCCTGGGTCAGTGGTGGTTCGTGACACCTCGACGAGCACCCGCCCGCTCGAAGGGTCGACGGTCACGAGTGCGCCGTCTGGGATGTGGGTGGTGGCGCCGGCGACCCGGAGCACCGCGGGGATGCCGTACTCGCGACAGCAGATGGCGGTGTGGCTCATGAGGCCTCCCACCTCGGTCACGACCGCCCCTGCGACAGGCATGATCGCTTCGAAGGCTGGGGTTGTCAGCGTGGTGACGAGCACCTCGCCTGCTCGTAGCCGAGCGAGCGCGTCCTCGGCCGCGGCAGCGACGCACGCGCGGCCTGTGTACGGCTCCGTCCCGATCCCAACGCCGGTGCCGGACCAGTCGGCGTCGCCGCGACGCTCGCCTTGAAAGGCGACCTCGAGCTCGAACCCGAGGAGGACGGCACGGAGCAGCTCGGCGACGGGCGCTGGGAATAGTCCGGGGTCGGGTGGAGGGCCTTCGTCATCTCCGAGGTGAGTGGGGGCGCCGTCGGCGGTTGCCGCGTCGCGACGCGCCGTCCGCGATGCGGACACGGCGCCGACGGACGTGTCACCGGCCAGTGCGGCGGCGATCTCGTCCTCGCCGAGCGCGAACACATGAGCCTCGTCGGCGACCAGCCCGCGGGCGGCCAGACGGCGTCCGCACTCGAGCACGGCGCGGCGGACGAGTCCGGCCGGCCACATGAAGGTCAGCGCGACATTCTCGTCCCGGACGCCGTAGCACCTGCGGGCATCGTCGAGGAGCGCGTCGAATCGCGGACGCTGTGCGACCGGGACCCGATCGCGGACGACATCCGCGTTGGGGAACGGAACCGCTGCGGAATCGCGGACGGCAGCGCAGATGGCCCGCAGGAGTACGTCTGGTTGCTCGATCAGGGTGAGTCCGCTGGGCGAGTACTGCGTGATTGCACGCCACCCGTGGTCGGCGAGATAGTGCTCGAGGGCTGCCGCAGCATCAGGTCCGGCTGCCCGTACGTCGTCGAGGGATGTCGGAGCCACACCGGCTGCAGCGCACGCCGAGGCGATCGCCGCCAAGCCCGCAGCCGAGGCGATCGACGCCGGCGAACCCCCGGTCAGGAGCGCGAAGCTTTCGCCGTCACCGATCCCCCACTGCCGGCAGCTCCGCACCAGTCGTCCAACGGGAAGGCCGTGCACTGGCGTCAACCGGATGTGCATGGCAATGCCCCGCTCGAGATGATCGGCAGCGCGGCGGAGGTGGTTGATCAACGCGTCATCGTCGAGCAGATCGAGAGGTTCGGCCTGCATGGCCCGGCCCGTGGCGTGCATTGCAGGCCGATCGTGCTCCTCCCACCGCCGACGATCCTCGTGCCACAGCCTCCGCTCGATCGCTCGGCGGGCGGCCTTGGTGCGTCGGCGTAACTCCGGGTGCAGCCGGGTGAGCAGCCTCAGCACGACGTCCGGGGGCGGGCTGTTCGGCTTGCCAGGCCTCGGCTCCGGCGCGCCGACGGGCCGCATGCGGGCGTAGCAGTGATCGTTGACGAACCGGACATCGAGGTACTCGAGCGGCAGGCCGTACCGGATAGCCGCGCCGGCGAAACCGCTGCGGAATGCTCGCGGTGCCCGTTCCTGGAAGATGCGGGACTGACCGCCTCGCACGTGCTGCGTCTCGAGCTCCCAGAGCCCGCCGGCCGGTGGAGTCCACTCGATCGTCACCGTTCCTCCCTCCGCGCCGCATCCGCGACCGCCTCGATCGCCCATCCGATTGCCTCGCTTGCGTCGTCGAGGTCGAGACCGGCGTAGTCCTTCAGCCACAGCACCGTCTGGGCCGAGGTGATCAGATGCAGCACCGAGACGATCTCGCGAATCCGGTCCTCGGGGAGCCCGGCAAGCTCGTCGGCGAAGGCCGTCCCGATTGCCCGACGGCGTGCCGCAGCCCGACGCTGGTGCATCCTGCGTCCCGCAATAGTGGCGAAGAGCGCCCGGTAGAGCGGCTCGAGCTCGTACACGGCGCGCACCGCACCGGCAACTGAGAGCTCGAACTCGTCGCGGGTGGTTGGCGGCGAGCCGGCGACCACCTTGAATCGCTCCCTGACGGCGGCGAGGACACCCTCGAGCAGGTCGTCCTTGGTTGGGAAGGCCCGGTACACGGTCCGGAGCGAGACGCCGGCCCGATCAGCGACGTCCTGCATGCTGAACGCGCCCGGGTCGATGCTCTGCAGCAGATCGACTGCAGCGTCGACGATCCGCTCACGCGTGGCCGTCGCCTGCTCGGTTCGCAACGGGCTCGAATAACTGCGGGATCCGGTCATGCCATAATTCATGCCATGAATACACATCGCGTGTCAAGACCCCGCCGACGAGCCGCTTGATGTGCTCGGCGAGGCGTCGGTGAAGCGGACGACGGACGCGCGCTCGTCGAAGTCCATCGGGCGCGCAGCGTCGGCGACCGCATCGACGAGGGCCGGCGTGGACTCGGCGAGGGCTGACTCGACGGTGCCGAAGTCGACCTATTCGGAGGCAGCGAACTTCTGCCAACCGGTGATGCTCAGAACTGCTCACGCGTGCACCGCTATATCGCTCGTCAACGAGGCTCCGTGCTCCGTCATCCTCGACGGCCCGCCGCAGCTGCCCACCAGCACGCCGATTTCGCGCGCCCTCCCAACGGCACTTGGGTGCCACTCCATGCACGGGAGTTCGTCAAGTGAGAGGGCACACTCGATGCACGGGGGTTCGTCGAGTGAGAGGGGACACTCCATGCCGAGTAGACCGCCGCTTCGGTGGGCGGTGTATTCGATGCCGTCCTCAGCCGCATGGGCGCGGAAAGTGCCGGCGGTGGCGTATTACCGCGCCCAAGGGCCGCTGCGAGCGGCGCGTCGGAGCGGTGCCCGGGGTGGGATTCGAACCCACATGACCCGAAGGTCAGGGAGGTTTAAGTTCGCTCGATCCGTGCTGGGCTGTGGTGGCGAATCTCGGTCAATCCCGATGAGCTGCCCGGATTGCTACCCGACCGTCCGTCGAGTGCGGGGCGGTCATGACGGATCTGTCCCGTCCCGTGACACCGATGTGACATGGAGGCTGGTTCAGAGTCCGTCTGGCCGGCCCGAGAGCCACGACTGATGACGTTGAGCGAGCGAGTCTCGGACGGCTTCCGACGGGGCCAGAACGTCGGCGCCACCGTCGTACGGATGGTAGAGCCAGGTGCACTGCTGGTCGCAGACGATGACATCGCTGGTCCAATCGTTCGAGACGAGGGCGAACACTCGGTCGAGAGAGGAGTGCGACCACCTGTGGTCGCTGACCCACAAGTGAATCCACGACTCGAACTCGGCATCCCCCGTGGACTCGCTCCGCCAATGCTGCGCACCGGGGTCAACCTCTGCGACCGCTTGATCGCGTGCCGTCACCGGTTCAGAGGCAGACCACGAGCAGGTCACAACGATGAGACCGGCGTCGACAGCGCTGGCAGTCGGGTCGAGAGCTACAAGATCAGCAACTGTCACGTTGTGTCGATGAAGCAACTCGGCCATGTCGTCTGCGTCGCTGGGGTACCGCTTCGAACCCTCCAAACTGTGAAACCGAACCCAGCGGTTGGGCGCGCAGGCTCGAAGCTCGTGGCCAACGGGTCGACAGTGTGGCCAGTTCGCAGACCACTGAGCTGAGAGTTGTTCGAGATCGACCACGAGACGAGTCTGCCCTCCGTCGCGGGATGCGACAAGCACGGGATGCACTGACTCCGTCGACCGTGGGGTACGGCACTCGGGCACCATTGATGCAGATGTCCAGAAGGCTGAGATCGCGTGTCACGAAATCGCGAC
>JBDTWJ010000093.1:0-14234 GCA_040006755.1 Ilumatobacteraceae bacterium | reverse complement strand
AGCGACCCATCGTGCCATCGTGCTCAGCCACGTGGCCGGCAACGTGCCGTTGTACATCGTTCACATGTCGGCCGGCGATGCGCTCAACGAAGTGGCGGCGGCGCGTCACGATGGCCGCAACGTGTTCGCCGAGACGTGCCCGCAGTACCTGTGGCTGACGCTGGAGGAGACCCTCGGCAAGCCAGGGTTCGAAGGTGCCAAGTGGGTGTGCAGCACGCCGGTGCGCAGTCGTGACCACGATCCGGATCACATCGGGCAGATGGGTCACGGCCATCAGGGTGATCTGTGGAGGGGCTTGCGGATGAACGAGCTCGCCGTGGTGTCGACCGACCACTGCCCGTTCTGCATGAAGGATCAGAAGGAGCGCGGCATCGGTAACTTCGCGGCCATCCCCAACGGGATCGGTGGTGTCGAGCACCGCATGGAGCTGATCTATCAAGGCGTCGTCGCTGGCGAGCTGTCGCTGGAACGATGGGTCGAGACGTGCTGCACGACGCCGGCACGAATGTTCGGCATGTATCCGGGCAAGGGTGTGGTCGCCCCCGGCAGCGACGCCGATGTCGTTGTGTGGGACCCCAATACCAAGACCAAGATCGGGATCAACGACAAGCATCACATGAACATGGATTACTCCGCTTGGGAGGGGTGGGTTATCGACGGCAAGGTCGACACGGTCTTGTCCCGCGGACGAGTCGTTGTCGAGAACGACACTTATACGGGGGCTAAGGGGCATGGTCAGTACATCAAGCGTGGATTATCCCAGTACCTCGTCTAACCCGCTCGTCGCCGCCGCTCGGCGTTCGTCCTTCGACACGCTCGGCCCTTCGCTGACTCAATCTTCTAAAGGAGAAACAACATGAACAGGATCAGTCATTGGATTGATGGGAAGGTCTCCGAGGGGACTTCTGGGCGGTCGGGGGTGGTTTGGGATCCGGCTACTGGTGTCCAGGCTTCTTCTGTGGATCTGGCTGCTGCTGCTGAGGTTGACCAGGCCGTGGCTGTGGCTCAGGCGGCGTTTCCTGCTTGGCGGGCTACCAATCTTTCTCGGCGGGCTGAGGTGATGTTCCGCATGCGCGAGCTGGTCGACGCGAACCGCAAGGAGATTGCTTCGCTCATCAGCAAGGAGCACGGCAAGGTGCTGGGCGATGCCCTTGGCGAGGTGGCGCGCGGGCTCGAGAACATCGAGTTTGCGTGCGGGATCCCCAACCTACTCAAGGGTGGGTACAGCGAGCAGGCCAGCACCGGCATCGACGTCTACAGCATCAAGCAACCGCTCGGTGTCGTCGCCGGAATCACGCCGTTCAACTTCCCGGGCATGGTTCCGATGTGGATGTTCGCCAACGCGCTCGCATGCGGCAACACCTTCGTGCTGAAGCCCAGCGAGAAGGATCCGTCGGCGAGCATGCTGATCGGCGAACTGCTGAAGCAGGCCGGCCTGCCCGATGGATGCTTCAACGTCGTGAATGGCGACAAGGAAGCTGTTGATCGCATCCTCGAGCATCCCGACATCGCTGCCGTCAGCTTCGTCGGCTCCACGCCGATCGCGAAGTACATCTACGAGACGGGTACCCGCAACGGCAAGCGCGTGCAAGCACTCGGTGGCGCGAAGAACCACATGCTCGTGTTGCCGGACGCCGACCTCGACATGGCGGCCGACGCTGCGGTCAGCGCTGCGTACGGATCGGCAGGCGAGCGTTGCATGGCCATCTCGGTGGTGCTCGCGAGCGAGTCGATCGCCGACGCACTCGTCGCCAAGATCAAGGACCGCATCCCGGCGATCAAGGTTGGACCGGCCAGCGAATCCGAAAGCGAGATGGGTCCGCTCATCACCGGCGAGCACCGCGACAAGGTTGCGGTGTACGTCGGTGCCGCCGAGAGCGAAGGCGCGACGTTGGTCGTCGACGGTCGAGAGGGGGCACCCGGCGGAGGCTTCTTCCTGATGCCCTCACTCATCGACAACGCCAAGCCAGGGATGGCCTGTTACGACGACGAGATCTTCGGGCCTGTGCTGACGGTCACGCGCATCAGCGGGTATCACGAAGGTCTCCAATTGATCAACGACAATCCGTACGGCAACGGCACTGCCATCTTCACCCGCGACGGTGGCGCTGCACGTCAGTTCGAGTTCGACGTCCAGGTCGGCATGGTCGGCGTCAACGTGCCGGTGCCGGTCCCTGTGAGCTACTACAGCTTCGGAGGGTGGAAGGCGAGCTTGTTCGGCGACACCCATATGTATGGTCCGGAGGGTGTGAACTTCTACACGAAGACCAAAGTCGTCACGTCCCGCTGGCCAGACCCCGCCACCAGCTCCGTCGACCTCGGGTTTCCTCAGAACAGGTGATTGTGCCCTTCACTCCCGGCTTCGCCGAACCTCGGCGTTCGTCACTCGACACGGTCAGCGGAACCCCGCCCCTGACCTCCTGTCTCGTGATCGAACTCCGAGCTCCGGCTCGCCTACGTCCATCCCACGGCTCTGCCACCCGCATGGGCGTCGCCGATCAAATCTGTTGGGAGGGCTAGATGGACTTTGGGGTCGTTTTGCAGACAACTCCGCCTTCTGCGCGGGTTGTATCTCTTGCCCAGCGCGCGGAGAGCTATGGGTTCTCTCACGTGTGGACGTTCGACTCGCACATTTTGTGGGAGGAGCCTTACGTCATCTATAGCCAGATTCTTGCCTCGACTCGCAAGGTGATCGTGGGGCCGATGGTCACCAATCCGGCTACACGCGATTGGACGGTCACAGCCAGTGTGTACGCCACGCTCAACGAGATGTTCGGCAATCGCACTGTCTGCGGGATCGGGCGTGGTGACTCTGCGGTCCGGGTGACCAACGGCGCGCCTACCAACTTGGCGACGCTGCGCGAATCGGTGCACGTGATTCGCGAACTTGCCAACGGGCGCACTGTCGACTACAAGGGATCGCAGCTGCGATTTCCTTGGTCGGTTGGTAGTTCGCTCGAGGTCTGGATTGCAGCGTACGGACCGAAGGCGTTGGCCCTCACCGGTGAGGTCGGCGATGGGTTCATCCTGCAGCTCGCCGACCTGTCGATCGCCGAGTGGACCATTGCTGCGGTGTGCAAGGCCGCCGCTGATGCCGGTCGCGATCCTGCCGACGTCACGATTTGCGTCGCGGCTCCTGCGTACGTCACCGATGGCACCCCCGAGGCGCTGGCCCACGGACGCGACCAGTGCCGATGGTTCGGCGGGATGGTCGGCAACCACGTTGCCGACATCGTTGCCCGCTACGGAGATCAGAGCGGCGCGGTGCCGCAAGCACTCACCGATTACATCAAGGGCCGCGAGGGATACGACTACAACGAGCACGGTCAGGCCGGCAACGTGCACACCCAGTTCGTGCCCGACGACATCGTCGATCGGTTCTGCATCATCGGTCCGGTCAGCGCCCACATCGAACGAATGATCGCCTTGAAAGAGCTCGGCGTCGATCAATTCAGCATCTACCTGCAGCACGACGACAAAGACCACACATTGCAGGTCTACGGCGAGAAGGTCATGCCTGCCGTCGCCGAAACGGCCAAGGCCAAGGCGTGACCGCAACCACCAAGAATCTGAAGGAGGTTGTTGCAGCCGCTCCCGTGCAGCGATATTGGCTGGTTCGCCGGGCACGACGGGCCGCGATGTTCGTGCTGTCCGTGGTGATCATCGCGGCCGGGTGGGAGCTGTACAAGAGCGTGGGCCCTCAGGACGGCGGCAGCGTGCTCGGATGGAAGATCCTGCCGCGAGCGAAGGATCGGGTCATGCCGCACGTGTCCGACATCGTTTCCCGATTCGGTGATCCGATCGGCAGGAGTTCCGACGAGTCCGTGTTGTCGGTCGTGTTGAAGGCGGTATTTTACTCGCTGCGACTCGTGCTCGCCGGTTTTGCCATTGGCCTGGTGGCCGGCGTGCTGCTCGCTGTCGTGATGACACGGTTCAAGATCGCGGCACGTGCGGTGCTGCCGTACCTAGTGATCTCGCAGACCATCCCGCTGATCGCCCTTGCCCCGCTGGTCGTCAGCTGGGGCGGGAAGCTCAAGGTCGGTGGCCTCGTGTGGGAGCGCTGGATGTCGGCGTCTCTGCTCGGCGCCTTTCTCACGTTCTTCCCGATCGCCGTCGGCACCCTGCGCGGACTGCAGTCCCCGCCGGCCTCTTCCATCGAGCTGATGGACAGCCTCGCTGCACCGTGGCGCAGTACGCTGTTCAAGCTGCGTTTCCCCAGTGCATTGCCGTACATGATCCCTGCCCTGAAGCTCGGCGCGGCCGGTGCGGTGATCGGGGTCGTCGTCTCGGAGATTTCGACCGGTCTGCGTGGCGGCATCGGCCGGCTGGTGATCGAGTTCGGCCGGCTCACCACCAGCGATCCGGCAATCGTCTACACAGCGGTCATCGGCGCAGCTGTACTCGGGCTGACGATGGCTGCGTTGGTCTCTCTTGTCGACGTGTTGTTGATGCGCAATCGACCTCGCGAGGTCCTGGCATGAACGCTGTCGAGGTCATGGGTGTCAGGAAGGTCTTCAATCAGGGCAAGGGCAACCAGGTGGATGCATTGGTGGACATCGACCTGGTCATCTCACCGGGTTCGTTCGTCACCCTGATCGGCCCCTCCGGTTGCGGCAAGAGCACGTTGCTCCGATTGATCGCCAACCTCACCGAACCGACATCGGGATCGATCTCGGTCAACGGCAAGCGTGCCAAGCAGGCAAGGCTGGATCAGGACTACGGGATGGCGTTCCAGCAGGCCGGGTTGTTCGATTGGCGCACGGTCGCGAGGAACATCGAGCTACCGCTCGAGTTGAAGGGATGGGACCGTGCTAAACGTCGGGCACGCTCGACAGAGATGCTCGACCTGGTGAAGCTTCCGGAGTTCAGCGGTTACATGCCGTGGCAGCTCTCGGGTGGCATGCAACAGCGTGTCGCGATCGCTCGTGCACTCGCCGCCCACCCCCCGCTGCTCTTGATGGACGAGCCTTTCGGTGCGCTCGACGAGATGACCCGCGAACACATGCAGGCGGAGCTGTTGCGCATCTGCGCAAGCACGGGCACGACCGTCATCTTCGTGACCCACTCCATCCCTGAGGCTGTGTATCTGTCGAGTCAGGTGGTCGTGATGTCTCCACGACCCGGTCGAATCACCCAACTGGTCGACGTGCCCTTCGGCAAGGAACGCAGTGAGGAAACGCGCGAAGACGCGTTGTTCTACGCCAAGATCACCGAGGTGCGCGAAGCGCTGCGCGGGGCAGAGTTCGAGCCGACCGCGCGAGGGATCGAGGATCGATGAGTCGCCGCGCGGTCAGGGTCCTTGCGGGTGTCGCCCCGCCGCTGTTCTTCGGCGTCTTGCTGCTCGGCGTCTGGGAGGCGATCGTGCGGGGCTTCGATCTCAAGCCGTACTTCCTCGTGCCACCAAGCAACATCGGGTCGCGATTCGTCGACAACTGGGGGAACATCTGGGCGGCCATGCGCGTGTCGGGAACGAACGCCGCATTCGGTCTGGTGCTCGGATCGATGGCAGGCATCGTGATCGCGTTCCTGCTCAGTCGGTTCAAGTTGCTGGACGAGCTGATCACGCCGATGTCGATCGCGGTCAACGCAATTCCGGCGTTCGTGCTGGTGTCGGTCTTCAGCAACATGTTCTCGACGACCAGCGTCGTGCCGAGAAGATTGATGGTGACGCTGGTCGTGTTCTTCGTCGTCCTGGTCAACGTCGCGAAGGGTCTGCGGCAGGTCGACGCCACACATGCGGAGTTGATGCGTTCTTACGCCGCCAGCAACTGGGAGATCCTTCGCAAGGTTCGCGTACCAAACGCCATTCCGTATCTGTTCACAGCGTTGAAGATCGCCGCGCCACTGTCGGTCATCTACGCCTACGTGTCCGAGTACTTCGGCGGAGCGCAGGACGGGCTTGGCAGTCGCATCACGGGTAACATTGCCAATTCGAAGAACGCCGTGGGCTGGGCGTACGTACTCGGTGCGTGCCTGCTCGGGCTGGCGTTCTATGTCATCTCCATCGCCATCGAGGCTGCGGTCACCCCCCGTGGCCTCGCCCAACCAAATCGAGACGGCTCGTGATCCCACGTGCCGCAAGAGACCTGTCGGAAATCGATCCGCAGGGGGAGGAAAACAGCAATGAGGAAACAACGATTCAAGGGAGCGATCGCTGCCGCGGTGGCGCTGTCATTCATCGCCGCCGCGTGTGGTAGCGACGACAAGGCTTCGTCATCGGACTCGACTCCGGCAGCCGATACGGCAGCTCCTGCCGATACAGCGGCTCCCGCGGACACAGCGGCCCCTGCCGACACTCAGGCGGCGCCGACCGACACCCAGGCATCTGGCACGGCCGAGGAGTGCACCACACCCACGCCCGTCAGGTTCCAACTTCAGTGGGTCACGCAGGCACAGTTCGCGGGATACTTCGCTGCTGCCGACCAGGGGTTCTACGACGCTCAGTGCCTCGATGTGACGATCCTCGAAGGCGCTGTCGATATCGTTCCGCAGACGGTTCTGGCCAACGGTGACGCCGACTTCGCGATCACGTGGGTGCCGAAGGCACTCGCCAGCCGCGAAGCCGGTGCGAACATCGTCGACATCGCCCAGGTCTATCAACGATCGGGAACGTTGCAGGTCAGCTTCAAAGACAAGAACATCACCTCGCCCGCGGACTTTGCCGGCAAGAAGGTCGGCAACTGGGGCTTCGGCAACGAGTGGGAGGTCTTCGCCGCGATGACCAAGGCCGGGATCGATCCGGCCGATGTCGAGAACGTCGCCCAGCAGTTCAACATGGTTGCCTTCCTCGAAGGTGACATCGACGCAGCAGAGGCGATGACCTACAACGAGTGGGCACAGATCCAAGAAGCGATCAACCCCGACACGGGCAAGCTGTACACGGCGGACGACTACAACGTCATCTCCTACGAGGACGAGGGCGTCGGCATGTTGCAGGACTCGATCTGGGCCGACGGCGCTCGCTTGTCGGATCCGGCATACAACGACATGGCCGTCAAGTTCGTGGCTGCGTCGCTGCAGGGTTGGGCATACTGCCGTGACAACGCCGATGCCTGCGCACAACTGGTTACTGACAAGAACACAATCCTTCCGCTGACCCACCAGAAGTGGCAGATGAACGAGGTCAACAAGCTCATCTGGCCGGCCGATGGTGGCGTCGGGTTCATCGACCCCACGGCATGGGATCGCACGACCAAGCTGTCGCAGGAGACCAAGAACGCCGAGGGAGGGCAAGTCTTGACCAAGGCCCCCGACGCCGCGGCGTACACCAACGACATCGTCACCGCGGCGCACGCGTTGCTGAAGGAGATGGGTGTCGACATCAACGGTGCCGGCTTCAAGCCGGCCACGGTCACATTGACTGAGGGTGGCGCCTGACCGAACTGCATGGTTCGATCGTGGAAGGGCGGGTCGTTTCAGCGGCCCGCCCTTCTCGCGTTGTCTCGGTGACGCCATGGATCTTCGTGGTGTTGTGGAGCACTGGCTTTGTCGTTGCCCGCTACGCGACGGCCGACACCGGCCCACTCACGTTCCTCGCGGTGCGGATGGTGTTGGCTGCTGCGCTGTTGGCGGTCGTTGCCGGTGTCCTTCGCGCTCCACTCGTCGGGCGCGGACTCGTTCCATGGGTCATGCTCGCCGGCATTGGTATGCACGTGTTGTACCTCGGCGGAGTGTTCATCGCCATTGATCGCGGATTGCCTTCGGGCGTCAGCGCATTGATCGCCGGGCTGCACCCTGTGCTGACCGCGTTGGCCTCGCGACGGGTGCTTGGCGAGCGCTTGGTGCGCTTGCAGTGGATCGGCGTCGCGTTGGGATTTGCCGGTGTGATCGCAGTTGTCGTCGATCGACTGCTCACCCATTCCACCGGCATCACGATGATGACGATGGGCGCATCCGCCATCAGTGTTCTGGGGATGTCGGGCGGCACGCTGGTGCAGCGCAAGAAGTGCTCGACGATGCCACTGCTGTGGGGCACCGTCGTGCAGTACGCGACGGCAGCTGCAGTGCTCGTCGTCCTCGCAACGCTGTGGGAAAGGATCGATTTCCGAGTTACAGGGCGTTCGGTGTTCGCCCTCCTCTGGGCGATCTTCGTGCTTTCCATCGCGGCTGTCCTGCTGATGCTGTGGCTCCTACAAAGACGGGCTGCATCGCAGGTCACTAGCCTGTTCTTCCTCACACCGGCACTGAGCGCCATTGAGGGTGCGGTGCTGTTCGGCGAGCGACTCGGTGCACTGGCCATCTGCGGATTGCTGATTTCGTTGCTCGGTGTCGCCTTTGTTACACGTCAGGCGATATAACGTCTTTGAAGCGGGAGGGCAACGAAGCCCTCCTGTCTGCGGGAGGAGGTGGCCATGACGGACACCGCAGAGCGCCCTGCTGGGCGGGAAGCCGAAACTATTACACGCGTAGTCGTGCGGTTCGCTGGGGATTCCGGCGATGGCATGCAGCTCACTGGCGATCGGTTCACATCGGTCAGTGCAACGTTCGGTAACGACCTGTCGACCTTGCCGGAATATCCGGCAGAGATCCGTGCCCCTGCTGGCACGGTCAATGGTGTGTCGAGCTTCCAGGTGCAGATCAGCGACCACGACATCACCACTCCCGGCGACGAGCCGAGCGTGTTGATCGCCATGAACCCTGCGGCGTTGAAGGCCGACCTCGGCAGGCTCGAACCGCACGGTCTGCTGATCGTCAACAGTGATTCATTCGAAGAGCGTGATCTGGCCAAGGCCGGCTACGCAACCAACCCGTTGACCGACGACTCACTGCTCGGCTATCGCGTTGTCGAAGTCCCCATGACCTCACTCACGCAAAGAGCCACCGAGCCGCTGGGCGTCAAGCCGCGCGATGCAGAGCGGTCGAAGAACTTCTTCGCGCTCGGGTTGGTTTCGTGGCTGTATTCGCGTCCGATGCAACCCACTATCGACTGGATCGATACCAAGTTCAAGGACGAACTCGTTCGTCTCAGCAACGTCACCGCGTTCAATGCGGGCTACAACTTCGGCGAAACGACCGAGCAGTTCGAACATCGCTTCGAGGTCAAGCCCGCCAAGCTCCCGCCGGGCGAATACACCAACATCAGCGGCAACGTTGCGCTCGCCTGGGGATTGGTTGCAGCCGGACAACTGGCCAAGTTGCCGGTGTTCCTTGGTAGCTATCCCATCACTCCCGCCAGCGACATTCTCCACGAACTCTCCAAGCACAAGCACTTCGGTGTGCGCACGGTGCAGGCCGAAGACGAGATCGCCGCGGCAGGCATGGCGTTGGGTGCCGCGTTTGCCGGCCACCTCGGTGTCACAGCCACGAGCGGTCCCGGTGTCGCGCTGAAGAGCGAGACCACCAGCCTGGCCGTGTCGTTGGAGTTGCCGTTCCTCCTCATCGATGTGCAGCGCGGCGGGCCCTCCACCGGCCTGCCGACCAAGACGGAGGCGGCGGATCTCAACATCGCGATGTATGGGCGCCACGGCGAAGCTCCGTTGCCAGTCGTAGCTGCATACAGCCCTGCTCACTGCTTCTACGCGGCAATCGAGGCAGCCCGCATCGCACTGAAGTACCGCACGCCGGTCATCCTCCTCAGCGATGGTTACATCGCCAATGGCAGCGAGCCGTGGTGCCTTCCCGATGTTGCCTCGTTACCCGACATCTCCGTGCCGTTCGCAACGGAGATGAATCACACCAACGAAGACGGCACCGAAGAGTTCTGGCCGTATCTGCGCGACCCTGAGACGTTGGCTCGCCCGTGGGCGATACCGGGTACGCCTCGCCTGATGCACCGCGTTGGCGGTCTCGAGAAGGAAGACGGCCGCGGCGATATCAACTACACGCCGGAGAATCACCAGCGCATGGTCCAACTGCGCGCCGCAAAGATTGCCGGCATCGCCAACGACATCCCGCCGGCCGTTGCCGTCGGCGATGTCGACGATGCCGACATCTGCGTGGTCGGTTGGGGTTCGACCTGGGCTGCCATCGACGCTGCCGTGCAGCGCACGCGCCGGCGCGGGCTGAAGATCGCGTGGGTGCACCTCACTCACCTCAGTCCTTTGCCGCCGAACCTTGGCGATGTGCTGAAGAAGTACCCCAAGGTGATCGTGCCAGAGCTCAACCTCGGTCAACTCTGTCGAATCGTCCGCGCCGAGTACCTGATCGACGCCAAGCCAGTGACGAAGGTGCAGGGCCTTCCGTTCACAGCGCGTGAATTGGAAGACGCCATTGAAGGAGCATTGAAATGAGCGACACGATCGTGCCGATCACGACCAAGAAGGACTGGACCAGCGATCAAGAGGTGCGCTGGTGCCCGGGCTGCGGCGACTACGGGATCCTTTTGGCAGTGCAGCAACTGATGCCCGATCTCGGAATTTCACCGGAGAACACCGTGTTCATCAGCGGCATCGGCTGCAGCAGCCGGTTCCCGTATTACATGAACACCTACGGGATGCACAGCATCCACGGCCGCGCGCCGGCGATCGCCACCGGTTTGGCCGTTGCCCGACCCGACCTCGACGTGTGGGTCATCACCGGCGACGGCGACGGCCTGTCGATCGGCGGCAATCACCTCATTCACGCGTTGCGACGCAACGTCAACCTGACCATCTTGCTGTTCAACAACCGCATCTACGGTCTTACCAAGGGGCAGTACTCGCCGACATCCGAGATGGGCAAGGTCACCAAGAGCACGCCGTTCGGCTCGGTCGACCCGCCGTTCAACCCTCTTTGCGTGGCGTTGGGCGCCGAGGCCAGCTTCGTTGCACGCACGCACGACCTCGACCGTAAGCACATGATGGAGATCTTCCGCCGGGCCCACGACCACAAGGGTTCATCGTTCGTCGAGATCTTCCAGAACTGCAACGTGTTCAACGACGGCGCGTTCGACGACATCACCAGGCGTCAGGTTCGAGACGAGATGATGATTGATCTCCACGACGGCCAGCCGATCATCTTCGGCGTCGACGGTCACAAGGGTGTCGTGATGGGAACCGACGGCATGCTTCGCATCGTCGAGGTTGCCGATGTCGGCCTCGAAGCAATCCTGGTGCACGACGCCACTCGCGAAGATCCGGGTCTGGCCTTCGCCCTCGCGCGACTCTCGCACGACGATCACTCGGCGACAACCTTTGGCGTTTTCCGATCGGTCGAGCGCCCTGACTACGGCATGTCCGTCGGTCGCCAGCTTGCAGAGGCCTCTTCGAAGAAGGGGCCCGGCGACCTGGCCACCATATTGCGCAGCAACGGCACCTGGGCAGTCGCCTGATCGAGCGAAGCACGTGAGCCGGCACAACGCGTGAGCCGGCCTACCGTCTCATCCGTGACTTGAGGTCGGTGCGGGCTCGCCGCGCAGCTCGGCGACGACGGCCACGAGACGGGCCATCACCAGATCGGCAGCATGGCGAACCTCATCGTTGGTTGGATGGGTCGTCGCGCCGATGTTCATCAATCGTCGAATGTCGATCGGGGCGCCGACACGCGTGTCGACCTTTGGGCGGCGAACGAGATTACGCATCAGCGTCGACCCAACCCTGCGCTGCCCGACGACGCGGTGTACACCGACCATTGCCACTGGAACGATCGGCGCCCCCGTGCGCAGCGCCAAGCGCACGGCTCCGGTCTTGGCTCGCTCCGGCCACATCATCGGATCACGGGTCAACCGGCCTTCGGGGAAGATGCCGACGGCCTCGCCCTCAGCCAGTGCCAGCGCCGCCTCGTCGAGCGATGTCGAGGCGTCCGCTGCACCGCGCTTCACCTTGATGAAGCCGAGTGTGCGAGCGACCGTGCCCAGCACCGGCGCGCGGAACACTCCTGATGTCGCCAGCAACCGCAACGACCTCCCCATTCGGCGGCACGCCAGCGCCAGCATCACCCCGTCGGCATAGCTGGTGTGGTTGGAAATGACGATGATCGGACCACTCGGCAAGGTGCGCGCTGCCTCGCGCCGTCCGCGCTGACGCTCGATCTGGAGTCTGCTGACGAACGCGGTCGCCGTGCCGACGATGGCAGCCAGAACTGCGTAGAGAACTGCTCCGGTGCGTCCCGGCTTGCGCCACACGCGTGGCCGTGTCAGCCGGTGTAGAACGAGTCGGCGACGGTGAGCGCTTCGTCGAGGATCGCCAGTCCTTCGGTGACCTCATCGACAGAGGCAGTGCAGGGCGGCACGACGTGCAGTCGATTGAAATGGGTGAAGGGCCACAGCCCGCGCTGCTTGCACGCAGCGGCAAGATCAGCCATCGGCTTGGCATCTGCGCCCGACGGGTTGTACGGAACGAGCGGCTCGCGGCTTGCACGATCCTTGACGAGATCGAGCGCCCAGAATACGCCGAGACCGCGGACCTCACCGACACTGGGATGGTTGGCCTGCAACTTCTCCAGCCCGGGGGCGATGACGTCGGTACCGAGCATGCGGGCATGGTCGATGATGCCCTCTTCTTTGAAGATGTTGATGCTCGCCACGGCCGAGGCGCACGCCAGAGGATGGCCGGAGTAGGTCAGGCCACCCGGGAACGGCCGGTCGCGGAAGGTGTCGGCGATGGTGCGACTGATCACGACACCGCCGAGCGGTACGTAGCCCGAGTTGACGCCCTTGGCAAAACACACCAGATCCGGTTGCACGCCCCACTTCTGGAAGGCGAACCATTCGCCGCAACGACCGAAGCCGGCCATCACTTCGTCGCAGATCATCACGATGCCGTGGCGGTCGCAGCGGTCACGGATGCCCTGCAGGTAGCCATCGGGCGGCACGAGGATTCCGTTGGTGCCGACGACGGTCTCGATGATGATGGCCGCAACGGTGTGGCTGCCCTCGAGCATCAGCACGTCGTCGAGGTGGGCCAGTGCCCGCTCGCATTCCTCGGCCTCATCGCTGGCGTGAAAGGCGCTGCGGTACGCGTAGGGGCCCCAGAACTTGACGACTCCGGGCATGCCCGGCTCGCTGCTCCAGCGACGCGGGTCGCCCGTCATCGAGATCGCCCCGTTGGTGCCACCGTGGTAGCTGCGATAATGGGAGAGCACCTTGTGACGGTTGGTGTGCAGCCTGGCCATTCGTGCCGCGTTTTCCGTCGCCTCCGCGCCGCCGTTGGTGAAGAAAACCATGTCGAGTTGGCTGTTGTCGATCTTCTCAGCGGCGACTTCGCAAATCAGGCGGGCGGCCTCGCTGCGGGCATCGTTGGCGTGGAATGGGGCGACAGTGCAGAGCCGATCGACCTGCTCTTTGATGGCCGCCACCAACTTCGGGTGCTGATGGCCGATGTTGACATTGACGAGTTGGCTCGAGAAGTCGAGGTATCGCGTGCCGTCGTGCGTCCAGAAGTAGCTGCCCTCAGCACCTTCGACGACCAAGGGGTGCAGTGCGCCCTGCGCGCTCCAGGAGTGGAAGACGTGGGCACGATCGTTCGCGAACGCATTTTCGGGGTGAGTGTCGAGCGTCATGACCTCATGGTATTCGATTCAGCAGGTGGCGTACAGACTGCACTTTGTAACTGAACAATCAGTCGAGCGACGAAATGGCGGCTGCCGCGGCCAGCGTGCGCTGTGCATTGGCGACGTGCAGATTTTCGATCATCCGACCATCGACGGTGACTACCCCGCGTCCGTCGGCCACGGCTTCATTGAAGGCGGCAATGATTCGCCGAGCGTGCTCGACGTCCGACGGCGAAGGAGCCCACACCTCGTTGGCAATGTCGACCTGTGCAGGGTGGATCAGCGTCTTGCCGTCGAAACCGAATTCTACGCCCTGCAGACACTCGTCGCGGAAGCCATCGAGATTCATCACATCGTTGTACACGCCGTCGAGAATCACCTTGCCGGCTTCGCGGGTGGCGAGCAGTGCGGCGGCCAGGTGGGGGAGTAGCGCGCATCGACCGATGCTCAGCGGTGCGCGAAGTTCGCGAGCCAGATCGTTGGTACCCATCACCAACACCGTCACGCGCCAGTGCGCGGCGATGTCGCGTACGTCGAGGATCGCTGTCGGGGTTTCGATCATCGCCCAGATGGTCATCGATGCCGGTGCTCCCGCTTTGTCGAGTCGCCCGGAGACTTCGTCGAGGTATGCCACCGAACTGACCTTCGGAACGACGACAGCAGCGGCTCTCGATACCGCGATCGCGGCGAGGTCGTCGGGTCCCCACGGCGTGTCGAGACCGTTGCAGCGAATGGTCAGCTCGCGCCGGCCGTACTGTCCCGACGCGCCGGCGGTGCAAGCGGCCAGGCGTGCGGATTCCTTTGCATCGGGGGCAACGGCATCTTCG
>JBDTWJ010000092.1:0-14526 GCA_040006755.1 Ilumatobacteraceae bacterium | reverse complement strand
CCAATCCATCCCGTCTGAGCAGGCACGCGGGGGTAGCCTTGCGGAATGGCAGGCGACCTGATCTACGCGTTCCGAGTCATGCGCCTGCCGCTGCTCGATGCGGGCGGTGCGACCATCGGTCGGCTCGACGACATCGTCGTCATTCCGGGTCGCCCGGGTGTGTCTCCACGGGTGCTCGGTTTTGTCGCGACGAGCCAGCGCAGGCGAATCTTCGTCAATGCTGCTCGCCTCGCGGGCATTGACAGCGAAGGTGCCAGGCTGCGCAGTTGGGACGTCGACCTCAACCCTTTCAAGCAGAAGCCCGGCGAGGTGCTGATCGGGCGCGACATCATCGATCGGCGAATCGGCGACGAATCGGTCAGTGATGTGGCGATGCGTTCGGGCGGTGACGGCCGCCAAACATGGTGGGAGCTCACCAAGGTGCGCCTCTCCCGGCGCACCGCGTTGCGCCGGCGGCCCAGCTATCGACTGGTCGATGTTGCCGAGTTCCCCGAGCTGTTCAACACGGCTGGGTCGGAGGTGGCCGCAGAGGTGGCCCGTTTGCGCGACATGCACCCCAGCGACGTTGCCGGCGTGGTGCGCTCGATGCCACTGGCGCAGCGCAAGCAGTTGGCCGAGGCAATGGACGACGAACGCCTTGCCGACCTGCTCGAAGAGCTGCCCGAGGCCGAGCAGCTGCGGATCATCGAAGGACTCGATCTCGAACGGCTGGTCAACGTGCTCGAAGAGATGGAGTACGACGACCTGGCTGACCTGTTGGCCGAGATGCCCGGCGAACAGCGCACACGCATCCTCGAGGCGATGGACGCTGAAGATGCCGATCAGGTCCGTCGCCTGCTGAGCTACGACGAGGGCACTGCCGGCGCACTGATGACGCCGGACATCATCATCCTCGGTCCTACTGCGACAGTTGCCGAAGCCCTCGCCGAACTGCGCAACCCCGACTGGTTGGTGTCGATCGCGGCTCAGGTGTTCGTGGTGCAACCTCCCTACAAGACGCCCACCGGTTCGTACGTCGGCGTGGTGCACTTTCAGCGACTGCTGCGCGAGCCGCCAAGCATTGAGCTCGGCCGCTGCATCGAGCACGAGCCGACCATCACGCCCGACCTTGCTGAGCGCGAGGTCGCCGAGCGACTGGCGAGTTACAACATGCTCGCGGTGGGTGTATGTGACGAGGCCGGGCGATTGCTCGGTGCAATCACCGTCGACGACGTGCTCGACCGCACGTTGCCGACGGGGTGGCGCCAGCGCAGGCGGGTGAGCACAGGGGCGGTTCCGCGATGAAGCGCAGAGAAGACCTCACGACCCCGCGACAGGGCAGGAGGCTTGGTGTCCACTACGACCCAGATGCATTCGGCCAGTTCAGCGAGACCATTGCCCGAACAATTGGCACCGCCAGATTCCTTGTTTTTCAAAGCGTTTTCATCGCGTTGTGGATTGTGTTGAACCAGCTCAAGGAGTTCGACGGCAAACAGTTGCAGTTGCTGACGTTGCTGCTCTCATTGCAAGCCGCGTACGCAGCACCCCTCATCCTGCTGGCCCAGAATCGCCAAGAGCAACGCGACCGGGTTCAGACCGAACTCGATCGCCGCGTCGCAGAACGCACACAGGTCGACACGGAGTTCCTGGCACGCGAGTTGGCCGGTGTGCGACTGGGACTCGCCGACGTCGCCAGCTCCAGCGAACTCGAGGATCACCTCGAGCGAATCGCCAAAGCAGTCGAGCGTTTGGCTGATCGGCTGGGCTCGCTCGAAGCACGCGCCGACAAGACCGAGGTCGACGCCGACTAGCCGGCGTTGGAGTGTTCAGAGGTCAGCACGGGCGGCGACGACTTGGCGGCAACCAAGTCGACGAGTTCAACGGTGGCTGCGGCGAACTCCTGCGGATGCTCCCACGGGCTGAGGTGATCACCTTCGAGTTCGCGAGTGACCGCGCCGAGCGCATGAGCAAGTGCACGTTGCTTGGCCGGCCTCACCAGACGATCACGAGTGGTGATCAACGACGCGGCCGGCAACCGCAGCTGGTCGGCCCACGGCCGGGCGTCGTATCGACTCAGCGCCTGACCGGCCTGCACGATGCTGACTGCGTCGCTGCGTCGCATCTCACCGCTGAGCCAGGGTACGTAGTCCTGCGTGCGATGACCCTTTCCCAGTAGCCGGCGAATGCCGTGCGTCAGCCACCGTTGGTAGGCGAACGATCGCAGCAGCGGTCCAATGATCCGTGCAGTCTTCCACCACACCCGATCGATCGCCGATGAACACCACTCCAGCGCGGTTGCTTCCATCACGATCGCTCGCACGAGTTGTGGGTGGCGCCTGGCCAACAGCATGCCGACCGCTCCGCCCATGGAGTAGCCGACCGCTATCACCGGAGGTACATCGAGCGCCTCGAGCAGCGTAGCAGCATCGTCCGCGACATCCTCCAGTTCGAAGCGATCGGGCAACCGCAGCCCACGCCCGTGGCCGCGGTAGTCGAACGTAATGAACGAGCACCGTTCGGCCAGTGCGTCGTAGGCAGTGAAGAACTGCAGATCACCGCTAGCCGTCCAACCATGCAGCAAGAACGCGATGGGGGCATTGGGATCGGGGTGCCGGTAGTACCGGTAGAACAGTTCGCCTCGACCCTGCACGACGAGTGTTCGCCCCTCGGGCAGCCATGGCAGCTTCGGATGGGTCGGAGAGTCGATCACCGGCCAAACGGTATCGGGCTGCGCAGGACTACCAAGCCGACGAGCGGGCAACGCCCGTGAATTCCTGCAGCTGCACACCGAGTTCCGATGTACGGCGCAGCAGTGCCGGCGCGTCGAGTGACGGTCCGCCCACCGCATGCATGCCAGGCTCGACAGAACCCGCCAGGCAGGCCTCGACACACACTGTCGTGACGGCGGCTGCAAGATCCGCCGTCGGCCCGGATGCACCGGCGATCACCGTCACCCGAGCCCCATCGGCGCCTGCGCCGCGCACCTCGACTCGTACCGCACCCAAGTCGCCCGCCGCGTGCGGTGGTGTCAGCATGGGAAACCGTGCCGTGAGACGGTCGCGTCGGGTACCCGACACCCGAGCGCTGATTCGCGAGCAGCCGGGAAAGCTTCGTTGGAGCAGAAGGGGATCTGGCATTGCGGCGCGGTAGCAGTCCTTCGCACCGATCGGCTCGGGAAACCAGTTCAGCTCGCGGCCGCTGCCCCCTGGTCGCTCGATCCATACCCCGTCGTGCCAACCGATGGCCGTCTCGCCGAGCGCGTCGTGGTGTTGCACGGCGCACGCCGGGCCCGCCGTGCCGTGCGTGGCAACGTGAATCTCCTCGGCAACATGCAATTGCCTCCACAGGTGGTCGGCCAGCAGGCCCGACAAGCCTGGGCTCATCGCAGCGCCGACGATCAGCGACGCGTTGTGGCGGCGCGCCGTGTGATCGAGGTCGACGAGCGCGCGGACGTCGACGACATCGGCCGACATCGACACCACGGAGATACCGGCAGCGAGGTACTCCGCGGCGAGGCGTGCATGTGGTTGCGGATGGCACAGAGCAACCACGTCCGTGACTGCGAGGTCGTTGGCACGACTGACCGCCACAGCTCCGCGCGGTGTGCCCGACATCGCCGGATCGTAGACGGCGACATTGGTTCCTAGGCGCAGCAGATACGTGCTCAACCGGCGACCCGTGACTCCGTGACCGACCACGCCGACAATCGGCCCTGAGGCGTCGGGTCGGGTCATGCCGGCGGCAGCTTGAGCTCGCTCCAGCCACCCTCTTGCGGAGGTATGCCGCCTTTGCCGCGCGCTCGCAGCAGGCCGGCAATCGCACCGGCAAGAGAGAGGGCCACAAAAGCTCGACGCAGTGCTTTCACCGTGGGGCTAGCTGGAATCGAACCAGCGACCTTCACATTATCAGTGTGACGCTCTAACCAACTGAGCTATAGCCCCGTGCAGGACGGAGTCGCCAGGCTATCGGGCAGCTTCCATCCGACTCAACCGGCAGTCGCCTCGTCGGGTGACTCGGGCGCCTGGACGATGAACTCTTGTGCGACCAACGCGTCGTTTTCATCGACCGCGGCCGATGCATCGTCGAGCGGGACCTGTTCGATGCCGCGCTCGGCGCGTGTCTGCACCTCTTCTTCCAACACGCTGAGGCGAATTCCGCCGACGAGGTCGGTGATCAGGTTGAAGAGTGTTGCCAGCAACACGGCGAGGCCGGTGAGGCCGACGGCGACGAACAGGCCGGCGATCCAGGCGTTGTGGAAGATCTGGCCACCGTTGAAGTTGAACGTCTCCCAGCCGAAACCTTCGAAGAACTTCTCGACGTTGTCGATGGTGCCGGTGGCGTAGGCGACCTGCCACAGCAGCACCCCGGCCAGTAGGGCAACCGCGTAGAAGAAGACGTTGAAGACGAGTGCGACCTTGAACACGCTCCAGGTGTCGACGTGACGAACCACGCGTGTGACTCGGCGGATTCGTGGCTTCGGAGCGCGGCGAAAGTGCACCGGCCGTCGCAGCGGTCTGGTGCTGAGGATGGGACCGATCTTGGTGACATCGTCGGTCGTCGCCGCTTCGTCGTACAGGATCGGAGTGCGCTGAAGCACCGGCGCCTCTGGCGGCGCCAGCTCACTTGGCGCCAGATCTGTCGGAACGAGCTCGGTCGGCACCAACATTGCCGCTGCGAGTGCGGTGGGTGCGAGCCCCGTCGGCGGGAGAACAGTCGGCGCAGGCGCCGTCGGCATGAAGGCGGCCGGTTGCGGTGAGGTGACCGGAACCACCTCGGTCGGTGGCGGCGGTGGCGCGAGTACCTCGATGGTCGGAGCAAGAGCGATGGGCTGGGTTTCCTTCGACGCGTCTCGAGGCGAATCGGCGGTCTTGGCGACCGGCATGTCGGGCGCGAGTGGAAGGGCAACCGAGAAGTCGATCGGCGCGTCGAGGCTGCCGGTTTCGCGATGCTTGGCGGTTCGCGGGGTCAAGGCCCCTGGGCGACGCCAAACGGTCTTGACAGCGCGGGCGACGCCGCGTGGCGAACTCGAATCTTCTGTGCGTGGATCGACCGGACCTTGGCGTGCCGAGCCACTACCGGCCGATTTTACGACACCGTTGGCCTTGGCACCGTTCGCCTTGGCATTGGCCGACTTGGCGCCGCCCGTCTTGGCGCTTCCTCCGCTGCCGGTGCGCGAGCCTGCCCGTTTAGACGTTGGGGGCACACCGCTGTCCACCCGCAGCAGTGTAGGCGGTGCATGCCGGCAAGGGCAGCGCACGAGGTCATTTTCCGGGAGCTACCTGCTGCTATGGGCCGTCGGTCGCTCGCGCGGTGGCGCGCTCGCCATCGACATCGACCACCACCGTCACCGAGTCGCCGCTTTCCGAGTAGCTCACCAGTTGCGCGCCGTTCCTTGCCGCCAGTCGCGAGGCAGCAGAGTGGCCACCGACCGTTGCCGCCAGCGCCGCGGCATCCGCTGCCGTTCGAGCGCGCCCGCGATCAACGATGCGTTCACCGAACAGGCCGACTGCAACAAGGCCCAGCGCCGCCATCACCACGACCGCCAACAACAGCACCACCGCTTGACCACGTTCACCATCGTTCGCGTGCATCGCGTCACCTCCGCGCTGACATCACCTGGGCGTTACCGCCAATTCGGAGCCGAGGCTCGATGATGGAAGGCGCTGGCCGACTACTCCTCTTCGTTGGCGATGATGAGAGCGACCGAGGCGACCAACTGGCCGTCGTCGACGTTCATCACCCTCACGCCGGTGGCGTCGCGGCCTTGCGACGAGATGTCGCGCACACCCATGCGTATCGCAACGCCGTTGCTCGACACAGCGACGATCTCGTCTTCGAGGCCCACCATGAACGCTGCAACGACTTGGCCCTTCTTGCCCGTGAGCCGGATACCGATCACACCTTGGCCGCCACGGCCCTGCACGTTGAACTTGTCGAGTTGCGTTCGCTTGCCATACCCGGCAGAGGTGATCATGAGGATCGCGGTGTCGTCGCGGGCGACATCGACGGCGACGACCTCGTCGCCGGCCTTCAACTTCATGCCACGGACACCTGAAGCCGCGCGGCCCATGGCCCGCACCTCGTCTTCGCTGAAGCGAATCGTCGAACCCTTGCGGCTGACCATGAAGATGTCGTCGCTGCCGGACGTCTCGATGACTCGGACCAACTCGTCGCCGTCGCGCAGGTTGAGGGCGATGAGCCCATCACGGCGACCGTTGTCGTACTCGTGGAACGAGGTCTTCTTGACGACGCCGAGCTTGGTGGCAAAGAACAGGTTGCGTTCGCCGGCGAAATCGCGGGTGTCGATGATGGCCTGGATGTTCTCGCCGGCCTGTAGCGGGAGCAGGTTGACGATCGGCATGCCCTTGGCCGTGCGCTCGCGTTCGGGGATGTCCATCGCTCGGAGGCGATAGACGCGGCCGCGGTTGCTGAAGAACAGCAGGAACGCGTGAGCTGTCGTGAAGATGACGTGATGCACGATGTCGTCGGTCTTCAACTTCGCGCCGCTGACACCGCGACCACCGCGGCCCTGCGTCTTGAAGCTGTCGGCCGTGACCGCCTTCACGTATTGCGCCTCGGTCATGACGATGACCAGCTCTTTGTCTTCGACCAGGTCGAGGTCGGTCATCTCGCCGTCGTCGAGACCGATCTGACAGACGCGCGGCGTGGCGAACTCTTCTTTGATCGCCGTCATCTCCGAGCGGATGACCTCGTTGAGAACAGCCGGGTCGGCCAGGATCGCTTCGAGTTCAACGATCCGGGCACGCACGTCGATGATCTCCTGCTCGATATCGATCCTGCTGAGCCGGGTGAGTTGCGAGAGGCGCATCTCGAGGATGTCTTGGGCCTGCAGCTCGGTGAACTCGAACGGCACGGCCATCAGTCCTGCCTTGGCAGCCGCAGGGTCGTCGCTGGCACGGATGAGGGCGATGATCTGGTCGATGACATCGAGGGCCTTCAGCCGGCCGTCGAGGATGTGCTCGCGCTTACGAGCCTTGTCGAGCCGGAATTTCGAACGGCGAGTGATGACGTCGACCTGGTGACGCAGGTAGCCCTGCAACGCAGTGACGAGATTGAGCGTGCGCGGCACGCCATCGACGAGCGCGACCATGTTGACGCCGAAGCTGGTCTGCAACTGCGTGAGCTTGTAGAGGTTGTTGAGCACCACGTTGGCGTTTGCGTCGCGCTTCAGCGTGACGACCAAGCTTGTCTTGCCGCCGGCGGAGCCGTCGTTGACATCGGCGATGCCGTCGAGGTCGCCACCGTCGACGAGTTCTTGTATGCGCCCGGCAATGGCCGAGCAACTGGTCTGGTACGGCAGTTCGGTGACCACGATCTGCATCTGACCGCGCTTGCCCTCTTCGATGGCTGCTTTGGCACGCATCTTGATGCTGCCTCGACCGGTGCGGTACGCATCCATGATGCCGGCGCGGCCGAGGATGCTGCCGCCGGTGGGGAAATCGGGGCCCTTGACGAACTGCATGAGATCGTCGGCGTTGGCATCGGGGTGCGCCAACAGGTGTAGTACCGCGTCGATGACCTCGCCGAGGTTGTGCGGCGGGATGTTGGTGGCCATCCCCACCGCGATGCCCTGGCTACCGTTGACGAGCAGGTTGGGGAACCGCGATGGCAAGACCTTCGGCTCTTCGCGGCTGCCGTCGTAGGTGGGCTGCATGTCGACGGTTTCCTCGTCGATGTCGGCCAACAGCTGCATCGCCAGTGGGTGCAGACGGCATTCGGTATAGCGCGCAGCAGCTGGACCAAAATCTGGGGACCCGTAATTGCCGTGGAAGTCGATGAGCGGGTGACGCAGCGAGAACGGCTGAGCCATGCGCACCAACGAGTCGTATATCGCGCTGTCGCCATGGGGGTGGTACCTCGCCATGGTGTCGCCCGTGACGCGTGCCGACTTCACGAATGGTCGGTCGGGGCGGAAGCCCTGCTCCTCCATGTCCCAGATGATCCGTCGGTGGACGGGCTTCAAGCCATCGCGCACGTCGGGAAGCGCGCGCGACATGATGACCGACATCGCGTAGTCGAGGAAGCTTCGCTCCATCTCGTCTTGCAGCGCGACCGGTTGCACCGAAAGTGAAGGATCGTCATTGATGTCGCCGGCGTCGTCGCCGTCGGGGGGAATTGGAGTGTCACTCATCAGAAGTCCAGGTTCCTTACGTCACGTGCATTGGTGACAATGAAGTTCTTGCGCAACTCGACGTCGTCGCCCATCAGCACGCTCATTATCTCGTCGGCGAGTGCGGCCTCTTCGACTTCGACCTGCAGCAGGGTGCGGGTTGCGGCATCCATGGTGGTGGGCTTCAACTCTTCCCAGTCCATCTCGCCGAGGCCCTTCAACCGCTGAAAATCTTTCTTGTGGTTGGGATGGGCCTCGACCCAGACGGCCTTCGCCTGATCGTCTTTGAGGTAGACCTTCTCCTTACCGACCACCGTCGAGTACAGCGGCGGCTGAGCGATGTAGACGTAGCCGGCTTCAACGAGCGGACGCATCTGCCGGTAGAAGAACGTGAGCAGCAACGTGCGGATGTGGCTGCCGTCGACATCGGCGTCGGCCAACAGGATCACCTTGTGATACCGCGCCTTTGCCGAATCGAACTCTTCGCCGACGCCGCCGCCGATCGCCGTGATGAGGCTCTGCACTTCGTTGTTCTTCAACATCTTGTCGAGCCTGGCGCGCTCGACGTTGAGGATCTTGCCGCGGATGGGAAGCAATGCTTGCGTGCGCGGGTCGCGCGCGTTGAGCGCAGAGCCGCCGGCGGAGTCGCCCTCGACGATGAACAGTTCGCTCTCGTCGGGGTTACCGCTGCTGCAGTCCTTCAACTTGTCGGGCATACCGGCGCCGGTGAGCGCCGTCTTGCGGCGAATGGCATTGCGAGCGTTCTTGGCCGCAAGGCGTGCCTGTGCGGCGGCCTGAGCCTTCTTCACCAAGCGATTTGCTTCGGTGGGATTCTCCTCGAGCCATTCTGCGAGCCGCTCGTTGGTGGCCTTCTGCACGAAGGAGCGCATCGGCACGTTGCCGAGCTTGGCCTTGGTCTGGCCCTCGAACTGAGGGTCGCGCAGCTTGACCGAGACAATGGCCGTGAGGCCCTCACGGATATCTTCGCCCAGCAGGTTCTCCTCCTTTTCCTTCAGCAGGTTCTTGGCTCGTGCGTACTTGTTGACGACGCTGGTGAGCGCGGTCTTGAAACCCTCGACGTGCATGCCGCCCTCGATGGTCGAGATGCCGTTGGCGTAGCCGTGGATTCCCTCGTAGTAGCCGGTGTTCCACTGGATGGCGATGTCGAGCGTCTGGTTGTCGCCCTCGTCTTCGTCTTCGAAGTGGGCAACCTTCACGAACAACGCCTCTTTCGACGCATTGAGGTGCTTGACGAAGTCAACGATGCCGCCCTTGTACTGGAACGTCTGGTCGAACTCGCGCTCGGCCCGCTCGTCGCGGAAGATGATCTCCAGGCCCTTGTTGAGGAAGGCCATCGTCTGCAACCGCTCGAGCACTGTGCGGGCCACGAACTCGGTTCCCTCTGCCATGAAGACAGTCGGGTCTGGCCAGAACGTGACCGACGACCCGGTCTTGCGCGATAGCGGACCGCGTGCCGGTGTGTCGCCGACGACGACGAGTTTGCCTTGTGGCTTGCCACCCTTCGCGTACTCCTGAAAATGACGCTTGCCGTTCTTGTCGATCTCGATGATCAACCGCTCGCTGAGCGCGTTGACGACGCTGACGCCTACACCGTGCAGACCACCCGACACCTTGTAGCCGGCACCACTGCCGAACTTGCCGCCGGCGTGCAGCACTGTGAGCACAACCTCGGCTGCGTTCTTGCCCTTGTGGGGACCCGATGGATATGGGTCGATGGGAATGCCGCGCCCGTTGTCGTCGACGCGCACGCCACCATCGGCCAACAATGTGACGGCGATACGCGTGCAGAAACCCGCCATCGCCTCGTCAACCGCGTTGTCGACGACTTCCCAAATCAGGTGGTGAAGGCCCGCCAAACCGGTGGACCCGATGTACATTCCCGGCCGTTTTCTGACGGGGTCGAGACCCTCCAAAACCTGGATGTCTTTTGCCCCGTAGTCTGCCGTTGGTTTGTTGGTGTCGAACGACACGCTCACCTCAATCTATCGGCAGGAAAAGCACGCTTGACCTGCAGGTTTATTGGCGACGAGCGGGCTGGCTTCCTGCGCTTCAGTTGCTGTCGCGATCGCTCATCATCCTATCGGAAGGGTGTGACACAAAGGCGGCAATCCGTGTACACATCCGCACTCCTTCGAAGGCAAGTCGCGAGCGATTCGGCGGTGCCGAAAGCTCGGTGCCTCGCTTGCTCAGAATCGACGAACTCTTGCCTCGATCGTTTCGATGGCGGTGCCCGCGACTTCGAGCAATCGCTGCTTCAACGTCGCCTCGAGGAACCTGAGCTGTGTCGCCCAGGCGGGGTCGTCGACCTCGACCACGAGCTTGGCTCCGTCGAGCTTGATCGGCCTCACGTGAGCAGCGACGGCATCGCCCACGGCCTCCGCCCAGCGTCCGAACAAGTCGCCCATTTGACTCGACGAGATGGCATCGGACGTGTCGTTGCGAAGTGAGCGAATGACAGAGTTGAGGCTGTCACCGATCGGCACAGGGTCGCGACTCACGACAACACCATGCCAGCTTCAATCCGAACAACTGCATCGGGATGCGCTGCCTCCGGCAACACTCCTGCGGTCGTCAGAACCACCTGCCCCCGAGGAAGGTGGCGGAGGAGCGCTTCGCACCGGCACGGATCGAGCTCGCTGAGCACGTCGTCGAGCACGAGCACCGGTGCACTGCCGGCCCTTTCGGTCACCAGCCGGTGCGCGCCCAATCGCAGTGCCAACGCCAACGTTCGTTGCTCCCCTTGCGAGGCATGCGTGCGTGCAGCCATGCCGTTGATGAACAGGTCGAGGTCGTCGCGATGCGGGCCGACGCTCGACACACTGCGACGCACGTCGTCGATGCGCGCCTCTGCCAACGCGATGCCGAGGCCGCGCTGACGCCACAACGGCTCGTATCGCAGCTCGATGCTGGTCGGGCGATCGGCCAGTTGTTCGTAGGCCTCGCCGACCAACGGCGTGAGGCGCGCGACCAGTACCGCCCTGGCGTGCCCGAACTGGTCACCGACGTCGGCCATCTTGGAGTCCCAGACGTCGAGGGTCAACGCTGCCTCCTCATTCAGACGTCCGCCGACCTGCTTCAGCAACATGTTGCGTTGCTTGACGATGCGATCGAGCTCCAATCGCAACGCGTCGTACTTCAGCGCCAACGTCACGAGCACGTCGTCGAGGAAGCGGCGCCGTCCGCCCGGCCCCTCCTTCACCACTGAGAGATCGTCGGGCGAGAAAACGGTGACTCTCATGACACCGAGGAGGTCGCGGGCCCGACCGAGCTTCTGACGGTTGATCAACACTCGGTTGCGTCCGTTGCGGCTGAGCTCCAACTCGACGAGCACCTCGCGACCGTCGTCGTGCACGACCGTGGCGCGAACAACGGCGGTATCAGCGCCGACACGAATCATGGCGTCGAGTGGCGCGCCGCGAAAGCTGTCCAGCGTCGCAAGATACGCCATGGCCTCCGCAAGGTTGGTCTTGCCCTGACCGTTGAGCCCGACCACGGCAGTCGTACCCGGCTCGAAGTCGAACGTCGCGCTCGCGTAGTTACGAAAGTCCACCAACTCCAAGCGTGAGACAATCACGATATTGATGGCGGGCTCGTCGTCCGCTTCGCTTTCTTCTCGCGCGTGCGCGCCCTGCCGGCCCACGGAGGGAGCGGTGAAAGTGAGCGAAGCGAGCGGACGCCAGTCCCGACCATTGTTAGGGCACGCGTACGGGCATCAACAGGTACAGGTAGTCGTCGTTGCCGACACCACGAACGACGGCTGGCTTCAACGAGTCGAGTGTCGACAACGTGACCGAATCCGAAGAGCATGCTTCGACGCCCGACGCGAAATACTCGGGATTGAACGCGACCGTGAGCTCGGTGCCTTCGTAGGTGGCGTCGAGTTCTTCTGACGCATTGCCGACATCCTGCGTGATCGCGGTGAGGCGTAAGATGTCGCCACCCATCTGCAATCGCACGGGCGTGGCGTCCTTAGCGAGGATCTTGACGCGGCGAATGGCCTCGAGCAGCGGCTCGCGTTCGACTGTCAGCGTGTTGGGATGGCTGGCTGGGATGAGCTGGCGATAGTTGGGGAACTCGCCTTCGATCAATCGGGTCGACAAGCGCGTATCGCCGACTTCGAATGTCGCGTCGCGATCGCCGAGGCTCATCGTCAACTCATTGCCCCCTCCGACCAGCCGCTGCAACTCATTGAGCGCACGACCGGGCACGAGCACCTTTTGGTCGGCTCCGAGCACTTGATGATCCGCTAGGTCGCGCACGGCAAGCCGGTACGAATCGGTGGCAACCATTCGCAGGCCACCGTTCTCAGCGGTCAACAACACACCGGTCAGGATGGGGCGTGCCTCGTCGGTGCTTGCTGCTCGCACAACCTGGCGGAGGGCCTCGCCGAAGGCTGCTGCCGGCAACGTGACCGACGACGTTGTGGGCGTCGCCAACTTGGGATAGTCGTCGAACGAGAGCGGCCGCACACTGAATTGCGAACGACCGCCACTGATGTTGACCTCGTCGCCCTCGACGACGACCTCGACCTTGCCGGCACTCATCGAGCGGACGATGTCGGCCGCGAGCCGAGCGGGCAGCACAACTCCGCCGTCCCCGTCGCCTCCGACCGCGAGTGTCAATTGGATCGTCAGATCGAGATCGGTGCCGGTGACGCTCAACTGGTCGCCGACGAGTTCGAGGCGTAGCCCCGACAACACCGGGAGCGCCCCGGTGCGGCCGGTTGCGGCACGTCCTGCAGTGGAGAGCGCTTCGGCGAGAGATTCGCGTTCGCAACGGAACTTCACAGGGAGGCCTTTCTCACAATGAGGTGATGTATAAAGGTAATGACAGTAATAAGGGCTGTGGACTGTGCATAAGTCGTTGATCGGCCAGCGTAGGGGTCAGAACCGCTTCCCCATGAGTATCCCCCGCCGTACACAGCCCAGAAATGACACGTTTGTCGTTCGGTGGACATTGTGACTGTTGTCCCCCGATTGAACCGTGTCGTCCACACGACCCCCACAGCTATGCCTTCTTCAAACGCTGTACGAGATCGGTGACCTGGTCGTAGATCTGCTTGCGCTCTTTCATCAACCGTTGGATCTTGTCGACGGCGTGGATGACGGTGGTGTGATCCCGGCCGCCGAACAATCGGGCTATGGCCGGGTAGCTGAGATCGGTGAGCTCACGGAAGACGTACATGGCCATCTGTCTGGCGGTGACGAGAGGTCGTTGGCGGCTCTTGCCGCGAAGCGCCTCGACGCTATGGCCGAGGATGACAGCCATCTCACTGAGCAGTTCGTCGTCGGTGCGTGGCTTCACGTAGGTGTCGCTCATGAGGTCACTGAGCAGTTGCTCGGCGAGATGGGTGCTGATGGGGACATGGTTGAGGCTGGCGTACGCAGTGACGCGAATGAGCGCACCTTCGAGTTCACGGATGTTGGTGGTGATGCGCGAGGCGATGAGTTCGAGAGTCTCGGACGGAACGGGGCTGTGATCGCGCTCCGCCTTGTTGCGCAAGATGGCGAGGCGCGTCTCGAGATCCGGAGGCTGAATGTCGGTGATGAGGCCCCACTTGAACCTGCCGCGCAGTCGCTCCTCCAACGTCGGTATGGCATCGGGCATGCGGTCGCTGGAGATGACGATCTGCTTGTTGGCGCCATGGAGTGAGTTGAACGTATGGAAGAACTCCTCCTGCAGACCTTCCTTACCTTCCATGAACTGAATGTCGTCGATCAGTAGGACGTCGATGTCGCGGTATCGACGCTTGAAGTTGGCGATGGTGTTGGTTCGAATGCCGTCGACGTACTCGTTGAGGAACGTCTCGGTGCTGACATACCGAACGATGTCGTGTTGATAGTGGCTGTGCACGTAGTGCCCGATTGCGTGCAGCAGGTGAGTCTTGCCAAGACCGGCTGACCCGTAGATGAACAGCGGGTTGTACGAGCGACCGGGGGTCTCGGCGACGCGCAGCGCTGCTGCGAGAGCGAACTGGTTGGACGCGCCCTTGACGAAGGCCTCGAACGTGTACCGCGGGTTCATGCCACCGCTGTTGGCAGGAATGGCAGAGCCGCTTCGGCCGCTGTTGTTGCTCGGCTCCACCGTTGCGTCGGGAACCTGTTCGACGAATTCCTGCTCGGCTGCATCTGCCACCTGTACCTCGACGACGAATTGGCGATTCGCCGCGCCAATCTCTTCCAACGCGTCGCGCACCAACGGTAAATAGCGCGACAAGATGCGATCGCGGGTGTGGCCGTTGGGTGCACCGACACGCAACATCGAGGGATCACTGTCGAGCGCAGTCACATCTTGGAAGGTCGAGAACCAGACCGCTTCAGACACCTGAGCACGCAGCAGTTGGGCCACCGCTGTCCACAACTGGTCATGGTCGCTCACCTGCACCTCCATTCCTG
>JBDTWJ010000091.1:0-14529 GCA_040006755.1 Ilumatobacteraceae bacterium | reverse complement strand
GTACAACCTCGAGAACGGGATCGATCCCCAGACAATTCGCAAGGCCGTTGGCGACATCCTGTCGCTGCTGCGCCCCGACGATTCGGCGCCGGTGCCCGGTAAGGATCGTCGCCGCCAGCGCGAGCGCGACAAGGTGCAGCGTGAGCTGAAGACCTTGCCGCAGCAAGAGCTGAATCGCCTCATCATGACCCTCGAGGAGGAGATGCACGAGGCTGCGGCCGAGCTGAAGTTCGAGTACGCCGCACGCCTCCGCGACGAGGTGAACGAACTCAGAAGAGAACTCCGCGACGCTGGATAGGCGTTCGCGGGAGAGAACGTTCGTTCACAGGCGATGCCTGGGCATGGGACTCAGGGTGTTTGCGACCATGGCCCGCGCAGCAGGCCGGGTCGCAAGACTCCATTACCAGGCCGAGACGAGGGGTGCCGACAGGACGGTCGTCATTGACCCGGGCGGCAGCGGTAGGGCGAACAGGTAGCCCTGACCGAGACGGCAGCCGAGGCGCACGAGCCGGTCGCATTGCGTTTGGGTCTCGACACCCTCGGCGATCACTTCGAGGCCCGCGTCTGCGGCCATCGAGATCATGGCCTTCACGACGGCGGGCTCCCGCTCGCCGTCGATCACCTGGCCGGTGAATCGACGGTCGAGCTTGACGCCGCTGATCGGTAGGGAGGTCAGCGTCTCGAGGCTGGCGAATCCGACACCGAAGTCGTCGAGAACCAGCTTCACGCCGGCCTCAGCAACCTCGGTGAGCTCGCTGAGCGTCGAGGGGGAGAGCTCGAACGACTGACGCTCGCTGAGCTCGAGTGAGATCAGTTCGAGCGGGATGCCGTGCTTCTCGGCGAGGTCGGTCACCGTCTGGCGAAGGCCCGATGCCGGAATCGAGTCGAAGTCGAAGTTGACCGCGAGACGCAGATTCGGCGAGACGCTGCGGAAGGTCGCGAGATGCGAGAGACCGTCGTCGAGCATGCGATGGAAGAGCGAGGCGTTCAGACCGGCTCGCTCGATACCGGGAAGGAATTCGTACGGCTCGCGGATTCCGGTATCGGTCTGCCAGCGCGCGAGCGCCTCGATGGCAACGACGTCGCCGGTGCGCATGTCGACGATCGGTTGGAAATACGCGCGGATCTGCCCGCTGTCGAGAGCATTCATCAGCTCCGTCGTGGTCTCGTCGAACGTCGTCGTGGTGATGCTCACAGCGGACCGAGCGGCCGAGATCGATGCCTCGGCGGCGTCGAGGGCTGCTCCCAGCCCGACGCCGGGCAAGCGGCGGCCGACGCCGACCCAGGCTGCGATGCCGGCGGCGCTGAGGGTCTGACGGAGTTGGGTCTCGAGTGCCGTTGCCTCCGCTGCGTTGAGGTCGACCGCGAGGATGCCGAACTGCAGGCCGGTGATCCTGGCGCAGAAGTGGCGACCGTCGATGATCGTGCTCAGGAGCTTGCCGAAGTCTGACAGCAACTCGTCACCAGCATCGTGGCCGGCGCGCTTGTTGACCTCATGCAGTTCGTCGAGGCAGATCATGAAGATCCACGCCTGCTCGCCATTGGCGTTGCAGCGCTCGTCGTCGCGGCTGAGCTGGGTCTCCCATGCCTGACGCGTGGCCGTTGCGGTGAGGGCGTCGAAAGAGGCGGCCGCCTGCTCGGATCGGCGAGTGCTTGCGGCCAGTGCACCCTCGGCTCCGGCGAGTGCGCCGAGTGTGTTGGCGAGCAGTGGAATGAGGGATTCGGCGTGGGACTGCATCGGGGCAGGCTTCTCACGGCTGAGCCCGACGAGGGCGCCGTACTCTGTGCCGTTGGGCAGCATCACCGGCACGATCATCTTGGCGACGTTTGCGAGGAATCGATCGGTCGACAACTCCACGGGGAGCACGCTGTTGGCGACGATCGAGAATTGCGGGTCGACCGCGGCAATCACGATCCGCTCGTAGTCGTTGGTTCGCGTCAGGAGCCATGTGGGATATCCAGAATGTCGTCGCAGATGCTCGAGCGCGGCGCGTGCCGTGCGCCCGAGTGTCGCGTCAGTGGGTGGTCCGCCGTTCATAGCTGTGCTATCGGCACAAACCGGGCAGAACTAGAGCAGAACATGTGTTCGTTTCTGTGCTACCTTTTGCGACATGTACCACAGCGTCCGATCACACGCATCTGGGTAGCCTCGCCCAATGCCTGCAGCCGATTCCGGGAAGATCATTGTTCGAGGCGCACGCGAGCACAATCTTCGAAATATCAACGTAGAGCTGCCGCGCGACAAGATGATCGTGTTCACCGGTCTGTCGGGCTCTGGCAAGAGCAGTCTGGCGTTCGACACCATCTACGCCGAGGGCCAACGGCGCTACGTCGAGAGCCTCAGCGCCTATGCCCGGCAGTTCCTCGGGCAGATGGACAAGCCCGATGTCGACATGATCGAAGGGCTGTCCCCGGCCATCTCGATCGATCAGAAATCGGCCAGCCGCAATCCCCGTTCCACGGTCGGCACCATCACCGAGATTTACGACTACTTGCGATTGCTCTACGCGCGAATCGGCATCCAGCACTGCCCCAACGAAGGCACGCGGTTGCAGCGCCAGACTCCCCAGCAGATCGTTGATCGCATCCTGCTACTGCCCGATGGCACCCGATTCCAGGTCTTTGCACCTGTCGTGCGCGGCCGCAAGGGCGACTACGACACCTTGCTGCAAGACCTCGCCAGTCAGGGCTACGTGCGTGCGCGCGTCGATGGTGAAGTGGTCGACATCGCCGAGTTCCTGAAGCGCGACGAGCGTCTCGCTCGATACGAACAGCACAAGATCGAAATAATCATCGACCGCCTCGTGCGGCGCGATGGCATCGAGCGACGGTTGACGGACTCGTTGGAGACTGCGTTGAAATTGGCCGACGGCATTGCCGAGGTCGAGCTCATCCCGGCCGACGGCAGCGAGAGTGAGATCCTCACCTTCAGCCAGCACCTCGCCTGCCCGACGTGTGGCACCAGTTACGACGAGCCGGCACCACGCAATTTCTCCTTCAACTCTCCCTACGGAGCGTGCGAAGCCTGCGACGGGCTCGGCACGACGTTCGAGGTCGATCCCGAACTGATCATCCCGGATCCTGATCAGTCCGTCAACGGCGGAGCCATTGCACCATGGCGCACTTCCAACACGCAGTACTTCACGAGGATGCTCGAGGCCGTCGGCGAGGTCTACAAGATCGACCTCGACGCCCCCTACCGCACCCTCACCGCCAAGCAGCAGAAGATCGTGTTGCACGGTGTCGAGGGCAACCTCAAGGTCAAGTACAAAAACCGGTATGGCCGCACGCGCGAGTACTCCACCGCGTACGAAGGTGTCATCCCGTGGCTCAACCGCCGGCGCACCGGTGCGGAAAGCGACTGGTCGCGCGAGCAATACGAGGGCTACATGCGCGAGGTGCCGTGCACGGCCTGCGGCGGTGCACGATTGAAGCCGGCGTCGTTGGCGGTGACGGTCAACGACCTCAACATCGCCGACGTCTGCAACATGGCCATCGGCGAGTCGGCAAAATTTCTCGCGGCGCTCGAGCTCAGCGAGCGCGACCGGTTGATCGCCGAGCGGGTCACGAAAGAGATCAACGCCCGGCTTGGATTCCTGCTCGACGTCGGCCTCGACTACCTCAGCCTGGCTCGCTACGCGGCCACATTGGCGGGTGGCGAGGCGCAGCGGATCCGTCTCGCCAGCCAGATCGGGTCGGGTCTCGTCGGCACGCTGTACGTTCTCGATGAGCCATCGATCGGTCTGCACCAGCGCGACAACCGGCGGCTCATCGATACCCTGCTGCGACTGCGTGATCTCGGTAACACGGTGCTGGTCGTCGAGCACGACGAGGAGACCATTCGCGAGGCCGATTGGATCGTCGACATCGGGCCGGGCGCGGGCGAGCACGGCGGTGACGTCGTCTACAGCGGCCCGGTCAGGGGCATCACCAAGGTCAAGGAATCGATCACCGGCCAATACCTCGCGGGCAAGAAGTCGATCCCGCTGCCGAAGCATCGTCGCCAGCCCGGCCTCGAGTGGCTCGAGATCAAAGGTGCGCGCGAGCACAACCTGCGCAACATCGACGTGCGGATCCCGCTCGGATGCTTCGTCGCCATCACCGGCGTCAGCGGCAGCGGCAAGAGCACGTTGGTGCGCGACATCCTCCTTCCAGTGCTCATGCAGCGGATCTACAAATCGAAGCACGCCGCTGGCAAGCACAAGAAGATCGAAGGCATCGACCTGCTCGACAAGGTGATCGACATGGATCAGTCGCCGATCGGTCGCACGCCACGATCCAACCCGGCGACGTACACCGGTGTGTTCGACAACATCCGCAAGCTGTTCGCCACGACTGCCGAGGCGAAGGTTCGCGGCTACATGCCCGGTCGCTTCAGCTTCAACGTCCCAGGTGGTCGCTGCGAGGCGTGCTCGGGCGACGGCAACATCAAGATCGAGATGCACTTCCTGCCCGACGTCTACGTGCCGTGCGAGGTCTGCAAGGGGGCCCGCTACAACCGCGACACGCTCGACATCACCTTCAAGGGCAAGAACATCGCCGAGGTGCTCGACATGCCGGTTGCTGAAGCTGTCGACTTCTTCGCCAATCAGCCGGCCATCGGTCGATACATGCAGACGCTGCTCGATGTCGGGCTCGGGTACGTGCGCCTCGGACAGCCGGCGCCCACGCTGTCGGGTGGTGAGGCGCAGCGAGTCAAGCTGGCGTCAGAGCTCGCCAAGCGCTCGACCGGTCACACCATCTATCTGCTCGACGAGCCGACCACGGGCCTGCACTTCGACGATGTGCGTCGTCTGCTGACCGTGTTGTCTCGGCTGGTGGATCAGGGAAACACCGTGTTGATCATCGAGCACAACCTCGATGTCATCAAGACTGCCGACTGGCTCATCGATCTCGGGCCGGAAGGCGGCAGCGGGGGAGGCCTCGTCGTCGCCGAAGGGAGTCCCGAGGATGTTGCCGCGGTCGACGCCAGTCACACCGGCCGATTCCTGCGTCCGCTCCTTCTGTAGTCGTCGTTAATCCGACGCGATGCGATAGACCACACGGGTGAGGCTCGCCGACACGACGATTGATCGCGCTGCCCTGCAACGTCGCACCATCACGACCTTGCGGCTGACGCAGATTCCGGGTCAGGCCGCGATCGCCGGTGTGGTGGCGGTGCTCGCTCTGTTCGTCGGCGATCTGTTGGGCGACGACCGCTTCGCAGGTTCCGGGAATGCTGCGTTCACGCTGGGGTCGGCGCTGATGGCGCCGTCGTTCGCTGCTTTCAGCCGGCGGCGCGGACGGCGCCCGGCGTTGGTGACGGCATTCGTCATCGGCGCATGCGGCGCCGCAGTTGCCGCGTTCGGCGGCCAGATGCGTTGGGTGTGGCTGCTGCTGGTCGGCATGGTGATGTTCGGGGGTGCGCAGGCGGCATCGCTGCAGGGCCGATTCGTCGCCGCCGATCTCGCCGAACCGGGTGAAGGTCCGCGGGCCATTGCTGCGGTCGTGTGGCTCGGCACGCTCGGTGCCGTTTTCGGTCCGGTGCTCACGCCACAGTGGAAGCGGCTTGCTCCGCACCTCGGTCTCGAGCCAAGTGTGGGTCCAATAGCGTTCGCAGCCATCTTGTCGCTGGGGGCCGCGGCCATCGTCTGGTTCCGACTACGCCCCGATCCACTCGAGGTGATCGGCGGCGTCGATGCGATGGCGAGTCGCTCGCAACCCATCAAGTCGGTGCGGCGATCGTGGGTGGTCATCAAACGCGAGCCGATGGTACAGCTCGGGTTGGCATCGATGATCGTGGTGCAGGCGTCGATGGTGGCCGTGATGACCATGACTCCGCCGCACATGCGCGACCATCATCAGGCCGGATCCTCGGTGTACGTCATCGCCGTCCACATCGCCGGCATGTACGGCTTGGCCCCATGGGTGGGACGATTCGTCGAGAGTGTTCGCCCCGACAGGGCAGTGGTGGTCGCCGGCCTCGTGCTTGCGTCGGGTACCGCGGGCGCGGTGTTGGCTGGGTACCAGCGACCGTTGATCTTCGTGGGCCTGTTCCTGCTCGGTCTGGGTTGGAACATCGGTCTGATCGCCGGCAGTTCTCTGGTGACGAGCTCGGTGGGAATAGACGAACGGGTCGAGCTCCAGGGCACGGCCGATTTGATGATGAGCTTCTGTGGCGGCTGCGCAGCTTTTGGCTCAGGCTTCATCAAGAGAGCGTGGGGCTTCCATCTGCTCGCCAACGGAACGAGTCTGGCTGCGCTGGCTCTGGCGGTGTTTGCCGGCTGGATGGTGACGAGGCCGGTCAGACCTCGCTTCGCATGAAGTTCAGCTTCCGCGCAGGCGCTTGCTCAACTCGTTGAGACGCGCCTTCTCGGCCTTGCTGAGCGAGTCCATGCCGGTGGCACTGATCTTGTCGAGCAGATCGTCGAGTTCGCTCTGGTCGTGCGACAGCGTGCCACTGCCGGCCCACGGGCCTGAGACGACGGCGGGCCGGCGGCTCCGCCGAGGGACGCGACGTCGATGCGGCATCGAGATCTTGGGGATCCAGGAAAAATTCTCGAGCATGCCGACGGCCCTGGCCGCGAGAGCGCCGACAAGTAGCGAGACGACGAAGAACAGCAGACTTTTCCCGGCACGATCCCCGGTGAGTTGCAGCACCTCGGCAGCGACGTAGACAGCGCCCAACACCCACGCCGGGATCCCGAAGAAGAACCGGACGTTTGGGTACTCCGCGATGAACGTCAGCAGCACGACGAGTTGCACGGTGTGCACGCCCGCCTGTGGTAGGTCGAGTGCCGTGCCGACGAGCCCTGGAATGAGCACGATCATGAACAGGAACCAGGCGAACCTGGTTCGGCCGACCTGCTCCTCGAGGCGGCTGCCGAAGTACCACAGAACAGCGATCGAGACGATCACCCACAGCAGTTGTCGTTCGAATCCGTTGGCCAACGGCCAGGTGATGACCCGCCACACCTGCCCAGATCTGATTTCGCTGGGTATCAGCGCCAGCCGGAGCAGGACGGTCTTGTCGATCGCGTAGACCAGCACCGACACCGCGCACATCAGGCCGAGCAGTGCGGCCGAGCCGATATCCAAGGTGCCGAAGCGGAACCAGGGATCGTTCGGTCCCCGGCGGTTCGGCTTGGAATAGGCAAAGCGACCGGCCACGGACGAAACCCTACCGCGGGTCGCGCTGAGAGAGGCCTAGCCTCGATATCGATGGTCCAGCGCCCCCAAACCGGCACGATCCCGGACTCACCTGGGTCGTATCAGTTCAAGGACGTGCTCGGCCGCGTCATTTATGTCGGCAAGGCGTCGAGCCTGCGTCAGCGCCTCTCCAACTACTTCCAGGATCCGCGCAACATGCACCCGCGGACGGCCCAAATGGTCGAAACGGCGCAGACCGTGGAATGGATCGAGGTCCGCAACGACGTCGAGGCGTTGATGCTCGAGTACAACCTCATCAAGCAGCATCGCCCGCGGTTCAACGTCAGGTTGCGCGACGACAAGAGCTATCCGTTCCTGGCCGTCACACTCGACGAGCAGTTCCCGCGGGCACTGGTGATGCGCGGTCGCAAGCGCAAGGGCACCAAGTACTTCGGGCCGTACGCCCATGCGTACGCGATTCGGGACACGCTTGATCTCCTGCTGCGTAGCTTCCCGATTCGTACATGCAGTCCCGGCAAGTTCAACGAGCATCAACGGCTCGGCCGTCCTTGCTTGCTGTACCACATCGAGAAGTGCAGCGGTCCGTGCGTCGGCGAGATCAACGAGGCCGACTACCGGCGGTTGGTGTCGGAGCTCTGCGACTTCCTCGATGGTGACACCGACGCGATCGTGAAGCGGCTCGATGCAGAAATGCGTGCGGCTTCGAATGAGATGGAGTACGAGCGCGCGGCTCGCGTGCGTGACCGTCTCGCCGCGGTGCACAGAGCCATCGAGAAACAGCAGATGGTGGCCGACCGAAATGAAGACATCGACGTGATCGGTTTGGCGGATGACGATCTCGAGGCAGCTGTTCAGATCTTTTACGTGCGCAAGGGACGCGTGGTCGGCCGCAAAGGGTTTGTGGTCGACAAGGTCGAGGACCTCACACGCGGCGGGCTCATCGATCGCATCCTCGAGGAGCTGTACGGCGACGATCCGGTGTCCGGTGTGCCGAAGCAGGTGCTCGTGCCCGTCGAGCCCGATGATCTCGCGACCTACGAGGAATGGCTCTCGATGATGCGCGGATCGAGGGTGCAGATCCGCGTTCCGATGCGCGGCGACAAGCGCGACCTGCACGAGACGGTCACGCGCAACGCCAAGGAAGAGTTCATGCGCCATCGCCTGCGCCGGGCCGGCGATCACAACGCACGCAGCAGGGCGCTGACGGAGTTGCAGGATCTGCTGGCGCTGCCGGAGGCGCCGCTGCGGATCGAGTGCTACGACATGGCGCACATACAGGGCAGCGACTATGTGGGATCGATGGTGGTCGTGGAGGACGGCCTACCCAACAAGCGCGAGTATCGACGCTTCAAGGTCAGGGACGTGCCGGGTAACGACGACTATGCAGCGATGGAAGAGGTGCTGACGCGACGGCTCACCGCGTACCTCGACGAGCGCGATCGGCCGTTGACCGAGCCGGGCCAGCGGCCGGGCAAGTTTTCGTATCCACCTCAGCTGCTGCTGGTCGACGGCGGCAAGGGTCAACTCGCTGTCGCCGAGCGCGTCGTGCGTAAGCTCGGCCTGTTCGACGAGATCCCCATCGCATCGCTCGCAAAGCGATTCGAAGAGGTCTACACGCCTGGTCGCAGCGAGCCCGTCGAGGTGCCTCGCGGCAGCGAAGCACTTTTCATGCTGCAGCGGATTCGCGACGAGGCGCACCGCTTCGCCAACACCTTCCATCGCGAGCTGCGCGGCAAGCGGATGACGGCGAGCGCACTCGACAACATCCCCGGCCTCGGCGCGGTACGCAAGAAAAAGCTCGTGCAAGTGATGGGTGGGGTGAATGCGGTCAAGAAGGCCTCGCTCGAAGACCTGAAGGCGCAGTCGTTCCTTCCCGACCCAGTGGCCGAGGCCATCCACGCCAAGTTTCACCCGGCACCCGTCCCCGCTTCCGTCACCCCGCGATGAGAGATGAGCCGGAGCCTTCCGCACATCTCTCATCGCGCCAGGTAGCGCTCGGCGAGCGATGAGAGATATGCGGCGCCGGGCAGCTCATCGCTCATCGCAGTATCGCCGTAGCCTCGAGTCGTGAACGACGACGGGAGCTTGTGGGAGACCCACGCGGCGTGGTGGATTGAGGGGTTCACCGAGGGGGCTGACCCCGAGTATGAGGAACAGATCCTTCCGCTCGCCGCGGCCGAACTGGCTTCGGCCACGCGCGTGCTCGATGTCGGTTGCGGCGACGGCCAGATCAGCCGGCTCGCGGCACGCCAGGGAGCTGCGGTCATCGGCATCGATCCGACGTGGAACTGCGTCAGCGTCGCCGCGCAACGTGGTGAGGCGTCGTTCGCACGCGGCGAAGCGGCAGCACTGCCATTTACGGACGCGAGCTTCGACGCCGTTGTGGCGTGCCTCGTGTTCGAACACATCCGCGATGTCGAGGGGGCGATCGCGGAGGTCAGCAGGGTGCTGGAGCCGGGCGGGCGCTTCTGCTTCTTCCTCAACCATCCACTGTTGCAGACGCCGAACAGCGGATGGATCGACGACTACGTGCTGGATCCTCCTGAGCAGTACTGGCGGATCGGTGCATACCTCGTCGAGCAGGAGAGTGACGAGGAGGTCGAGAAGGACGTTTTCATTCCGTTCATCCATCGGCCGCTGAGCCGTTACGTCAACACGCTCGCGGAGAACGGTCTGTTGATCGAGCGAATGCTGGAGCCCGCGCCACCCGATGGATTCCTCGAACGCGCCAAGGAGTACATCGACGCCGCGACCATTCCCAGATTGCTGTATCTCCGGACGCGCAAGCTGTAGGCAATACGATTGCAGTAGTGGCCGACATCGTCCTGATCACCGGATTGTCGGGCGCTGGGCGTTCGGGCGCCGCAGCGGTGTTGGAAGATCTCGGCTGGTACGTCATCGACAACCTGCCGACGTCGTTGGTCGACACGATCGTGGAGCTGGCGAGCAAGCCCGGCAGCGACATCGAACGGCTGGCTCTCGTCTCCGGTCGCCAACACATCGACGTGCTCCCCAAGGTCGCCGCGCTGCGCGGCGATGGCCACCGTGTGCGCATCCTCTTCCTCGACGCCACGACCGCGGAACTGGTGAAGCGTTACGACTCGTCGCGACGCAAGCACCCGCTGAACGCGGAGGCGGAGGGGCTGGTCGAAGCAATCGAGCTGGAACGTTCCCTACTCGATCCTGTCAGGAGCGCAGCGGACCTCGTCATCGACACCACGGAGCTGAACATCCATCAGCTCAAGGCCAAGTTGATCGCCGCGTTCGATCAGACCGGAGACGGCCAACGGCTTCAGATTGCGATCGAGAGCTTCGGCTACAAGTACGGCCTTCCGTTGGATGCCGACGTGGTCATGGACGTCCGATTCCTTCCAAATCCACATTGGGAAGAGGTGTTGCGCCCGCTGACGGGGCACGATCCAGCTGTGCGAGATTTCGTGTTGGAGCGCTCTCACGCGTCACAATTCCTCGACGAGTTCGAGGCCATGATGGTCAGTCTTGTGCCCGCCTACGAGGTTGAGGGCAAGACATATCTGACCATTGCGATGGGTTGCACCGGTGGTCGTCATCGCAGTGTGGCAGTCGCCGAAGAACTGGCTGCTCGTCTCCGGGCCCGTGGTATCGCTGTCACTACCGGGCATCGCGACATCGCTCGCTGAGCAACTATCCTCTGACATTCCGCCGTCTATGAGAGGAATCACCGCGCATGACCGTTCGTGTCGGTATCAATGGCTTTGGCCGAATCGGCCGTAACTTCTTCCGCGCCGCAAAGCAGCGTGGCGTCGACATCGACTTCGTGGCCGTCAACGACCTCGGGTCGCTCGAGACGATGGCACATCTGTTGAAGTACGACTCGGTGCTCGGGATGCTTCCCAACACGATCAAGCCTCACAAGGACGGTATCTCCGTCGACGGAGATGTGCTGAAAGTCCTATCGGAACGTGATCCGAAGGAGCTCCCTTGGGGCGAGTTGGGAGTCGATGTAGTCATCGAGTCGACCGGCCTGTTCACCAAGCGCGACACCGCCGCCTACCACTTGCAGGGCGGGGCCCCACTGGTGATCGTCTCGGCACCTTGCGACGCCGCCGACGCGACGCTTGTCTACGGCGTCAATCACAAGGACTTCGACTTCAAGACCGACAAGGTGATCTCCAACGCCAGCTGCACGACGAACTGCTTCGTGCCGTTGGTCAAGGTGCTCGACGACAACTTCGGCGTCGAACAAGGTCTGATGCAGACTGTGCACGCCTACACCGGCGACCAAATGCTCGTCGACGGTCCACACAAGGATCTGCGTCGCGCGCGCGGCGCAGCGATCAACATCATTCCCACATCGACCGGCGCGGCCCGTGCCACCAGCCTCGTGTTGACAACGATGAAGGGGAAGCTGGACGGCACCTCGCTGCGCGTACCGGTACCAACCGGATCGATTGTCGATTTCACCGCAAACCTGAAGAAGTCCGCCACCGTCGAGCAGATCAACGCCGTCTTCAAGAAGGCCGCGACCAGCGGGCCGCTGAAGGGCATCCTGCGCTACTGCGACGATCCCATCGTGTCGAGCGACATCGTCACCGATCCGCACAGCAGCATCTTCGACTCCGGCCTGACGATGAGCATGGGCACGATGGTGAAGGTCTTGGCGTGGTACGACAACGAGTGGGGCTATTCCAACCGCATCGTCGATACGGCGCTGTATGTGGGCAGCAAGATCCCCAAGAAAAGACGATGAGTCGTATCCCGACTCTCGCCGCTCTCGGCGACGTCAGCGGCAAGCGGGTGTTGGTGCGCACCGACTTCAACGTGCCGATCGACGACGGTGTGATCACCGACGACTTCCGCATCCGAGCTGCCTTGCCGACCATCCAATGGCTGACCAGTCGCGGCGCCCACGTCGTCTGCGCATCACATCTCGGCCGGCCGAAGGGCAAACCAGATCCGAAGTACTCGATGGAACCTGTCAGGCAGCGTCTCGCTGAGTTTGGGGCCGCTGTCGAGCTGTTGGAGAATCTTCGATTCGACCCTGGCGAGGAGGGAAACGATCCGCAGTTCGTTGCAACTCTCGTCAAGGGCATGGACGCCTATGTCGATGACGCGTTCGGCGCATGTCACCGGGCACATGCGTCCATCGTTGGCCCACCGCACACCCTGCCATCGGCAATGGGACTGCTGATGCAGAAGGAGGTCGACGTACTACTCGGACTGCGCAACAATCCCAAGCGACCGTTTGTCGCTGTGCTCGGTGGCGCCAAGATCAGCGACAAGCTCGGCGTGGTCGAGGCGCTGCTCGAAGTCGTCGACGAGCTCGTCATCGGCGGAGCGATGTGCTTCACGTTTCTCGCCGCGCAAGGTCATCCGATCGGCGACTCGTTGTGGGAGCCGGATCAGGTCGACACCTGCAAGCGAATCTTGCACGACTCGGCCACCGGCGGGAAGGCGATTCACCTGCCGGAGGACCTGGTCGGTGTCGACGCCGCCGGAAACCTCTCGACGTTCGGCGTGAACCTGCCTGAGGGTGCGAAGGGTCTCGACATCGGTCCGGGCACAGCGGCAGCCTTCAGCGATGTGATCGTCGAAGCGCGCACGGTCTTCTGGAATGGGCCCATGGGAATGTTCGAAGACCCGCGGTTCGAGGCCGGCACACGTACGGTCGCGCAGGCGATGGCAGACACGAAGGCGTTCACGGTCGTCGGCGGCGGCGACAGCGCGGCTGCCCTCGCGCAGTTCGGTCTCGACGACGACGTCGATCACGTATCGACCGGTGGAGGAGCATCACTCGAGCTCCTCGAGTTCGGCGACCTGCCCGGGCTGGAAGCATTGCGAGGTGCGCCCAATGCGTAGGCCGCTGATCTCAGGCAACTGGAAGATGAACCACAACCACTTCGAGGCGATCCAGTGCGTGCAGAAGTTGGCGTACCTCGTGACGAAGGACGATCTCGAACACGTCGACGTCAGCATCCATCCACCGTTCACCGACGTCCGCAGCGTGCAGACCGTCATCGATGCCGACAAGTTGCTGTTCGCCGTCGGCGCACAGAATTGCCACTGGGAAGACAAGGGAGCATTCACGGGCGAGGTCTCGCCGCTGTTCCTTGCGAAGTTGAATGTTCAGTACGTGATCGTCGGTCATAGCGAGCGGCGTCAACTTTTCTGCGAGACCGATGAGGATGTTGCCAAGAAGATCGTGGCGGTCCAGCGACACTCCATGACGCCGATCGTGTGTGTCGGCGAAACATTGGAGGAGCGCGAGGCGGGGGAGATGGAGACGAAGGTCCTCGGTCAGCTCAGAAATGCGGTCGACGGCCTGAAGCCCGAAAAGATCGCATCACTCGTCATCGCCTACGAGCCCATCTGGGCCATCGGCACCGGGCGTACGGCAACGACTGACGATGCGCAGCAAATGTGCGCATCCATTCGCGCCAGCATCGGTGAGATCGCCGGTGCAGAGGCGGCTCAGGTCGTTCGAATTCAGTACGGCGGAAGCGTGAAATCTTCGAACATTTCGGAACTGATCGCGCAACCCGATATCGATGGTGCGTTGGTCGGCGGGGCGAGCCTCGATCCCGACGAGTTCGCTCGGATCTGCAAGCTGGGGAAGTAGTTCGTCCCAAACCCTTGGAATATTCAGCCCGAAAATTCGGGGATTCGGAACGATGCTGCAACCGGACGGTACGTAACGGTGCTATGTTGTCCAACGCTCACACCGATCGGGGAGGACGGTGTGAGAGTGTGGTCAACTTCCCACGGGCGTCCCCGCTTGCCAAGTCGTTCGACCGAGACCCACCTCCCTCCGTTCACATAGGAGGAACACCCACGTGAGGATCACGAAACGTAGCAATCGCTACGCGGCACTCGCCATCGGACTCGCTTTCATCGCAGCATCTTGCGGCGACGATGGCGGCTCGACGAGCGACACGGCAGCACAGGCCACCGACACCACCGCGGCAGCAACAGACACCACCGCAGCGGCCACCGACACGACGGCTGCCGGCAGCGATACCACTGCAGCATCGACGGATGGCGCCGCCATGACATTGACGATGGACATCAACCCCGACGCAGTCTGGGACGACGGTACGCCGATCACGTTCGCCGACTTCAAGTGCACGTCGGATTCGATTCTGAACACGCCTGGTTCGCTGAGCACCGCTGGCTACGACAAGATCACATCGATCGAGCAGGGTGACTCCGAGTTGCAGGTCGTCGTGAAGTTCTCCGAGGTCTACGCCCCGTACAAGAACCTCTTCGGCAACCTCATCAAGTCAGATGTCATGCCCGACTGCAACGACGTGTCCGCCGAGATGGCCGACAACATCCCGTTCTCGGCCATGCCGTACAAGATCGAGTCGTGGAGCCTCGACCAGCTCGTGCTGGTGAAGAACG
>JBDTWJ010000090.1:0-14650 GCA_040006755.1 Ilumatobacteraceae bacterium | reverse complement strand
TCCCTGGTCAGGGTGTACTTCTGGGACGCCAATCGCGGTTACCCGCGAGCGGTTTGGGGCTGGGTCGTATCTTCGATTCCAGCTCGAAGTACCACTGCTCGAGTTCGCACGTCCCGTGAAGGAGACCAGTGAGCGAGCAACTGTTGACGCAGCAGCTCGAGTCGCCCTCCGAAACGGGGCGTGTCGAACCCCGATTCACCCAGCCTGGGGTCTCGTCAGTTGTTTGTGTAAGCGATTTCGCGGCCGGTCGCGCTATCGCTTACTCAAACTGTCTGGCCTTCATGAGCGCCCGATATGCGGAGAATTGCGAGCTGGTCGCAACCGCGCACCGCGATCTCCGAGACAGGTTCGAACACGCTGTATTCCAATGCACGCGAAGCAATCGCTGACAGGTATTCCTCCTTCGAGTACGCCCGTCCGTTTGGCGAGACGAGCTGGTAGTCGTTGGCGTGTAGAGGTTCGGCCACGTCAAGATCAGCGTCGACCAACGATCGGAGCCGGAGCCGTTTGATCAGCGGCACCGATGCCACGTCGAACGCCATTGCTGCCTCGCCTTCTTCAACAAAGAATGAATCGACTCTAGAGGGGACTCGCATCGTCGACCGCGACGTGCAACTGTCGACGCTGCTGGATTCAGTCGAGACCCAAAGGGCACCCGCCGACTGTCGTTCAGCACTGCACGAGGGCGCGTTCGAACCTGGCTGCCCAGCAACCTCGGGGTTCGTTGTGCACATGCAGCACCTCGACGGCCGGGTTCGTCAGCAAGTGCTGAACAGTGCTGGCCAAGTCGCTGCCATCGATCAATACAGCGTCGAGCATCATCGCGTCGGTGTCGAACGCCCGAACGGACAGCTTGCGACGTGTCAGCTGCTTGGGAAGGGCTGCGGATTGATCGGGCTGGCATGGCTTGCTATGGATGAAGATCGGACTTGCGCACCGGTAGGGAGACGAGGCCGTGAAAGGGTCGTACGAGACGAGCAGCAGTTCTTCGCCAGGCTCAGCATCGCGAAGGCATTGACGACACGGGTATCCGGGGCTTTCCTCGGCGATGTACGTGATGCCACCAGGTGCTCGGAGGCGGTCGGCGTGCGACGGGTCGATTCCGGTGAGGACGAATGTCGTCGTGTTCATCGCGCCAGTGTGACTGCTCGACCGGCGGTGAGCTAGCGGAAATCAGACGGAGCCTCACTGTTCGGTTGTGCAGCTTTTCGTGCCACACTTGACCCGTGAGCTACCAGCACGTGATCGTCGAATACGGCGAGCCCTTCGCCACCGTCACCCTCAACCGGCCGGAGAAGCGCAACGCCCTCGCCCTCGACGTGATGCTCGAGGTGACCGGAGCATTTCGCGAAGTGGGGTCGAGCAGCGCGGTTGGCGCGATCCTCGCGGCGAACGGACCGGTGTTCTCGGCCGGGCACAACTTCGCCGACATGGCGGGCGCCGATCTCGATCACATCACCCACCTGTTCGAGGTGTGCACCGAGATGATGAACACGATCCAGTCGATCCCGCAGCCCGTCGTCGCCAAGGTTCACGCGTTGGCCACTGCTGCCGGCACCCAACTGGTGGCGTCGTGCGATCTTGCGGTCGCTGCAGAGAGCGCAAGCTTTGCGATACCCGGTGGCAAGGGAGGGTTGTTCTGCCACACGCCACTCGTCGCGGTTGCCCGCAACGTTGGCCGCAAGCGTGCGATGGAGATGGCGCTCACGGGTGACGCGATCGATGCGGCGACGGCGGCATCGTGGGGTCTGATCAACTACGCGGTGCCCGATGATCAACTCGACAGCGCGGTGCAGGATCTGTTGTCGCGAGCCACGCGCGGCAGCGTCGCCTCGAAGGCGGCGGGTAAGCGCGGCTTCTACGCCCAGACCGAGCTCGGCCAGAGCGACGCGTACACGTTCGCTGTCGACCTGATGTCGCGGTCGGCGACTACCCACGACGCCCAGGAAGGAATCGCCGCGTTTCTCGGCAAGCGTCGGGCAACGTTCACCGATCGCCCGTAGCGCTCGGTTGTGCAGGGTCGCTCGGACCGTTTTGAATCGCCGTGATACCGCAACCCCTCCGCGTGCTGTTCGTGTGCCTTGGCAACCATTGCCGGTCCCCATCGGCTCTGGCCGTCGCGACGCACGTTGCGCGACTCCGTGCGACCGAGCACATCACGTTTGATTCCGCCTCGACCGGTCGAACTCACATCGGCGAACTCCCCCACCCACTGGCATCGCACGAAGGTGGCATGCGTGGATACCAGGTCGTCCACGTGGGTCGGCAGATCCATCCCGACGACTTCGGTCGCTTCGATCTCATCATCGCCATGGACCGCGACAACGCGTCGGACCTCGAGCGTTTGCGCGGTGGAGAGGAGTCACGCCGCGGCGTGTACCCCAGAGTCGAACCCGTACAGATCCAACTGCTGCGCCGATGGGATCCCTTCGCGATGCCCGGTGACGAAGACATCGCGGATCCGTGGGGCCGCGGTCCCAAGGCATATGCCGAGATGTTCGACGTGATCGAGCGATCCGTGCCTCCATTGGTCGAGCATCTGGAATGGCTGGTCCGCGAAAGCGGCTGACCTGACACGCCAGAATCAGGCCACATCGGCCAGCGCGCGCAGTTGAAGCACAACCGCCCGGCGACGATTGCGCACCGTCCGGTCGGTCACTCGCAATGCGCTCGCAGCCTGTTTCACGGTCGAGGTGTTCAGCAGAGTCACCACCAGGGCAATGTCCGCCTCGCTCATGCCGGCTGCTCGGGCCCGCCCGAGCAACTCGACGATGACGCCGAACGGCTCACCCTCATGCATGTCGGTCTCGGCTACCCGGTCGAGATCACCCGGATCGGTGAACTCGTGCACCAGCAGTCTGCGCCGTGCTTTAACGAAGGCGCGGTACTCGCAGTCGCGCAGCAGGTTCTTGATTACGTACCGATCTCGCTGTTGGATGGGAAACGATCGGATAACTGTCCACGCCTCGGACAGCAGCTCATCGAGCGCCTCCAATTGGTTGTCGAACCCGGTCGCATTGCGCTTTGCGCAGACGCTGAGACCGGGAAGCATGCGTTGCAGCACGACCCGCGCTGCGAGATCGTCGTGCCGTGCGAGCACCACGAGCCGGCGCATGGTCTCGTCGCTCGATGGGTCGGCCGGGCCGGGACCGAGACCGGTGAGAACCAGCAGGTCGTCGAGGGAACTGATGACCCGTGGTGTCAGCTCCCACCGCGTGGCGCGATCGACAGCTGAGCGCCGGTGACTGAGCAGGTTCCACTCCCGCTGCAGTCTTGTGAGGAGATACCTGTGATGAGGGAGGGATGTCATTGCGGCAGGGTGCGCTTGACGTCTCATCGGAGGTCTCACCGGGGGTCTCACTGCAACGTCACCGGTTCGTGATTCTTCGGAAAGTTGTCAGGGTTGACTTCCGAACCCAGTTCATCACTGTGCCTTTGTGTGGCATGACGGACGTGTGGGACCTCGTGTGGGTTGCAGGGCCCGATGCCGGCGGAACGGCGCTACTGGGCGACGGCGATCACGTTGTCGGTCGTGCACCCGGCGTTGCGGCGCGATGCGACGACCCTGCGCTCGAACCCCACCACCTGCTGATCCAGGTTTCTGAAGGTGGCGCCTTGCTCCGGCAACTCACGGGTCAGGTCCCGGTGCGGATCGACGGCGAGGTGCTGACGAATCCGACCGTGGTTGTTGCCGCAGCACGGCTCGAGATCGGTCACAGCATTCTCTCGCTCCGCCGGAGAGATCTCACAGCCCCAGGTCACAACCCAGATCCAGCGAATCTGACCGCTACTCCTGGCGGCACCTTTCTGGTGCGGCATCCGCGAGCGGCCACCACGTTGAGTCCTGATCTGTTGAAGCAACAGGCGCCACACCAGACGAGCACCGAGGTCAGCGGCGGCATCCTGCCAGCGGTCCTGGCGCTGGGCGGATCCGGCCTGATCGCCGTGCTGCTGCATCAGCCAATGTTCTTGCTGTTCGGCGCGCTCGGGGCCATCGTCGCGTTCGGGACGTGGGGTGGTCAGCGGATCTCGTTCTCCCGTCGCCGGCGTCGAGACGTCCGGCTGGAGCGCGATGCGATCGCCGAATTCGAGCGCGCCGTCGAGCTACAACGATCGGCCTTCGTTGCACATCACATTGCGTACGACTCGACTCCGGTGACCGCGCGGCGAGCGATCGAGGGACTGACCGTGGAGTTGTGGGCTCGCCGCGTGTCCCATCTCGACGGCTTCGCAGTCTCCGTCGGACTCGGGAGCGTCCCTTGGAGTCCTCGTCTCGACGAGTCTTCGGGTACCGGCCAGACGACCGGGTGCCTTGGCAACATGTGCATGCTGGCCGACGTTGCGCTGACCACGGAGATTGGAGGCACGTGTCGACTGGCGGTGCGCGGTGACCCCGATCGATCGCGCTCCACGGTTCGTTCGATCGTGATGCAACTCGCGGCCAATTGCGGTCCGGCCGACCTCCGGCTTGTTGTCGTCTCCCGTGAGCCCGCTCGCTGGCGGTGGCTCGAGGGCCTCCCACATACCACGACAGCCGCAGGGCTCGTCGCAGTCGTCGACGAGTCGGACTTGTTGGAGACCGTCGCCGAGTACGACGTCGCTCCCCATCCTCACCTCGTCGTGATCACCGACGCGCCCGAACTGTTGGCGGCTCGCACGAGTCCGTTGCGCCGCGCGGTCGTTGGCGACCGCTCCACCGCGTTGATCGTGTTGGTCGGACCAGACGGTGGGATACCGCACGTGTGCTCGTCGCTGCTCGACCTCTATGGCCCGACCCACGGCAGATGGCACGCGGACGTGGCGCTTGCATCGCTGCCGGTGCAGGCGCGGTGCTTCGGTATCAGCGAGCGAAGTGCGACCAGGTTGGTGAATTGCCTCAGCGGGTTGGTGGATCCTGAGGATCCCCTCGGTGAGGCGAGCGGGATTCCTCGCGAGGTCACCTTGCTGTCGTTGCTGCCATCACTCGAGCCGGCGGCAATTGCCGCTGCATGGGTGGCGGCGGGCGTCGACCCCGTGCCGCGCACCGTGATTGGCGTCGCGGGCGACGGGGTGGTCGACATCGACCTGGATCGCGACGGTCCCCACGCGCTGATGGCCGGCACCACGGGCGCCGGCAAGAGCGAACTCCTGCGAACACTGGTCGTCGGGTTGTCATCGGCGTCGAGCCCGGATCACATCACGTTCGTACTGATCGACTACAAGGGCGGCTCGACATTCGATGCCTGCGGTCGGCTACCGCATGTGGTCGGCGTCGTGACCGACCTCGATGATCACCTAGCCAATCGTGCATTGCGAAGCTTCCACGCAGAATTGCGCAGACGTGAACAGCTCCTCCGAAGCGTCGGTGCCGCAGACCTCGCGGCTTTCCGTCGAATGGCACCGACCGAGGTCTTGCCTCGCCTGGTGGTGGTGATCGATGAGTTCGCCGCGCTCGTCAGCGAGCAGCCCGAGTTCCTGCACGCGCTGGTCGGCATTGCACAACGCGGGCGCAGTCTCGGCGTGCACCTGATCCTGGCCACGCAACGACCCAGTGGTGTGATCAGCGACGACATTCGGGCCAACACCAACCTCCGGTTGGCGCTTCGATTGCACGACAGCGCGGACGCGCTCGACGTCATCGGTGATCGGTCTCCCTCGGCAATACCTCGTGGGTTGGCCGGCCGGGCAGTGATGCGGCTCGGACCCGACGAGATGCTGACCTTTCAGACTGCGCGCTGCACCACGCCGTTGGCTGACGGAGGTACCGAACTCGACGTGTTGGTCGATGTCGTGCGCGATGCTGCGGAGCTGGTTGGTGCCCGATCTCCAAGGTCGCCAATGTTGCCTCCGCTTGTCTCGACGTTGCCGATCGACGAGGCGGCAGTTGCACAGGGCATCGTCGGCACCGTCGACGACCCCGATGGGCAACGAATGGTGCCGTTGCGATGGACCCGTGCCGATGGTCATCTGTTGCTCGTCGGAGCATCAGGTGGCGGTGTCACCTCGACGCTGACATTGCTCGGCACGGTCGCGGCAACCGATCGAAGCGGGTCGCACATCTACGTGATCGATGGTCGTGGCGGCCCGGCACTCGCTGCGTTGACACACTCACCTTGGTGCGCAGCCGTGGTACTGCTTCACGAGCGCGAGCGGTTGCTGAGGGTCGTGACCCGCGTGGCCGACGAGCTCGGTCGCCGGATCGCTGCTCCGACCGCGCCGCGCTATCCGATCCTCGTTCTGGTCGATGGTCTCGATGCGGTTCGGCAGTCACTCGACGACATCGCGACGGCGGTCGAGCTGGAGATGCTCGACTCCGTCATCGCACTCGGTTCGGCGCACGACGTCGTGATCGTCGGCGCTGTGGATCGAGTGGCGGCTCTCCCGTCCAGCGTGCTCGCTCGCTTCGCGCAGCGTTGGCTGTTTCACCTCACGGATCCACTCGATGCGACAGGGCTCGGGATGGTTGCCGCAGACGTTCCAGGACCGGTACCGGGGAGGCTCTTCGTTACCTCGATGGGTCTCGAGGCCCAACTGATGGTCGGCTCTGTGCCTCTTCCGTCATGCGCCGACGGCGAAGTGCCGTCGCCTGTCGAGTGCCTGCCCGCGGTGGTGGATGCCGCGGACCTATGTAGCGGACAGCAACGCGAGGGCGACGTGATCCTGCCGATCGGGCTGCGGTTCGACAACGGTGAGGCGTGCAACGTCGATGTGCCCGATGGCGAGCACCTGCTGATCATCGGACCTGCGCGATCGGGACGGAGCACCGCGTTGCGGCGAGTGGTGCGAGCGTGGCTCGACGCGTCGCCGGATGGGTGGTGGCGCGTCGTTGCCCCGCGACGCGCGACTGGCTATTCACAGAATCGTTGCCGGTCGCTCGACGAGGTCCTCGACCACGTCCCACCCACCGGCCGGGTGCTGATTGCCGTTGACGACGCTGAACTCGTCGACGATGTCGGTGGCGCGCTCGCCTCGTTGGCGGCGTCGCGGCGTGCCGGCCTGATGATCGTGGCTACCGGCAAGCCGGACTCGCTGCGCCAGAGCTACGGGCATTGGACGGGTGTGGTGCGACGCAGCAGGCTCGGCGTTGTCAGTACAGCTTGCAATGAGCTCGACGGCGACTTGCTCGGAGCCTTCCTGCCGCGCCGCATCCCGGTCGCGGCACGCCCTGGGCTGGCCTGGCTGGTGAGCGACGGAACCGCTGTGCTCGCTCAAATCGCGATGGATGCCGCCAGTGAGGTCGAGTACGGCAATGCGCCCAAACAACGTGCATGTACGCGGTAGTGCGCAACAGGAGTCAACAGATCGTGCCCAAGAAATGCCGTGTCGGGCGAGAGTGGGGCGCGGGACCGCACAGTATTGACTCCGTCTATTCATCGTCCTGCTTTCAAATCCCGCCGAACTTTGACAAAATGTAAACCGTGGGCATCGAGTTCGAACTCAACGGGCAGCCGGTGACGGTTCGCGACGACCACCCGCACCTCCTTAGCGCCCTGCGCGAGGAACTGAACGTCACCTCGCCGAAGGACGGTTGCTCGCCTTCCGGCCAGTGTGGTTGCTGCACAGTTCACATCGACGGCAAGGCGATCGTCAGCTGCCAGCAGTCGCTGGCCAAGACCGCCGGCCGCAAGGTCATCACGTTGGAGGGTGTCGCCGAGGTCGAGCGTTCCGCCTTCGCAGATGCGTTCGCTGCATGCGGGGGACTGCAGTGCGGCTTCTGCATTCCGGGAATCGTGATGCGGGCCAAGGCGCAGATCGACAAGAAGGGCGCCGATCTCCAGCCCAGCGACATGGCGCGTCACCTCGGTGCACACCTGTGCCGCTGCACGGGCTACGTCAAGATCCTCGAGGCCATCGATGCGGTGGCGAAGGGCAAGCAGTTCGAACCATCGCTTGCGGCGACGATTGGTGGGTCGGGCGCCAAGTACGAGGCGAGTGAATTAGCCCTGGGCGATCGCGACTACATCGACGACATGCGCGTCGCCGGCATGTTGCACGCCGCGTTGCATCTCACCGCCCACTCGCGTGCAGAGATCGTGTCGATCGACACCACCGCGGCTGCGGCCGCACCCGGTGTGGTGAGCGTGTTCACCGGCGCCGATATCCCTGGCGAACTGCGCATGGGCATCATCTACAAGGACTGGCCGGTGATGATCCCAATCGGCGGACTCACCAGTTACGCCGGCGACGTGCTCGCAATCGTCGTTGCTCAAACCAATCAGCAGGCACGTGCCGCGGCTGCGCTCGTGGAGGTCGGGTACGACATTCTCACACCGGTGACCGATCCCGAGGCCGCGCTGGAAGAAGGCGCGCCGATCGCGGTGTGGGGCACCGACAGCAACGTGTTGAGTGTCAGCGAGTACTCGCGTGGCGATGTCGACGGCGGACTCGCAGCAGCTGCGTACACCGTGCACGAGACGTTCCGCACGCAGCGCATCGAGCACGCGTTCCTGGAGCCCGAGAGCACACTGGCGGTCCCTTCTACCGTCGACGGAGTACAGCACCTGCAGGTGTACTCGGGCGGGCAAGGAGTGTGGGACGATCGCAACGACATCGCTCGCATGCTGGCCGTCGGCAACGATCAGGTCACAGTGACATTGGTGTCGAACGGCGGTGCGTTCGGTGGCAAGGAAGACATGAGCAACCAGGCGCATGCATCGCTCGCCGCGTGGCTGCTCAATCTCCCCGTCAAGTGCACGCTCTCGCGCGAAGAGAGCCTGCTGATCCACGCCAAGCGGCATCCGATCATTCTCGAGTATTGGGCCGGCTGCGATGTCGATGGTCGTCTGACAGCGTTACGAGTACGCGGCACCGGCGACAGCGGCGCCTACGCCAGTGTGGGGATGAAGGTGTTGGAGCGCGCCGCTGGACACAGCAGCGGTCCATATCAACTGCCGGCCATCGACGTGCGAACCGTTGCCGTGCGCACCAACAATCCAATCTGCGGGGCGTTCCGAGGATTCGGCGCGAACCAAGCGCAGTTCGCGATGGAGGGCGTCATGGATCGTCTGGCCGAAATGGCCGGCATCGATGGTTGGGAGATGCGCAAGCGCAACGTGATCCGCCCTGGAGAGATCTGGGGGCCTGGCCAGATCATGGACGACGGTTGCGGTGGCGCAGAGGTGTGCCTCGACGCTATCAAGCCGCACTACGACGCTGCTCGCGCCGACGGTAAGGCCATCGGTCTCGGTCTCGGCTTGAAGAACTCCGGCCTTGGCAACGGCTTCCGCGAGTTGTGCCGCGCGGTCGTGCGATTCCGCAGTGATGGCGTCGTCGAAGTGCGGCACGGCTGGACCGAGATGGGCCAAGGCGTGCACACGGTTGCACTGCAGGTCGCCGCGCAAGAACTCGGCATCGATCCGAATCGCATCGCCGTGATCGTCGACACCACCCGAGATCTCGGCTTCGGGCAGACCACCGGCTCGCGTGGCACGCTGATGGCCGCGGGTTCGGTTCGCAACGCGTGCGAGACGGCGTTGGCCGACGGGTGCCAGCCCGACGTCGACTACGAGGGCGAGCACCTCGTCGATTGGACGCAACATCTCGGTGATCCCGACTACCCGAATCCCACGATCCACTCGGCGTTCGGCTACGCGACGCAGTTGGTCGTGATCGACCGCGACAACGGCAACGTCGAGCGGGTCGTGGCCATCCACGACGTCGGCAAGGCGGTCAACCCGATCCTGTGCGAGGGGCAGATCGAAGGCAGCGTGCACATGGGCCTCGGCTACGCCTTGACGGAGGACTTCCCCTCAGATCCAGCGACCGGTTTCCCCACCAACATGACGCTTCGATCGCTCGGCATTCTTCGAGCCAAGGATGTACCCCCGATCGAGGTGCATCTGGTGGAGGTGCCGCAGCCGAAGTCGCCGTACGGGATCAAGGGAGTCGGCGAGATCGGCCTCGTTCCCACCGCTCCAGCCGTGGCCGCGGCCCTGCGCGACTACGACGGACAATGGCGCACCTCGCTGCCGATGCGTCCCAAGTTCGCCGCCGACGACTAACCGGTGATGCGAGATGAGAGATGAGCCGTCAACGGCCGCAGATGGCTCATCGCTCGCCGGCGACATGGAGCGGTATGAGAGATATGCGGTCCCGAGCGGCTCATCGCTCATCGCACTGTGATGTCTGCACGCGATAACTCGTGGGTGCGCCCTACGCTCTTGCGTCGTGCGTGTCTCGTCGACCTTGAATCTCTGTGTCGTCACCCTCGTCGTGCTCTCTGCGTGCGGCGACTCCGGTTCGAGCGACAACACCGTCGCGCTGAAGGCCAAGATCACGATCAGTTCGACGACAGATCCAGTCAGCGAGCTCATCGCCGAGATCTATGGGCAATCGTTGGAGAAAGCGGAGTTCCGTGTCGCCCGCCGACGGCCGTTCGACTCAGAGGGCGCCGTCCTGTCCGCGATGTCGGCTGGACAGGTGCAGTTGACTGCCGTGAGCAGCCGGAGCCTGCTGGCGTTGCTGACCAACGGTTCGATTCCCACCGACGCCATCGCCACCTCAGCGCAGGCGCTGGCGATCGCAAAGACTCTTCCGGCGAGCATCAAGTTGGCAACGCCATCGACGGCCGAAGACATCGATGTCGTGTACTGCGCGAAGAGCTTCACCGACGCCAACACCATCGTCACCCTCACGGATCTCGGAACCAAGCCGGGCCTCGCCACGCTTGCAGCGCCAGATGGTTTCGACACAGCGACCCCGCTTGGTGGAGCCGTATTGAAAGACACGTACGCGATCGAGTTCAAGTCGGTCGTGCCGACCGAGATCGCCAAGACGCTCGACGCTGTCACCGCAGGCACAGCAGACTGCGGTATCGGCTCGTCCGGCGACCCTGCGTTGTCGGCGGAAACCGTCACCGTGTTGCAGGACGACAAGTCGCTGGTGCCCAACGATGTGATCGTGCCGCTGCTCACCGCCGGAGCCGACACGGCCGACGTGTTGGCGATTGTCGACGCGGTCAGTGCCCGTTTGACGACGCAGTCGTTTCGTGCGCTGATGGCTCGAATGTCTGCCGGTGGCGCCTCACCGGAAGTCGTTGCCAACGAGTTCGTCGGAAATGTCGGAACGTGATCAGCGTCGTCGATCTGTCGAAGCGGTTCGGTCGAACCACTGCGGTCGATCACCTCAGTTTCGACGTCATGCCCGGCATTGTCACTGGGTTCCTCGGCCCGAACGGGTCGGGCAAGAGCACCACGATGCGCTGCATGCTCGAACTCGATCGCCCCGACACCGGTGGTGCGTCATTCGGCGGGCGCGCCTATCACCAGTTGTCGTCGCCGTTGCACGAGGTCGGCGCGCTGCTCGACGCCGGCTACGTGCACCCGGGCCGCAGCGGTCGCAATCACCTTCGCTGGCTTGCGGCGTCCAATCGGTTGCCTCGCGCCCGGGTCGACGAAGTGCTCGAACTGGTTGGCCTGACGTCAGTCGGTAGTCGACGCGTGAAGACGTACTCGCTCGGCATGCGCCAACGCCTCGGTCTCGCTGGCGTGTTGCTCGGCGATCCGCAGATCGTGGTTCTCGACGAGCCGGCCAACGGGCTCGATCCCGAAGGGATCCGCTGGATCCGTGATGTGCTGGTGCACCTCGCCTCGCAGGGGCGCACGGTCCTGGTGAGTAGCCACCTGCTCTCGGAGATGGCACAGATGGCGAACGATCTCGTCGTAATCGGTCAAGGACGGCTGATCGAGCAGTGTTCGGTGGCCGAGTTCGTCGAACGTCACGCCGACCGATGGGTGCGTGTCAAGAGTCCGGCTGTCGACGCGCTCGTCCACGCGGCGACATCTCAGGGTGCCGAGGCCAGCATGGTCGATGCGACCACCGCCGAGTTGCGAGGCATCACGACGGTCGAAGTCGGCGAACTGGCTGCACGGAATGGGATCGTGTTGCACGAACTGTCGCCACAAACCGGTTCGTTGGAGGATGCGTTCCTGCAGGCCACAGCGTCAGCTCAGGAGTTTGCTGCGCGGCCGGTGGTGTCGCCGTGATCAGCACCATCAACAGCGAGTGGATCAAGTTGCGCACGGTGCGGATGAACCTGGTGCTGTTCATCATCGCGGTCGCATTTCCGGTGATCGTCTCGGTGCTCGTGGCCTCGCTCGGCAAGATCGAGGATCTCCGAGCGTCCGACGTGGTCGGTGTCGTCACCGGCTCATCAGTGGTCACCGCGCTGTTGCTCGGCGTGGTCGGAGCCGTGTCCATCAGCGCCGAGTTCGCCTACGGCACGATCCGGCCGACGTTCGCGGCGACGCCACGTCGAACGCGGGTGTTGCTCGCCAAGGCCGTGGTCATTGCTGTATTCGCGGCGGTCGCCGAGGCGCTCGTGGTGGTGTTCTGCTTCTTGGTCTCGTCGGGCATCGCCTCGTCTCGCGGCGCAACGGTGTCGCTCGACGGTGAGCCCGAAGCGCGCGCTGCGCTGATCGGCATCGTCATCTTCGCCGTGATCGTCAGCCTGCTCGGCTTCGGCATTGGCATGATCATCCGTAACACGCCGGCTGCGGTTGCCGTCCTCATCCTGTGGCCGTTGGTCGTCGAGAACATCATCTTCCTGATCTTGAACGCGGCCGGGGTCGACCATCCGCAGAAGTTCCTGCCCTACATCTCGGGGTTCGGTCTTGGGGATCCCAACAAGGCGACGTCCGACAGCCTCAGCAGGGTGAACGGCGGTCTTTACTTCGCAGGGGTCACGCTGACGGTCGCGCTGATCGGTGCGCTGATCACATCACGCCGCGATGCCTGAAGCCCTGGGCTAGCGGGCGCGGATGTCGAGGCTGTCGCGCTTCAGGATGGTGTACTTGCGCTCGTGCTGATCGATCCATCCGAGACGGATGAAGCTGGCGATCGCCTTGTTGACGCGTTCGCGCGACGCGCCGACCATTCCTGCCAACTCTTCCTGTGTGACGGGCAGGATGAAGTCGTCGACGCCTTCCGACAGCTCGAGCAGTCGCTTCGCGGTGCGCCCGGTGACGTCGAGGAAGACGCTGTCGGCCAACGCCTCGTCGGCCACGCGTAGGCGTTGAGCCAGCAGTCGAGTGACACCCCACAGCAAGCGTGGGTCGCCACGAAAGGCCTCCATCACCGGTTCGAACGGAATCGTCAGGACCGCGCTGGGTTCGAGTGCCCTAGCCATGGCCGAGCGCGGACCACCGTCGAGCATCGCCATCTCGCCGAGCAGATCGCCCGGCTCCATCAGCGCGACCACGGTTTCGCGGTGATCGATCGGGTTGGCGATGGCGATGGCCAGGCGGCCCCGCAGCACGAGATGCAATGAGTCGGCAATGTCGCCTTCGTGGAACAACACGTCGCCGCGTATGAGATGTTGCTCGCGCCCGGAGGCGGCGATTGGTGCCAGGACGTCGAGGGGCGCCTCGGCGAAGAATTCGGTCTGGGCGAGGAGGTCTTCGTGAGCCATGTTGCGTCGAACGGTACTACCCTCGCCGGTCGTGTCGATCAACGAGACAGAGAATGTCTGGACCATCGTGGTCGCCGGCGGCAGCGGGTCTCGGGTCGGCTGCGTCAAACAGTACGAGCAGGTCGGCTCACGCCGGGTCATCGATCATGCGGTCGACACCGCACGCTCTGCCAGCGATGGAGTGGTGGTCGTGGTGCCTCCTGCCGATGTCGTCGCCGAGCACGGCGTCGCGGGGGGCGTCACGCGCAGCGACTCCGTTCGTGCTGGACTTGCAGCGGTCCCCTTCGAGGCCACGATCGTGTGCGTCCACGATGCGGTCCGTCCGTTCGCGTCGTCGCAACTCTTCGAAGCTGTGATCCGCGCGGTCTCGGAGGGTGCGGACGCCGCGATTCCCGGTGTCTCCGTCACCGACACGATCAAGCGCATCGACGGCGATTCGATGGTCGTCGACACGCCACCGCGGGCAACGTTGGTCGCCGTGCAGACACCACAGGCATTTCGCGCGGCGGTGCTGCGCGCGGCGCACGAACGCGGACTGGACGCAACCGACGATGCTTCCTTGGTCGAGATCTGCGGAGGGCGGGTCGTCGTCGTGCCGGGCGAGCAGACGAATCGCAAGATCACTCATCCGGAAGATCTCGCGTGGGCTCGTGAGTTCGCCGAGAAGGCCGAGAAGGCCGAGAAGAAGGAGCACGGTCGGTGAGCGACACGCGGGTGGGCCAAGGATTCGACATTCATCGTTTCAGCGATGATCCCGCGCGTGCACTGGTACTTGGCGGAGTTGTCTTCGAGGGATCGCGCGGTCTGCACGGGCACAGCGACGCAGACGTCATCGCCCACGCCGTGACCGACGCTCTGCTCGGCGCGGCAGGCCTCGGCGACATCGGTGAGCACTTTCCCGACACGGACCCAACGTGGAAGAACGCCGACTCGTTGGTCTTGCTCTCCCATGCGGGCACACTGGTGCGCGCCGACGGCTGGTCCATCGGCAATGTTGACTGCTCGGTGGTGTGTGACGCACCGAAGTTGGCGCCGCGCCGAGCGGACATGCAGGCCAAGTTGAGCGAGGCGTGCGGCGCACCGGTCACGGTGAAAGGCCGGCGATCGGAAGGTTTGGGCGCGCTGGGGCGCCAAGAAGGCATTGCCTGCTGGGCGGTGGCCGTGATCACGAAGGAGCAGAGCTGATGGCAGCACGACGAGGTGGCGATGGCGGTGGCGCCGGTGGCCGTCGCACCGGTCAAGCGCGCCCGGCCGCTGCCAAGG
>JBDTWJ010000089.1:0-14709 GCA_040006755.1 Ilumatobacteraceae bacterium | reverse complement strand
TCGACGGTGGCCCCATCGCATTCGTGCACGATGGCGACCAGATCCTCATCGACGTGCACGAACTCAAGCTCGATCTGCTGGTCGACGACAGCGAACTGGCTAGGCGTCGAGCGTCGTGGGCGCCGAATCCGCCCCGGTACACCAGCGGCGTGCTGGGTAAGTACGCGAAGTTGGTGCAGGGAGCCGAGACCGGCGCCATCACCAACACACTCTGATTTGGTACGTTGTGACGACGGGAGCACACGCATGAACCTCCGCGAGGTACTGGAGCTCATCCAGCTTCGTCGCTTCGAGCGCGACCCGGTGCAGCGACTCATCAATCGAACCCACATGCCCGACGATTTCCGAGCCGTCGCGAAGCGCAAACTGCCTCGAGCGGTGTTCGATTACGTCGAAGGGGGCGCCGACGAGGAGATCGCGGTCGAGGCCAACCGTCAGGCGTTCATGCGTAGGAAGCTGAGCCCGCAACTCCTGCGTGACGTGTCGGTGACCGATCTCACGGGTGAGTTCCTGGGTCACCCGGTCGAGGTGCCGCTCGGTTTGGCACCGACGGGGTACACGCGCATGATGCACCCGACCGGCGAGGTGTCGTCATGCCTTGCGGCCAAGGCCAAGGGGATTCCGTACACGCTGTCGACGATGGGCACCACCACCATCGAAGAGGTCGCCCGAACCGGTCATCCCAACCTGTGGTTCCAGCTGTACGTCACCACCGATCGACGGCTCAGCGATCCGCTGATCGACCGCGCGGCAGCGGCCGGCTATCAGGCGCTGGAGGTCACCATCGACACGGTGGTCACCGGGCGTCGCACGCGCGACCTGCGCAATGGTCTCACCATCCCACCGCAGCTCAGCCCGCGCACCATCATCGACATCGGTCGCCGACCCGGCTATTGGATGGGGATGCTGCGCAGTCCAGCCATTGGCTTCGCGAACTTCAGTGCTCTGTCACCTGCCGAGGTCAAGAGCGCAGCGTCGACACGAATCGGCTCGCTGTTCGACTCGTCGTTGAACTGGGCCGACATCGAAGGCATTCGGGCGAGGTGGGAGGGCCCATTGTTGCTGAAGGGCCCGATCGGCCCGGCGGATGCGCGTCGTGCGCTCGACGTTGGGGTCTCTGCGCTCCACCTGTCGAATCACGGCGGCCGCCAACTCGATCGGTGCACACCGACCATCGATCTATTGGCACCGCTACGCGCCGCAGTGGGTCCCGATGTGCCCATCGTGGTCGACTCCGGAGTACGTCACGGCGGGGACATTGCAGTCTCAATTGCGCTCGGCGCCGACATGGCGTTCATCGGTCGTCCGTATGTCTACGCAGTCGCCGCAGCGGGCCAGCGCGGCGTCGAGCACGTCATCTCGATGCTGACCGACCAGCTCCGTTCGGTGATGCAACTCAGCGGCGTCACGACTCTCGCAGAGCTGCGCAAGCACGGCCCGGAGTTGCTCAGTGATCCTGGCTGAGGAGGCGAGCAGCAACCATTCTCCACCCGATCAAAAACACGCCGGTCACAATCGTGGCAACGATGATGAACGGCAGTGCTGTGCCGCGATCGAACACGAGGTTCCGCAACACCATGCCGAGGGCAACGGTGATCGGCCAGATGATGAACGCCGCCTTGACGTGCATGGGTCGCGTCCATGCTCTCGCCACGAACCATCCGACGGCGAGGGCGATCAAGAACGGCGCTGCAACCATGGCGATTCCGTCGACCGCAGTGCCTTCGTCGTGGTTGCGATGACCGATGGCGACGAACACGACGATCGATGCGAGATCGGCGAGCGCTGTTACCGCGACACGCTTGTTCACGCTTGCTCCACGAAGCCCCCAAGCTGTCCCCTGAAGAACAGTAACGGCGCCGGTTGACTCTCGGGATCGGCGTGGTCCATCGCGACGACATGGCCCATCACGAAGAAGTGATCACCGGCGTCGACCACTTCGGCAGTCGTGCAGTCCATCCACGCAATTGCCCCGTCGAGTATCGGAGATCCGGTGACCTTCGATGGTGTCCACGCCACGTCCTCGAAGGGGTTCTCGATGCTGCTCTTGGCGAAGCGCCAGCACAGGTCGCCGTGATCGATGCCGAGGACGTTGACGCAGAAGGTGTCGACTACGGCCATCCGCAGCCAACGCTCGGATGTGGTCATCGGCAGGAAGCCGACCAGCGGAGGATCGAGCGATACCGACGTGAACGAACCGATGGTGAATCCGACCGGCTCGCGATCGACCATCGCCGTGACCACGGTGACCCCCGTCGGGAAGTGGCCGAGTACGAGGCGATATTTCAACGGGTCGATCGACATCACGCTGGACTGTACTGCCGCGCCGGGCTGCGTTGACAGCCGTGACACGCTGTGCGGGTGATCGACAAGGCAACCTTGCGAACCCGGATGCGAATGGTTCGCGACATGGTCGACGACCATCTCATGCGCAGCGTCCAACTGTGGGCGAAAGTTGCGGAGCTACCCGAGTATCGGCAAGCAACGAGCGTGATGGCCTTCGTCGGTTTCGGCGGCGAACCCGACACCGACCCGCTGTTCGCCAGGTTGACGGCGGAGGGCAAGCGCCTCTTGCTGCCCCGCGTCGAAGCCACCGGAATAGTCCCCGCCGACGGGGATGGCCTGTTGGTCGCCAGCAAGTTCGGCGTCATGGAACCGACAGGCCCGCCTGTCGACGTCGGTGAGATCGATTTCGTGATCGTGCCGGGGTTGGCATTCACGTTGCCGGGCGACCGGCTCGGCTACGGGCAGGGCTATTACGACCGTTTTCTGCCTACCGTGTCGGCACCAAATGCAGGCGTGTGCTTCTCCGATCAACTCGTCGACGAAATGCCTCTGACAGACCACGACATACGCGTCGACACGGTGATCTCTGCATGACTGTCTCGCCGGGTGTGACGTTCTTCAGCAGCGACGAGTTCGCGGCAGCGGCCGACGTCGTCCGCCGCCACATGGAGCCGACACCACAGTTCGCGTGGCCGTTGCTCAGCGAACACGTCGGCGCCGAAGTCTGGCTCAAGCACGAGAACTGCACACCGACCGGTGCGTTCAAGGTGCGCGGTGGATTGGTCTACGTCGACCGTCTGGTGCGGGAGCGTCCGACCGTTCGAGGTGTCGTCGCCGCGACCCGCGGTAATCACGGGCAGAGCATTGCCTTCGCGGGTCGAGCTGCGGGTGTCCCTGTCACCATTGTCGTGCCGCACGGCAACAGTCCCGACAAGAACGCAGCGATGATCGGATTCGGTGCCGCGTTGATCGAACACGGCGTCGACTTCCAAGCCGCACGAGAGCATTCGGTCGTGCTCGCCGAGGAGCGTGGTCTCGAAGCCGTGCCGTCGTTCGATCGCGACCTGTGCCGTGGGGTCGCCACGTATGCCCAGGAACTCTTCAGCGCAGCGGGTGAGCTCGACGCCGTCTATGTTCCCATCGGCCTCGGCTCAGGGATCTGCGGGCTCATGACGATTCGTGACCTGCTCGGGTTGAAGACCGAGATCATCGGCGTGGTTGCGGAAAGGGCTCCCGCAACAGCCCTGTCGTTCGCAGCAGGTCGTCCCGTCAGCACCGACACATCGGAGACGTTCATCGATGGTGTCGCCACCCGAGTGCCCGACCCGGTCGCGATCGAGCTCATCGTGGCCGGGGCAGCGCGCATCGTGCAGATCAGCGAGGATGAATGCGCCGACGCGGTGCGGTTGATGCTGCGCTGCACACACCACCTCGTGGAACCTTCGGGTGCCGCTGCGCTGGCGGGACTGTTGAAGGAGCAGCGCGGCCGTGAAGTGCCCAGTCGACGGCTCGGAGCGATCGTCAGCGGCGGCAACATCGACGCCCCGATGCTCGCAGAGATCCTCGCCGGGCGCACGCCAACGGTGTAGGCCTTCGGAGAATCGATGTGACCTATGTCACACAAAGCTCACAGAGTCGTCTCAGACAACCGATTCATTGTGATGCGCGTCGGCGAAAACACCTCACCGACTTGATCACAAGGAGAACGCCATGACGACCCCCCGTCGTTCCGCAAAGTCCATGCTCATGATCGGTGCCGTCGTCGTGACAGCAGGCGCCGCGCTTGTCGTGCCGAGTTCCGCTCAGGCGGCGACTCCCAGTTCGGCCACCACCGATGAGCTGCCGGCTCGGCTCAAGCGAGCATGCCTGCGCATCCCGAATCTGCAGATCCGCACCGACAACTTCATCACTCGCCTCAACGGCGATGCCTCGACTCGAGGATCGTTGCTCTGGCTGCAAGCCCAGATCGACGACGCGAACGCGAAGGGCCGTACGCAACTCGCAACAGTTCTCGAGAACCGCCTGGCTGTGCGTACCCAAACACTCGAGGTGCTGACTCACCGCCAGGAGCGCTTGGCCAATCTGATCGAACGCTGCCGGAATCACGGCGTCGACGTCTGATGAGCCAACTGAGCCGAGCCCGCCCGCGGGCGAGGGTGCTGTCGATCTTCACATTGGCGTTGGGCGCCGTGAGCGTCGTGGGACTCGGCGCGTGCACCTCATCGGGTGCACGTGGCGACACCACTGCGCCCCAACCCAATGTGAAGATCGCAGCGACGGATGAGACCGTGGTGACCGAACCGGTTGTCACGCAACCTGGGGTCACCGCGACCACCGCTGCTGCTCTTGCTGCTGTTGCCGACACCCTGCCCACGGCAACGTCGGTCCAGGCTGCTTCCTCGACAACGGCCGCGTCTCCTCAGGCCGGCACCGATGCGGTCGTGCTGACCGAGGCGGAGGTGGCCGAATTCGAGCAGCAACTCGATGAGATCGATCAACTGCTGACTGGTGTCAACGCGGATCTCAGTCAAGACTGATCCGCACCGACCACAATGGATGCGTGTCAATGACAGTGAACTCGGCCGACAGCGGTCGAATTCTCGTTGTCGAAGACGACGATGCCGTTCGCACAGCCGTCGATCGCGGTCTCTGCGTGCACGGCTTCGACGTCTCGTCGGTGGCTGATGCTGAGTCGGCGATGGCGATCGTTGCTCGTCGTCGGCCCGACGTGATGATCATCGACATCGGTCTGCCCGGCATGTCGGGCATCGAGTTGTGCACCCGACTGCGCGGTCTCGATGTCGACACACCGATCCTCATCCTGTCGGCCCGCGATCAGGTCGGCGATCGGGTCGCTGGATTGCAGGCGGGCGCCGACGATTACGTCGTCAAGCCCTTCTCGCTCGAGGAGCTGGCGGCACGGGTGCAGGCACTCCTTCGTCGATCGCGTTCGTCGGTGACTGCCACGTCGGTGCTAGCGGCCGGGCCGTTGTGGATCGATCTCGATCGTCGGGTGGCAACATCGGAGGAGAAGCGGCTGGATCTGTCGAGGCGTGAATTCGATCTTCTCGCCGTGTTCGCGGCCAACCCAGGGATTGTGCTCTCCCGCATCCGTCTGCTGGAGCTCGTGTGGGGATACGACTTCGATGTCGATACCAATGTGGTCGATGTCTTCGTCGGCTATGTCAGGCGAAAGCTCGACGCGGCCGGCACCCCGAGTCTCATCGAGACGGTGCGTGGCGTCGGCTTCGTCCTGAGGATTGCCTAGATGCGTTTGGCCACCCGCACCGGATTGGCATCGTTCGTGGCCGCTTCGATCACGTTGTTGGCCGTCGGCGCCCTCTTTCGAGGGTACTTCGCGAGCGTCCTGCAGGATCGTGTCGATTCCCAACTGCTCGACCGAGCCGAAACGGCGCCGATCCTTGCAGCCGTCGCCGAGCGGCTCTCCCAGTCCGAGCTGCGCACGACCCTGGAGGGGGCACGAGTGGTCATCGACGGGCAGACGATCTCGCTGGGGTTGCTTCCCGATGAACCCCTTCCCGACGAGATCGTCCCCGGGTACTCGACGGCCCGAGCCAGCGGCGACCGCTGGAGGATGTACGCCGTCGTGGTCTTCGACGTTCCAAAGCCAGGTGACAAGGCGGTGGTGCAACTCGTCGCACCCCTGGGTGATGTCGATGCACGAGCGATACAACTGCGGCGGCGCGTCATCTTCGTGATGGTGCTGACCTCGGTGGCGGCCGGCCTCGTTGGATACCTGCTCGGCAAGATTGCGACGAGGCCGCTCACGGCGCTGCGACGGGATACGGGTCTGATCGAAGATGCCGAGCCGAGCACGTGGCGGGTCGGCAGCTTCTATGGATCGAACGAGGTCGATGATGTTGCCGCGACGTTGAACGAGAACTTGCAACGCCTCGCCGTCGAGACACAGCGGCGTGGTGCCGCGCTCGACGCAGCCAGGGCGTTTGCCGCCTCAGCGACTCATGAACTGCGCACCCCGTTGCAGGGTGCGCTGACCAACCTCGACATCGCCAGGAGTGGTCGCGTCGACGAGTCGGGTCGTGCCGAGGTGCTCGGCCTGGCCAACGACCAGCTGCAGAGAATGGCGACCTCGCTGTCGGCCGTACGGGCGCTGGCCGACGCGGAGTTCGCCGACCGATCGTGGTTCGACGAAGTCGACCTCGCCGACGTCGCCGACGCGGCGGTGGCCGACGAGCGTCGGCGAGCACCGCGCGCGACGATCGAGATCAATGCAACGCCATCAACGACGGTGAACGCGTGGCGTGAGGGAGTGAGATTGGCGATTGCCAACATCGTTCGGAACGCGCTGGTGCACGGCCTTCCTTCAGACGGCTCGGCCCAGCGAGTCGTGGTTTCCGTCGTCGGGTCGACCGTGACGGTCGACGACAACGGCCCGGGAATACCGGAAGGGGATCGCCAACGCGTGCTCGAACGATTCGAACACGGTGGTGGCCATGGTTCGGGTCTCGGCCTCGCTATTGCGCTTCAGGTCGCGATTGCGCACGGCGGTTATGTGCGGATCGGAACGAGTTCCCTCGGTGGAGCCAGCGTCGTGATGACCCTGGCGCCGTAGCTACACGGAATCCGGGTCCTCGTAGTACTCCCGCCCGAGATGGGTGATCTGTTCTTCGCCCATCATCCATCGCAGCGTGTTCTTCAACTTGGTGAGCTGGATGAACAGGTCGTGCTCGGCATACAGACCGGGAGCGACCATCGGCGCCTTGTAGTAGAAGCTGAGCCACTCCTGGATGCCGAACAGGCCGGCTCGTTGTGCAAGGTCGCTGAAAAGCACCAGATCCAGTGCGAGCGGCGCGGCAAGGATCGAATCGCGGCACAGGAAGTCGATCTTCAGCTGCATCGGATACCCGAGCCAGCCGAAGATGTCGATGTTGTCCCAACCCTCTTTGTTGTCACCCCTCGGCGGGTAGTAGTTGATGCGCACCTTGTGGTACACGTTGCCGTACAACTCGGGAAAGACCTCGGGATCGAGGATGTGCTCGAGCACACCGAGCTTCGACTCCTCCTTGGTCTTGAAGTTGTCGGGATCGTCGAGCACTTCGCCGTCGCGGTTTCCGAGGATGTTGGTCGAGTACCAACCCGAGAGGCCGAGCATGCGGGCCTTCAGCATCGGGCCGATCACGGTCTTGATCAGGGTCTGACCAGTCTTGAAATCCTTACCGCTGATGGGGATCTTGCGTTCGGTGGCTAAGTCGCGCAGCGCAGGGATGTCGACGGTGAGGTTGGGCGCGCCGTTGGCGAACGGCACGCCCTCCAGGATCGCGGCGTAGGCGTACAGCATGGAAGGTGCGATCGTCGGGTCGTTCGCGTCGATCGCCGCCTCGAATGCGTCGAGGCTCATGTGTGCCGGGCCTGGCTCGATGAAGATCTCGGTGCTGGCGCACCAGATCATCACCACGCGCTCGACCTGCTTGTCTTCGCGGAATCGATTGATGTCTTCGCGGATTGCGTTGAGCATGCTGCGCTTGTTGATCGTGTGCATGGTGTTGTCGGCGTCGATGCGCTTGACATACTCGCGATCGAACGCAGCGGGCATCGGTCGCACCTCGCGCAGAGCATCGCTGACCGCCTCGATGTGCTTGCCTCCTTCGAGCACTCCGGCGCGCGTTGCCGCAACATACGCGTCGTCGGGGAACGGATCCCACGCGCCGAACACGATGTCGTCGAGCGCGGCCAACGGCAGGAAGTCCTTGATCAGTGGCCGGCGGTTCTCGGTTCGCTTGCCGAGGCGAATCGTTCCCATCTGCGTCAGCGATCCGACCGGTGCGCTCATGCCGCGCTTCACGAGTTCGACACCCGAGATCAACGTCGATGCGACCGCGCCGAGGCCGACTGTGAGCACGCCGAGGCGACCGTCGGGGGGTGCGATTGTTGGAGATGGGGGAGTGGCCATGGCCGACCAGGCTAGAAACATGGAGCGCTCTAGCGTGCGTGCTCGAGCCAAGCACCCATTCGAGTCCGTCGATGTTGCGTTTGCATGCGCTCGACGACGGGTACTCCGGAGCAGTCGGATAGGCGTTCCGGCACCGAGCAGGAGGCAAGCAATGCCACAGGAACCAATTGGCGAGCCGGGCGTGGCCGAGCCGGTTCACGTCGTTCCGGCGACCGAGCCGGGCATGGCCGAGCCGGTTCACATCGTTCCTGCAAGCGAGGCGATCCAACCTGCGGGCTATGTCGCTCCGTACGCTCCGACCGAGATCGTGCCAGTAGTAGAATATCAGGCACCCGTGGCACCCGTGGCACCCGTGGCACCCGCGCCAGTTCCGACCGTCGTTCCTGTTGGGCCCCTTGGCCAGGGCTACATCGACGACAGGCGGCCCGCTTGGCCATATTTCGCTGCGCTGCTCGCACTCATCGTCGGGGGAGTCGTCGGTTTCCTCATCGGCAACAGTCGCGAAGACAACACGGCAACCGTGTCGTCGAACAGCCAACCGATCGACACAACTGTCGGTTCCACTCCCTCAGCCGCCGACCTCCAGAATCAGGTCGAGATGCTCACAGCCGCGCAGACGAAGGCAGCAGAAGACCTCGCTGGGCTGCAGGCTGCCTTGACCAAGGCCGAGTCCGAACGCGATGCGCTCGCCGCCCAAGTTGGTGATGCCGGCGGTACGAACACCGACCTACAAGCCGAGCTCGATGCGAGCAAGGCCGAAGTTGCCAAGTTGCAGACCGACCTCAAGACGGTGACGACTCAGCTCGACGCCGCGAACCAATCAGTGGTCCAAACCCAGGCACAACTCAAGACCGTGCAGGGTCAGTTGGACACAGCGAACGCGACCCTGGCCGCGTTGCACCCCATTCCGTTGCCCAACTACGTGAACGGCAACATCACCAAGGCCCGCCAAGACGCACAAACCAACGGTTGGACCTTGATCGAACGGCCGGCCAGCACGCAGGGCAACGTGGGCACAATTCTTCAACAAGCGCCTGCGCCCAACACCACGATGGTGACCGGCTCTGTCCTCTATGTCGAGGTCGCGTAGACGATCGCCGCGGGCCCTCGCATCGAGCTCAACCCCTCTAGCCCGACTTGGCGTGCTCGAACGTCTCGACGAAGCCCTTCGCGTCGGCTGCCGCGTTGGCCTCGAGTTTGAACAGTTGACCCTCGATCGTCACGGTGATCGTCTTTCCGACGGCAAGGCGCTGGATCTCGATCGAGTCGACCGCCGACAACGGAGCGGAGCCGGCGATGCCTTTCACCTTGCCGCCGATACCAAGGCCGATCGGCGAGCCGATCGACAGTGTCAGCAGACGACGTTGGGTGACTGCAAGCGCCATCGGGCTGGCAAGCTCGAACCCCGAAGCTGCAGCACCTGCGGTGTTCTCGCTCATCTGCGCGTGGCCCAATGGTCGCGCCCCGGCCATCGACTGGGTCCAGCCCCGAGGACGGGCGATGAACGCGGCGAGCACCTGTTCACCCTCGTCGAGAAATGGTTGGGCACCTTCTTTGAGCTTCTTGTCGTATGCAGCCATTGCACCGTCTTAGCGCATACGAGGACCCATGGAACCGGTGGGCGAACTCTGAAGCGGTCTGTTCGCCCAACCGATTAGGTTTCTATGCCATGGCCTGGAAAGTTCGGTATGTCGACGGCAACGAGTTCGAGCCGTGGAGCCGACTGTTTCGCGGATACGCCGACTTCTACCACTGGCCGACGAGCGATGAACACCAGCGTCAGATCTGGCGCTGGATACATGACGACCACAGTATCGAGGCCCTGGTGGTGGTGGCGTTGGACGAAGCTGGCAACGAGATCGGCGAACCGCAGGGGCTCGCGCATCTCAGGGAATGGGTGCGTCCCCTACGCGGCGTGATTTCCGGCTATCTCGACGATCTGTTCGTCGCTCCTTCGGCCCGCGGCAGCGGCGCGGTCGATGCACTGTTCTACGAGATCAATCGAATCGCCTTGGAACGCAAGTGGTCCGTCGTGCGATGGACCACTGCAGACGACAACTACCGCGCCCGCGCTGTCTACGACGAGCATGCATCTCGTACAACTTGGATCACATACGACATGACACCGGTGATGACCTCAGGCCAGTAGTTCTTTGCCCAATTGCCTCGCTGTTGCTGTGCCCATCGACTTGAGGGTCGCGAGGGTCTGGGCTCCGGCGATCTGGGCCCTCCCGCTCCGTCCGTCGCGACCCACTGTCCTCGACCAACTTGGCCAGCTGCTTTCGCTCCGGCGCCGCCAAAGTGCACGCGCCATGCGCCAGCCAGGTTGCGCGTCGGCGTGCGGGCATGGCACACTACGATCAATGCGTGCCCAAACCATCTCGATTGTCGTAGTACTCATGTAGATGTACGCCTACATACGCGTGCATCTTGGCCTCCCATCCGGGGGGCCGTTTGGTTTTTCGGGATGATTCACAGGAAGAGGAGTGTCGAATGAAGCTCACTGGGGCGCAAGCCCTCATCAAATCCCTCGAGATGGAGGGTGTCGAAGTGATGTTCGGGCTTCCGGGTGGCTGCATCCTGCCTGCGTACGATCCGCTGCTCGACAGTTCCATCAGGCACATTCTCGTACGCCACGAGCAAGGCGCGGGCCACATGGCGGAGGGCTATGCCCATGTCACCGGCCGCCCCGGGGTCGCCATGGTCACCAGCGGCCCAGCCGCAACCAACATGGTCACGCCGCTGTGCGACGCATACATGGACTCCATCCCAATGGTGTGTATCACCGGTCAGGTGCCGACTACCGCGATTGGCACTGACGCCTTCCAGGAGTGCGACACCGTCGGTATCACCCGCAGCGTCACCAAGCACAACGAGCTGGTGATGTCGGCGCAAAATCTGCCGATGGCCGTGCGCCAGGCGTTTCGCGTCGCCACTACCGGTCGGCCGGGCCCGACCCTGATCGACGTACCGAAGGACGTGCTGCAGAACTCCATGGAGTGGTACTGGCCCACCGATGCTGAAGTCATCGACAGCCTCCCGGGTTACCGGCCCAACATGAAGGGCCATCCGCGGATGATCAAAGAGGCTGCCAAGCTGATCCTGGCGGCAGAGCGACCCATCCTCTACGTGGGCGGCGGCATCTTGAAGGCCCGCGCAGCCGACGCGTTGCGCGAGTTGGCAGAGCTCACCGATATTCACGTCGTCACGACGCTGATGGCTCGCGGTGCGTTCCCCGATGATCACCCTCTGTGCCTCGGCATGCCTGGCATGCACGGCAACGCAACGGCGATCACGGCATTGCAGCGCAGCGATCTGCTGATCACGCTCGGTGCTCGATTCGACGATCGCATCACCGGAAAGGTCTCGACGTTCGCTCCCGACGCAAAGGTCATCCACGTCGACATCGATCCTGCCGAGCAGGGCAAGGTTCGCCGTCCGGATGTGCCCATCGTCGGCGACTGCCGCCTGGTCATTGAAGAGCTCATCAAGGCAATCCGAGATCTGCTGGAAGGTGGTACGACGCAAGTCGACATCGGCGCTTGGAAGAGTCGCATCAGTGGCTGGCGCGAGCAGTTCCCGCTCTCCTACGAGGCCAGCGAACCGGGCGAGGCATTGAAGCCGCAGTTCTGTCTCGAGCAGCTGCGCGACAACGCGCCGGAGGGCACCATCCTCGTCAGCGGCGTCGGTCAACATCAGATGTGGTCGTCGCAGTACTGGCGATTCAATGAGCCGTACACGTGGGTCAACTCCGGTGGTCTCGGCACGATGGGCTTCAGCGTGCCCGCGGCGATCGGCGCCAAGGTTGGTCGCCCGGACCGCACCGTGTGGGCCATCGACGGCGATGGTTGCTTCCAGATGACCGCTCAAGAGTTGGTGACGGCCAGCGTCGAACGGATTCCGATCAAGGTCGGGATCTTGAACAACAGCTACCTCGGCATGGTTCGTCAGTGGCAGGAGATGTTCTACGAGGAGCGCTACAGCGAGGTCTACCTGTCGCCCGAGCTGCCCGACTTCGTCAAGTGGGCCGAGGCCATGGGTTGCGTCGGCATTCGCGTCGATTCGCCCGAAGAGGTGCAGCCGGCAATCGACAAGGCCAACTCCATCGACGATCGTCCGGTGGTCGTCGACTTCCGTGTCGATGCTCGCGAGAAGGTCTTCCCGATGGTGCCCGCCGGAATGGGCAACGATGACCTCATCCTGCCCGACTCGCAGATGCCGCGGAAGGGTTCGCTGAAGTGACAACCGACATCAACCATCACATCCTCTCGGTCCTCGTGCAGAACAGGCCCGGTGTGCTCGCGAGGGTCGCCGGTCTGTTCGCGCGCCGCGACTACAACATCTTCTCGTTGGCGGTCGCTCCCGCTGAAGACGAGGGTTTCAGCCGCATCACGATCGTCGTCGACGTCGATTCCTCGCCGCTCGAACAGATCACCAAGCAACTGTTCAAGCTCATCGAGGTGGTCAAGATCAGCGAGCTCGATCCACGGCGATCGGTCGAGCGCGAGCTGCTGCTGGCCACCGTTCGCAGTGCTGCGGAGAACCGCAGTCAGATCGTCGAGCTGGCAACGATCTTCGAGGGCAAGATCCTTGCCGTCGGCGTCGAGGCCATCACCATCAGCCTCGATGGGCACCCGGACAAACTCGACGATTTTGAAGAGTTGTTGGCCGGATATGGCATCGTGGAGCTGCAGCGCACCGGCCGGGTGGCGCTTCCCAAACTCGATCGTGAGGCACGCCTGCGTGCCGCGAATTCAAACTCCAAGAAAAGCGACTACGGAAAGGCTGGCTGAGATGGCCGCGAAGATGTACTACGAGGCGGATGCTGATCCGTCGATCATTCGGGGTCGCAAGGTGGCCATCATCGGCTATGGCTCGCAGGGCCACGCGCACGCGCTGAATCTGAAGGAATCGGGCGTCCCAGTCGTGGTCGGCCTCCGCGAAGGCAGCAAGTCGGCTGAGAAGGCAGAGACGGCGGGGCTGAAGGTGATGGACATCGGTGCTGCCGCCAAGTGGGCCGACGTGATCATGATGACGATGCCCGACACCGAGCAGAAGGCGACGTACGAAGAATTCATCAAGCCGCACATGCGCAAGGGCAAGGCCATCGCGTTCGCGCACGGATTCAACATCAGATTCAAGCGAATCCGCCCGCCGAAGAGCGTCGACGTGATCATGATCGCACCGAAAGGCCCTGGACACCTGGTACGTCGTACCTACACCGAGGGCGGTGGCGTGCCGTGTCTCATCGCCGTTCACCAGGACGCCACCGGAGGCGCTCACGCGCTGGCACTCAGCTATGCAGAGGCCATCGGCGGTGCTCGCGCCGGCGTGATCGAGACGACCTTCAGCGAGGAGACCGAGACCGACCTGTTCGGCGAGCAGGTCGTTTTGTGCGGCGGCCTCACGTCGTTGGTGCAGGCGGGATTCGACACGCTGGTGGAAGCCGGGTACCAGCCGGAGATGGCGTACTTCGAGTGTCTCCACGAGGTGAAGTTGATCGTCGATCTGATGTACGAGGAAGGCATTGCAGGCATGCGGTACTCGATCAGCGATACCGCCGAGTACGGCGACGTCACTCGCGGCCCGCGCATCGTCAACGCCAAGACCAAGGCCGAGATGAAGAAGATCCTGAAAGAGATCCAGTCCGGCAAATTCGCCAGGGAATGGGTTGCCGAGAGTGAGAGCGGTCGAGCCAACTTCAACGGCCTGCGCGAGGCCGGGCGAGTGCACCAGATCGAAGAGGTCGGTGGTCGTCTTCGCGCAATGATGCCGTTCCTCGGAGCGGGTCGCCAGAAGGTCGCCGACGTCAGCGGCGGCTGACACTTCATGTGGTCGTACCACTAGTCCCAGTACGACGTGGCTGAACCAAAGGGCGAGGAGACTTTGCCGTCTCTTGGATATTGTCGGGACGCCCCTTGGGGAAGGTGCTTCTACGTTGGTCAGCACCTACCCAAGGAGACTTCATCATGAAGCGATCACTCATCTGGACAACAGCCGGCATTGCGACCATCGGACTCGCAGCACCAGTGTTTGCTGCCCGCGGCGACAATGCTCGCCCCACCGTTCCGGCACCGGTCACCGCGACGCAGGCCAGGCCGGTGAGCGTAGACAACGGCGTCGAACCGGCCACCAAGAACTCGACCGACGACACCCCGACCACTCCGGCGATCAACGCGGTCACCGAATCCACTCCCGACGATGTCATCGAGAACTCGACCGACGACGCCACTGAGAATTCCGTCGACGACTACGCAACCGAGAATTCGGTCGACGACGACGACGCCACTGAGAACTCGGTCGACTCAGCCGATGACGACTTAGCCGATGACGACTTAGCCGATGACGACTTAGCCGATGACGACTCAGACGACGCCACCGAGATCTCGAACGACGACGCCGCAAGCCACGACAACTCCGATCACACGGGCAACAACGACGATTCCGGTCAGGGCGCCAACGACGACTGACCTCGTCGTTTGACGCTTGTT
>JBDTWJ010000088.1:0-14719 GCA_040006755.1 Ilumatobacteraceae bacterium | reverse complement strand
TGACGTCGTTGCGGATGCTGAGCTCGCGGGCGAGGATGACGCCTTCGCTCTTGTAGCCGATGTCGAGGAGCACCTCGTCCTTGTCGATCTTGACGACCGAACCGAAGACCAGCTGACCGTCCTCGACTTCCACCATCGTGCCTTCGATGGCATCTGCAAAGGACATGCCCAGGTCATCGTCGATGACTTGGCGGGGCTGGTAATTCCCTTCTTCGTCGAAGGTGCCCATGGCACCGCTGGCTACGGAGAAGGTCGTGGTATCGGACAAAGGACAATCGCTTTCGAATAGCACTGCAAGAATGGCCCGGCGAATTCCGGACCGAGAGAGGTTACCAGCGCAGATTGCGGCCTCACTCAGCGACGGCGAGCGATCACCAAGAATTCAGCAGTCTCCGTCGATGGCGCGGTCCGGGCATATGCACCCGGTTCGACGCTCCAGATGTCGACAACATCCAGGCCGGCAGCCGCGCACATCATGCGCAGCTCACCTGGGGTGAAGCACGTCGTCCACAGCTCCACCTCTGCTGCTATACCCTGTTCGTCGCGGACCTCGGTGCGTTCGTGACTGATTCCGGTCGCGGCATCGAACGACGCGGATTCGTGGTACTTCACCGCGAAGTAGCTGCTGAACGCCGACAACGCCACCGTGCCTTCCGGCTTCAATGCCACAGCAATACCGGCGAGTATCGCCTGGTTCTCGTTGACCGCAGTCATCAAACCGAAGGCGCCCTGGCACAAACAGATCGCGGCATCGAACTCTGCTTCGAACGGCAGCTTTCGCGCATCGACACGCTCGAACGTCGCGCCGGGCGGCGCACCTTGGGTAGCAAGGTCGATGAACCGTTGGCTGATGTCGACGCCGTGCACGATCACGCCCCGTCGAGCCAGTTCGTGCGCATGCCTGCCCGGGCCGCAACCCACGTCGAGGACGCGGTGCCCCGCCTTTATGCCAAGTGCCTCGACGACGAAGTCGATCTCCTGGACTGTCCCCTTGGTGAACGAATACCGCAGATACGCCGACCCGAGATGGTCAGCGATGGGCTCAAACCAGTGACTCATTGCGGTGGTGGAATGCGAAATATTGACACCTCGGCTGGATGTGGGTCCATTAGACATCGAAGTATGTCATTGGAGCTCAACGTTCCGCCCCTGGTCCGGCAACGGGCGATCGCGAACGGCGTGGCCGGGCAACGCTGGTTGGATGACCTGCCGGAAGTTGTCGCCGCGCTCGCTCAGCGGTGGGGCCTGGAGGTTGGCGCGTCTCTTGGTGGCGGGACTGCGGCATATGTGGCCGCGGCCACGGATGGCTCGGGGCGTGCGTGTGTGTTGAAGGTGGCGATGCCGCTCGAGATGGATCGTGTCGACGCGTTCCAACGAAGTGTGGTCGCGCATCAGCTTGCGGGTGGCCAGGCCTGCGCTGAGCTGTTCGAACACGACGCGTCGCCGCCGGCGATGTTGCTCGAACGACTCGGTCCCAATCTGGACGCCCTCGGGCTGCCGCTTCCACAGCTGTTGGAAGCGATCGCGGCAACGCTGCGTTCGTACTGGCGGCCCGTCGTCGGGGACTGCGGTCTCCTGACCGGTTCAGACAAAGCCGCCTGGTTGCACCGATACATCGAAACGTCGTGGACAGAGCTAAGGCGGCCGTGCAGCCGAAAGGTGGTCGACCGTGCAATCAGCTACTGCGAAGAACGAGCAGCAGCGTTCGATCCGGCCGATGCAGTGCTCGTGCACGGGGACGCGCACGGCTGGAACACGCTCGATGCCGGCGCAGGACTGTTCAAGTTCGTCGATCCGGAGGGTCTTGTCTCCGAGCGCGCTCACGACCTCAGTGTGCCGATGCGCGAATACAACCTCCCTCTGCTCGCCGGTGACACGTACCGCCTCGTTCGTGAGCGTGCCGAGCTACTGGCGTCGTGGTGCGAGGTCGATGCCGAACCCGTGTGGCAGTGGGGCTTCGTCGAGCGTGTCTCGACCGGCCTCGCGAACCTGCGCGAACTCCAGGGCGACGCCGGACTGGCGTTCCTCGAAGTGGCAGAGCGCTGCCTGTGATCCCGCCGAGGAAAGCGACCGCGTCCTCGAGGAACTGTGTAACACCCCTTCGTCATACTTGAAGGATGAAGACGGCCGAGGCACACGAGTTGGTGGAACGGTTGGCGGCGGTCGATGCCGGCTGTGCCGATTGGGCTTCGCTTCGGGTCGCGGTTGATGATGTGCGCCGGTTGCGGTCGTGGGTTGATGGTCGCGAGGTTGCGGTGGCACGAGCAGTTGCTGGGGTGTCGTCTTTTCCGGAGAAGTCGTTGGCCGAGGCTGGTCGGACGAGTTTGCGGCATGGTGAGCAGGTGTTGAAGCGTGCCGACACTGTCGAGACGGTGCCCGAGTTCGGTGCGTCGTTGGATGCTGGTCGGGTGTCTGGTGAGCATGTCGATGTGATGGGGCGGGCGTTGCGCCAGTTGGATCCGGCGGTGCGTCAGCAGTTGGTCGATCAGGCACCGATTCTGGTGACGTTGGCGGAGAACGTGTCCGCGGACGAGTTCGGTCGTGCGATGCGTGCCCAAGCGAGACGCCTGGAACGTGACAGTGACGGGTTGGATCGGTTGGAGCGTCAGAAGTGTGATGTGCGGTTCAGTTCGTGGATCGAGTGTGACACGGGGATGGGTCGCTGGTCGGCGACGTGGGATCCGGAAACGATGCTCCGCTTGGAGAACCGTATCGATGCCACCTTGCAGGCGCTGTTCCATGACTCCCAGCCCGATGGTTGTCCGAGCGACTTGTTGGAGAAGCAATCGTTCCTCCGCGCCCAGGCGGTACTGGCGATGCTCGACGGCCGGGCAGGCAAGCTGGGCAAACCCGAGATTGTCGTCGTGGTCGATCACACTCAACCCGACGGCGACGGGCGACCGTCGATTGATTGGGGATTGGACGTCGAGTTACCGGACAGGGTGCTCACCGATCTCGCCCAACGCGCCACGGTGCACACGGTGGTGGTGCGTAACGGGGTGGTGATCGCCGCGCCGGGCGAGTTGAACCAGGGTCGCCAGTCGCGGACCGCGAATCGGGCGCAGCGGCGGGCGTTGCGGGCGTTGTATCCGTCGTGTGCGATCCCAGGGTGTCGGGTGCGGTTCAGTCGCACCAAAGCCCACCACGTCATCTGGTGGCGCCACGACGGGTTGACCGATTTGGACAATCTGTTGCCGGTGTGCGAACACCATCACCACAAGATCCACAACGACGGCTGGCTACTGACCCTGACACCCGACCGCACCCTGACCATCAAGCTCCCCGACGGCAACATCATGACCACCGGCCCACCCAAACGCGGCGCGGCATGACAGGGCTCAGCCCTTGGCGCTTGCCCAGCTGTTGCCCCACGACACGTTGACCTCCAGGGGCACGTCGAGTTGGGCGGCGTTGCGCATGATGTCGATGACGATCGGTCCGACTGTGTCGCGCTCCGACTCGGGAACCTCGACCAACACTTCGTCGTGCACCTGCAGGATCAACCGACTGGCCACGTGCACTTCCGAGAGCGCTGCGTGGATGCGTACCAGCGCGACCTTGAAGATGTCGGCAGCGAGACCCTGGATGCCCGCGTTCATCGCTTGACGCTCGCCGGCTTGGCGTATTCGGAAGTTCGAGTTCGACAGCTCGGGAATTGGCCGGCGGCGGCCGAACAACGTCTCGGTGTAGCCGCGCATGCGGGCCTCGATGACGGTGCGGTCCATGTAGGCCTTCACGTTGGGGAAAGCCTCGAAGTAGGCATCGAGGATGACGGCCGCATCGGCGGTCGGAATGCCAAGCCGCTGACCGAGGCCGTACGACTCCATGCCGTACGCCAGTCCGTAGCTGACCATCTTCGCCTTCGACCGCTGTTCGAGGGTGACCGCACTCGGTTCCACTCCGAACACCCGTGCAGCTGTCACGTTGTGGATGTCGGTGCCGCTGCGGAACGCTTCGATCAACCCTGGATCGGCGGCGAGATGGGCGATGCATCGCAACTCGATCTGGTTGTAGTCGGCCACGAGCAGGACGCGGTCAGGCGCCGGAATGAATGCCTTGCGGAACTGGCGACCCTCGTCGCTGCGCACCGGAATGTTGTGCAGGTTCGGCTGGTCGCTGCTGAGCCGGCCGGTGCGGGCAACGGTCTGGTTGAAGGTCGCGTGGATCCGCCCGTCGGGCGCGACCTCGGCCATCAAACCCGTGCCGTACGTGCCACGCAGCTTCTCCGTCTCGCGGTACTGCATCAGGGGGTCGATGAACTCCGGCCACTCGTCGCGCAGCTTCAGCAACGTCGCCGCGTCGGTGGAGTAGCCGGTCTTCGTCTTCTTCTGCGGCGCCAACTGCTTCTCGGTGTACAGCAGTTCGCGCAGTTGCACGGGCGAGTTGAAGTTGAACGGCCGACCGACGACCCGTTGCAGCTCCGCGGCCAAGCGGTCCGCCTCGGAGGTGAGGTGTTGGTTCAACCGCTTCAGCTCCGTCAGGTCGACCGCGATGCCGACGTACTCCATCTCGGCGAGCACTCCCACCAAGGGATTCTCAATTGTTGCATACAGCTCGGCCATGCCCTGCTTCTCGAGTGCCGACTGCAATGCTGACGCCAGATGGGCAACGGCCAATGCCCCACGGCCGGCAACACGCCGATCGTCGTCGCCTACTTCTTCGCTGAAATCGAGCTGACCCGATGAGGCCGCCTCGGTCGCCGGCAGTTGGAACTGCGTGTATCGCCGCAACAGATCGGCCAGCGCGTAGCGCACGTCGGCCGGGTCGATGAGGTAGGCCGCGATAGCCACATCCATCTGCAGTCCGGTGATGGTCACCCCGTGACCCAGCGACCAACGCATCAGCGCCTTCGCGTTGTGGCCGCGTAGCGCCGGGTGTGCAGCGAGTGCTGCCAACACCTCGGAAGCCGCGAGGATCGCGGCAGGAATCCACGCCACCTCGCATGCCTCGAGATCTGTGACGACGGCCAAGCCGATCAGCTCGCTGCGTCCCGGATCACCCGACCACGCGGCCACGACATCGAGCACGGGCAGCGAGTTGATCGTCGAGACCGCAGCGCCCGCCGCGGCGACGTCACTGATCTCCGCCTCCAACACTTGCAACTCGGCAGACGGTTGCTGTGCTCCCGGTGTGCCAAGAGCCTCGAACAATCGATCGGTCAGGGCACGGAACTCGAGAAAATCGAACAGCCGCCGAACCTCTTCGACGTCGGGCTCGATCGTGTATCCCGCGAGATCGATCTCGATCGGTGCGTCGCGACGAAGCACCATCAACTCGGCGTTGCTGCGCACCCGTGCCTCGTGCTCGGCGAGCGATGCGCGCAGCTTCGGCGTCTGGGCTTCGACGTTGGCGAAGATGCCGTCGAGCCCGCCGTAGGTGTTGATGAGCTTTGCCGCGGTCTTCTCTCCGACGCCCGGCACGCCGTCAAGATTGTCGCTGGGGTCACCGCGCAGGGCCGCGTACTGCGTGTATTGCGCTGGCGTCACGCCCGTCTTTTCTTTGATCCCCGCCTCGTCGTAGAGCGCGTAGTCGCTGACGCCGCGCCGGTTGTACAACACCTTCACACCAGGGTCGTCGACGAGCTGATAGCTGTCGCGGTCTCCGGTGACGATGATCACCTCATGGCCCTCGGCCTTGGCGTACTCGGCGATGGTGGCCAAGATGTCGTCGGCCTCCCAACCAGCAAGCTCGACGACGTGAACGTGCAGGGCATCGAGCACTTCACGCACGAGACCCATCTGCTGGCGAAGGATGTCGGGTGCCGCTTCGCGCTGGGCCTTGTACAACGGATTGGAGTCGTGGCGGAACGTCTTTTCAGGACGGTCGAACGCGACCATCACACCGTCGGGCTGCTGATCCTTCAACAGGTACGCGAACATCGACGTGAACCCGAACACTGCATTCGTCACCTGACCCGATGCCGTGGCCATGTCGGTCGGCAGCGCGTAGAACGCGCGGTACGTCAGCGAGTTGCCGTCGAGCAGGAGCAGCTTCACGGGCGCAGTGTGCCGGCAAGTACCCGCTCGGCAACCTCTCGCATCCGCGATCGTTCGCTCATCGCAGTGCGTTGGATGAACGTGAATGCTTCGCCCTCACGCATCCCACATTCGTCGATCAGGAGTCCCTTGGCCCGATCGATGATCTTGCGCGACTCGAGCTGCTCGCCCAACGCGTCGACCTCGCCGCTGAGATGCTGCATCTCGCGGAACCGACCGATAGCCACCTCGATGGCCGGGATGAGATCGCTCTTCTGGTACGGCTTGACGAGATAGGCAAGTGCGCCGGCATCGCGGGCTTCCTCGATCACTTCGCGTTGGCTGAACGCAGTCAGCATCAGCACGCCACAGATCCGCTCGGCCGTGATGACCCGGGCGGCCTCGAGACCATCCATCCCCGGCATCTTGATGTCGAGGATTGCGAGATCCGGCTTGAGATCACGAACGAGCGTGACCGCTTCATCGCCACGACCGGTCTCGCCGACGACGTCGTAGCCCTCTTCCTCGAGGGTCTCACGCAAATCGAGACGGATGATTGCCTCATCCTCGGCGATCACAACACGAATCGTCACTGGCGGCAGTCCTTTCGAATCGGCCCGTCGGTGGAGCAAGGATCAGAGTAGGCGAAGTTCATCGAGTAGTTCGTCCTGTCGTTCTTCCAGCCCGACGATCTCGGCAACTACACGGCGCCGATGCTCAGCCATGGCCTCGCTGTGACCAACCGCCTCGCGGTGTTCGATTGCGGCAGCGGGATTGTCGGCCACGAGCGCTCTGATGCTCTTGTCTTCCGCATCCTCGGTGAGATGAGCGAGTTGCTCGTCGATCACAACCAGCTCATCGCGCAGGCCGCGAAGCCGAAGACCAGCCTTTCGCAGTTTCCGCTCGACTGATCGCCTGCTCATCGCACCAATTGTACGGAGCGAAACCGCTGAGTCCCGTTGACCACTCAGTCAGTTCAGTCAGGTCCAAAGATTGAAATGACAGGCCACGCGGTGCGCATCGGCGACCTCGTCCAACGGGGGCTCGACTTCCGCACAGATTTCCTCTGCTCGCCAGCAGCGGGTGCGGAACCGGCACCCGCTGGGCGGATCGGTGGGGGTGGGCGGGTCGCCCTCCAGCACGATGCGCACCCGATCGCGCTCGATCAATGGATCGGGTATCGGCGCTGCGGACAGCAGCGCTTTCGTATACGGATGAGCGGGGCGGCTGTACAGCTCCGCGGCGGGAGCCAGCTCGACGATCTTGCCGAGATACATCACAGCGACCCTGTGACTGAGATGCCGCACAACGGACAGGTCGTGGGCGATGAACAGATATGCCAACCCGAGTTCGTCGCGTAGCCGCTGCAGCAGGCGAATGATCTCGGCTTGGATGCTGACATCGAGTGCGGAGACGGGCTCGTCGAGCGCGACCAGATCGGGCGACAGCGCGAGCGCCCGCGCGATACCGATGCGCTGTCGCTGTCCCCCGGAGAACTGATGCGGATAGCGGTCGACGGCATCGCTTCCCAACTGCACCTGTTCGAGCAGTTCGGCCACTCGGTCACGCCGCTCCTCCGCTGTGGCCCCGTGCACGAGCAGCGGCTCAGCCACGATCTCGCCGACGGTCATTCGGGGGTTGAGCGACGTGTAGGGATCCTGGAACACCATCTGAAAGCGTCGGCGCGCTTCGCGAAGGCGACCAGCTGAGAGCTCGGTGAGCTCGACGCCGTCGAAAAGAACCGATCCGCTGCTCGGCTCGACCAGGCGCAACACGCACCACGCAGTCGTGGTCTTGCCGCACCCCGACTCGCCCACCAACGAGAGAGCCTCGCCGGAGCTGATGTCGAACGACACTCCCGACACGGCCTGCACCGTCGCAGCCTGCGTTCGCCACGACGTGCGCCGCAGCTCGAACTCCTTCACCAGATCGCGAACCTGCACGAGCGGTGCTGTCGCGGAATCCACGGTCATCGCGCAACCTCGGCTGCCTTCTCTGCGAAGGGCAACACAACGCACGCGACCAGCGAGTCGTTGACGGACTGCAGCGCCGGCTCACCTTCGAGACACGATGGAATCGCGTACTGGCAGCGCGGCGCGAACGCGCATCCCACAGGCGCCTCGTACAGCCGCGGAGGAACTCCGCCGATCGGTGTCAAGTCGCGATCGGGACGATCCAGACGCGGCAGCGACGCGAGTAGCCCAGCGGTGTAGGGGTGCTGCGGTCGATGGAAGATGTCGACGACTGGACCCGATTCGGCAATACGGCCGGCATACATCACATGGACGCTGTCGGCGAGCCCGGCGACGACACCGAGGTCGTGAGTGATCAACACGATCGCCAACTCACGCGACTTGCGCAGTGACCGCAGCAGGTCGAGGATCTGTGCTTGCACCGTGACGTCGAGGGCGGTGGTCGGCTCGTCGGCGATGAGTATCTCCGGATCATTGGCCAGCGCCATCGCGATCATCACTCGCTGTCGCATGCCACCCGAGAGCTCGTGCGGAAACGACCGGGCCCGTCGCGCCGCGTCGGGGAACGACACCATCTCCAGAAGCTCGACCGCCTTCAATTCGGCCTGGCGCGGGCTGACCTGTTGGTGCGTGATGACCGCCTCCGCGATTTGTCGACGGATCTCCAACACCGGATTGAGTGACGTCATCGGGTCCTGGAAGATCATGCCGATTCGTCCGCCTCGGATCGAGCGCAGCACCGATGGCGCTGCCCGCAACAACTCGACGCCGTCGAGGCGAACCGAGCCTGTCGCCGAAGCGTTGACGTCGAGCAGCCCCAGAGCCGCCAACATCGATGCACTCTTTCCAGAGCCTGACTCCCCCACCACCGCGGCAACCTCGCCTCGATGGACGGTGAGGTCGAGCCCGCGCACTGCATGCACTTGACCACCGCGGACCGCAAATCGAACGTGGAGATCGCGGACGTCCAAGAGTGGACGCGTCGACGACATGCTCATCGTTTGGCCCTGACGTCGAGCGCGTCACGCAGACCGTCACCCAAGAAGTTGAACGCCATCGCCACAGTAAGAATCGCCACGCCCGGAGCGACCGCGATCCACCACTGATAGAAGAACTGCGCCCCATCAGTGATCATCGCACCCCATTCGGGCGAGGGCGGCTTGGCACCGAGGCCCAAGAAGCTGAGCGTCGCGGTGAGGATGACGACCTGCCCGATGTCGAGCGTCGCGTTGATCAACGCCGGAGTGAAAGACAACGGCAACACGTGCTTGCGCAGTATTCGCCAACGCGTTGCACCGATCGACACTGCGGCTTGGATGTGGTCGCGGTGCTTCACTGCTTGTACCTGACCGCGTATCAACCGCGCATAGATCGGCCACCACACGATCACCATCGCGAAGAATGCATTGCGCAGTCCCGGGCCCAGCGCCGCGGCGACCGCCATGGCCAGGAAGATCGGTGGAAAGGCAAGCGTCACGTCGACGAGGCGCATGACTACGCCATCGACACGCCCACCCACAAAGCCGGCAATGGCCCCTAGTGCGGTTCCGATCGACACCGCCGACACGATGACGGCGAACGAAACCGGCAAGGTCTGCCGAGCGCCGTAGAGCGTGCGGGTGAACACGTCGCGACTGAGCGCATCGGTGCCCAGCCAATGCTCCCAGCTCGGGGGTTGCAGTCGCTTGCCCACCGCTTCGAGCGGCGTGTACGGCGCCCACCACTGGATGGTGAAGACAACGATCAGCCAGAAGACTGCGACGATCATTCCCGCGATGACGGTGAAACGCCTCCATGGTGACGTCCACGTGTTCTGCGGCGTCACATCGGTCATGGCGCGCGGCTCCGCCGAGAGCAGGCTCACGCCAACCGGATCTTCGGATCGGCAACGGCGTAGAGCACGTCGGTTGCAAGATTGGCCAGCAGGAAGGCCAAGCCGGCGAACAACGACACGCCGTTGACCGCCGGGAAGTCGAGCGTGTTGGCCGCCTGCACGGCGTACGAGCCGATGCCGTTCCACTGGAAGATCGTCTCGGTCAGCACCGAGGCAGTGAGCAGCTGGGCGAACGAGAACCCCAGGATCGTCAGCGTTGGGAGCCAGGCGTTGCGCAGCACATGACGGCGCATCACCAGTCGCTCTGCGAGACCTTTGGCCCGTGCCGTGCGCACGTAGTCGGCATTGATCTCGTCGAGCATCGCCGCCCGGACCAGCCTCGAGAGCTGTCCCATGTAGGCCCAGCCGAGCACGACGCACGGCAGCACCAACCGGTACAGAGATTGTCGGAAGAGCGTGAAGTTTCCGTCGAGCAACGAGTCGAGTGTGTAGAAGCCGGTGACATGATCGGGTGGCTTGGTGCGGGGTGGCAGACGGCCGGGACCCGGGAACCAGCCAAGCCGGGCATAGAGCACGAACAGGAAGACGAGGCCGATCCAGAACACCGGCAACGACGACCCGAGCAGCGCGAAGCCGCGGCTGAAGTGATCAGCTGGCTTGTCTTTCTTGCTGGCCGCGTAGGCGCCGAGCGCCACACCACCCACGCCACCGATCAGCAACGCACCGGCGGCAAGCTCGAGCGTCGCCGGCAGGCGATGGAGCAGGTCGTCGGTCACCGGTTGACGAGTGCGGAACGACGTGCCGAGATCACCGGTGAGGAGGTTCTTGATGTAGATGAAGTACTGCTCGACGATCGACCCGTTGAGGCCCCAGCGAGTCTTCGCCGCTGCCACCACCTTCTCGTTGTTCATTGCGCGTTCGCCGACGATCGAGACCAGGGGGTTGGCCGGTATCAACCTCGAGATACAGAACGCGATGGTGACGATTCCGAGCAGCAGCAGTGGCATGGCCGCGAGTCGACGAAGGATGAATCGCCTCACGACTGAAGATTGCCAGGATTCCTGGTCAGCCTGCGAGACCGAGCAAACCGAGATCGAGGTTGCAGCATGCGCTGTAGTGCATGCCGGTGATGTCTGATGCCGTGGCCAGGACGAGCTGCGGATTGACGATCGGCACGATGATGGCGTCGTCGATCATCAGCTGGCCGAGCTCTGTGTACGCCTTCGCCCTGGCGTCGCCCGACGATGCGAGCGCCGTGGCCAACAGCTCGGACTCCTTCGGGTTGTCGAGCGGGGTGCCCGCGTCGCCTCCGCCGCCTCGTGCAGCCCACGACGACCCGGGGATCTCACCGAAGTATTGGATGTACTGACTCGGATCGGTGTGATCCGGCGCGAAGTACACTGCGGTGACAGGAATGCCCTTGGCGTTGATGCGGTCTATCCACTCGGGGAACTGAACAGGAGTCAACTGAAGGTTGATGTTGACCTTCACGAGATCCTGCTGGATCTTCTGCATCATCAGGCTGAAGTCGACGCCGTAGACGTTGGCCTCCGGGTACGTGGCGTCGAGATCGAAGCCATCGGCGACGCCTGCATCGGCCAGGAGCTTCTTGGCTCCCTCCAGGTCGTATTCCGGCAGGGCCAGATCGGCGCTACCGATGAAACCGTTGGGGATCGGCGACGCTTGCTTCTTGCCATTGCCGGCGACCAATGACTCGATCGCGCCGTCGTAGTCGATCGCCTTGACGATCGCCTTGCGGACGTTGGGATCCTGCAACTTCTCGGCCCCCTCAGCTCCGGGACTCAGCGCGATGTACACGTAGTTGAACGAGTCGACGACTGACGTCGTGACGTTGGAGTCGCCTTCCAGTTGGCTGACCGAGTCGAGTGAGATCTGCATGGCTATGTCGGCGTCGCCGGCCTGCAGTTGTTGCAGCTGCGATGACGAGTCCTTGACCTGGGAGATGGTGACCCGTGGGAAGACCGGCTTGTTGGGACCCCAGTAGTTGTCGTTTCGCGAGAGGACCAGGGACTCGCCCTGGGTGTACGACTCCAACGCGTAGGGACCACTGCCCGCCGAATTGGCGAGGAACCATTCCTCGGCCTTGTCGGCCGAATCGGCGTCGGCAGCCGCGCTGGCACCTTGCTCGGTTGCGACATCGCTGTTGATGATGCCGAGATAGCTCGCCGCAACGATCGGCAGGAACGCCGAGTTGGGAGCCTCGAACGTGGCAACAATGGTTGTGGCGTCGGGGATTTCCAGCGTCTTCAATCCCGACATCAGGTAGGAGGCCGAACCCTTGATGTTGGCGAGCCGCTCCCACGACCATTTCACGTCCTTCGCCTCCACTGGCGAGTCGTCGGCGAACTTGGCCGCGGGATCGAGCGTGAACGTGAACACTGTGTTGTCGGCGTTGCCCTCCCAGCTTGTGGCGAGTCGCGGCAGGATTTTGTTGGGATCGGAGGGATCGACGGTGATCAGCGTCTCGTAGACCGCCGTGTTGAAGATCTGGCATGTGTCGCAGTAGCTGCGGCTGACATCGAGCGAGTTGACATCCATGTCGCGAGCGATGACCAGTTCGCGACCTTCGGCGGCCGGCGCCGCTGTATCGCCGCCGGTTGTTGCACCCGGTTCGCTGGCGGCAGGAGCCGCCGTTGGCGAGGTGCCACCCGAGGTGTCGCCGTTGTCATCGCTGCCGCACGACGCAGCAATGACAGTCGCGACCAAACCGATGGCGGCAACCTTCGTCCACTTGCGAGCTCCAATGTGACGCACTGTCGGACCCCCTGTTTCGCCGTGGCTCGCGCCACGCCCCTATTTCGTGGCAGAATAACCCGAATCCTGCTCGGGTTCAATCCGGAGATTCGGAAGGGAGGGCGACGATCGACACTCAATCCATGGTTGCGTTCCTGGAACAACCGAGAAGCCGCCCGCGCCGTCTGCCCCTCCAAGCGCGAAGTCAACGCCGGGTCGCGCACGTGCTCGACACCGCCGCACGTCTCGTCGACGAGGTCGGCCCCGAGGCAATCACCACCGGGATGATCGCCAAAGCTGCGGGCGTCTCGATCGGGTGGCTGTACGACTTCTTCCCCAATCGCGAGTCGATCTTCGACGCGATCGTTGCTGCGAGCCTCGACAAGGTCACCCCGGTCGCCGAGGCCGTGCATGCCGCGCGGCCCGACGACGACTGGCGTGAGGTGCTGGCTGCGGTGGTCGACGCACTGTTCGTGTTCTACCAAGTTGAGCCCGGCTTTCGAGTGCTGTGGTTCTCGCGGTTCCAGAGCACGGCGATGATCGAAACCAACCGCGAGCTCGACCTCGCTGGCGCCACTGGCGCGTACGAGCGGTTGAGCCGGCACGGGCTCGATCTTGGCGGCATCAGCCCGGATCGAGCCATGCATCTGGTGATCGGTCTCATTGACAAGGGGCTCGATCTGGCATTCCGCATTGATCCCGACGGCGATCGTCAAGTCGTCGACGAGACCATCACTGCGGTCATCGCCTATCTCGAAAGGTATGCCGTGAAGTGAACGCGCTGGCCATTGATCTCGGCAGCACAGCGTGCAAGGCATCGGTGATCGCTCTTGACGGACGCGTGCTCGGCTCCGGGTTGACACGTGTGCCCACGACGTTCGGTGAGGGCGGCCTCGCGGAGCAGGACCCCGAGGTGATGTGGAGCTCGACGTTGTCGTCGTGCCGGCAGGCGCTCGACTCGGCGGGCGTAGCGGCAAGGGATGCAGTTCGTTCGATATGCGTCACCAGTCAGTGGTCGTCGATCGTTCCGGTCGACGCCGCCGGCATGCCGGTTGCACCCCTCCACATGTGGTTCGATCGTCGCGGCGAACCCCTGACGGCAGCCCTGACTGCGGGCGACGATGGCGATGCAGTCAGATCGCGCTTTGCCGAAATCCACGGCTTCGGACCCAGCACATCGCTGTCGCACGTTCTGTGGTTTCAACAACAGACCGACATCCACCGTCGAACCGCTGCGTACCTCGAGCCGATGGACTACCTGAATGCTCGGTTCACCGGCAGGATCGCCGCAACGGCGAATTCGGCGATGCCACTCGCACTGACCGACAACCGTCGTTTGGGTTCGACCACGTGGTCCGACGAACTCGTCGGAGCGGCCGGGGTCGATGCCAGCCGCCTCCCCGAACTGACTCGATCGCTGAAGGTCTTGGCGACCATTCGTGCCGATGTCGCCGATGATCTCGGGCTGCGCCGCGATGTCGTGGTGGTCACCGGCTCGAACGACAGCATCGCGGCGGCGTTCGGTTCAGGAGCGCTCGAACCCGGACAAGCAACGGTGATGATGGGCACCACCGGTGTGTTGACCGTTCATCATCCGGTGCGGCACGTCGACAGCGCAAAATTCATCGTGACGATGCCGAGTTCGCTCGAGGATCGGTATTACGTCGTGGCCGAAGCCGGCCTCGGCGGCAAGCTCGTCGAAGCTGCACTCAACGAGGCGATGGGTCGTGAGCTCGCCGACGGACCACCTGACGCCATCTTCGCGGAGGCGTTGCAGATGGCCGCAAAGTCGCCGCCCGGATCGCGAGGTGTGATGTTCCTGCCGTGGGTGTTCGGGGCAGCAGCGCCCGCGCCCGACGCACGCCATCGTGGAGCGTTTCTCGGCATCTCGCTCAGCACAGCACGAGCGGATCTTGTCCGCGCCCTACTGGAGGGCGTATCGATGCAGATGCGCTGGCTGGCCGACGAGGTCGAAACCGCGCTCGGCATTCCTTTCGACAAGATGCGCTTCGTCGGCGGCGCTGCACTCTCCGACGTATGGGCGACGGTGCTTGCCGATGTCACCGGCCGCCCGATCGAGCAACTCGACAACCCCCGCCATGCCAACGCCCGCGGCGCCGGCCTGATGGCTTTCGTGTCGACCGGCCAACTGACCATCGAGGACCTCGCCGGGCTCGTACCGG
>JBDTWJ010000087.1:0-14804 GCA_040006755.1 Ilumatobacteraceae bacterium | reverse complement strand
AGGGCAACCGCCTCGAGCAGATCTTCCGTGACGTGCGCATGGGCCGTTTCCACCCCGGAAACACCCTGCTTGCCCACGAGCTGATCGGCAAGCTGTGCATGGGCGTGAACCCAGACGACCCCCAGCGTTGGGGCTGAACCCGACACAGGAACTGGCCTCGCTCAGAACGGACGGCTGAGTCACGATCCTCCTCTCGACAAAGTCATGCTTGCCAGACTGTATTAGGTGTCCCTACTATGTTCGGCGAAGGCTGGTTGCCGAGAGGAGGATGCCGTGGCCGAGCACGTAGGCAGCGAGATCTCCCGCTCTGTGCCGCCGCTCGGGTTCCGTCGCATCGAATGTGTGCGACTGATCGTCGACGAAGACGGGACCACCGCCGAAGTCACCGGTGTGACACACCGTCTGCCCCACACCATCCGGGTGCCTCTTCGCACCGCCGCGGCGTTGATCGAGGCCGGCGTACCGAAGCGAATCGAAGCCCGCCACGGCTGAGGCTCAGTCTGGGGCTTCGTAGCCTCCATCGGCGTTATGGGTCTCGGTGCCGGCTACCGGCGGGTTGAAGACGCACACGAGGTGGAGATCGCCCTTCGTCGCCCGCAGGATGTGCTCGTCGTGCTGATCGAGTGCGTAGATCGTTCCGGGCCGGATCAGGAAGGTCTCACCCGACGCAACATCGACGACTTCTCCCTCGCCGGCGACGCAATAGTTCGTCTCGAGGTGGTGCTTGTAGTGGAGGTGGCTCTCGGTGCCCTCGAGAATTCGCGTCTCGTGCACGGAGTAACCCATTCCGTCGTCCCTCACGATCATCCGCTTGCTGTCCCAGCCGGGGCCGGAAACGTGGCGGGCGGAGTTGGCGATGTCTTGCGAGCGCACGATGATCATTGCCCGAAGCTAGTCAGCCGGCGTCGCCGATAAGGCAACCTTCGATGGCGACGGCAAGGTCGAGAACGGTCGCATCTCCTCCGCGCCGGCCGGTCAGCATCAGACCGATCGGAGACACGGGCGCGCGGCCGCCGGGCAGACTAACGCTGGGAAGGTCGAGCCTGTTGGCGAACTCAGTCAGGCGCAGAACTTCGGTGTTCATTACGAGGTACGAATCCATCGCCTGCACATCGTCGATCCTCGGCGGCAGGATCGACACCGTAGGGGTGACGAGAGCGTCGGCATTCTCCATCGATCCGTCGTAGCGTCGCCTGCATTCGTGAATCGTTCGCCTCGCCGCTACGTAGTCTGCTGCCAGCACGGAGCCGCCGTGTTGGATGCGCGGACCGACTCGCGGGTCGTATTGGTCAAATCGGTCGGCGATCAAATCTCGGTGCCAGTCGTATGCCTCGACCGCGATCATCGAGCCGGCACGAGCCGCAAGGCTCGCCTCGGTCAGCATCGGCATGTCGGTGTACGTGACGTGCCCTCCGGCGGCGATGATCGCCCCGATCCAGTGCTCGAACGCGTCCAGGACCACTTGATCGGTTTCACCTGCATGCAACGCATCGACTGGCACCAGCAGACGAACATCCGCCATCGCCAGCGTGGTGTCGCGCCATCGAGGATCATCAACCAGCGCTGCATCGAAGCGCCGAAGGTCCGCCGCCTTCGCGGCGATGAGACCTGGAACGTCGAAGCTGGACGCGAGAGGAATCATCCCACCGGATGGATATCGGCCCTGCGACGGTTTGAACCCGGCAACACCGCAGAACGCGGCAGGGACGCGTATCGACCCGCTGGTGTCGGAGCCGAGCGCGATGTCGGCCGCCCCGAAGGCGACCGCAACAGCTCCACCCGACGTCGACCCACCAGCCACGCGTTGTTCGTCGGGTAGCAGCGGCGTCGCCGGTGTGCCATAGGTGCTGTTGAGACCGAGCGCGCCGTAGGCGAACTCGGTCATGTTGGTCTGCGCCAGAAGAATGGCTCCCTGTGACCGCAGGGCTGCAACCATCAATGCGTCGGTCTCTGCTGCGGGGGCGTCGGCGAGTACAGCAGAGCCCGCGTGAGTCGTCCATCCCGCAACGTCGAAGCAGGCTTTGACGGCAAGCACTTCGCCTGCGAGCGGAAGCGAACGGTCGACACGATCGGCATCGTCCAACGCTTCGTCGTCGCGGCGCGCGAGGTATGCGATCGACATCGCTTCGTCGTGCGTCGTAGCGCGATCGATGCATTCGCGCACGTTGTCGACTGGGGACTTCATCGCGAACGAACCTACCGCTGCATCAATGGCTCGGGCCGTTGGCCGACACCTCCGAGACGTCAGAAACGACGGTCGTTGGTCTTCTTCCGGGGCGGCGCTTTGAACGGTGCCTCGATCAGCACTTCGAACTGAGCATCGTCGGGTTGCTTCGGCTCGTTGAGCTTTTGTAGATACGTCTTCAGCGCGGCGCGGGCCGGCGCCACCTGCTCGCCTCGTGCTCCAACCGACCTGGCCAAGGCATCCTTTGCCTTGGCAACGCGCTCTTTGCGGGTGGCCTTCTCCTCTTCGGAGATCACCCTTTTCGGTCCGGCGGGCGCGTTACGACGAGCTTCGAGTTCCTGCAGCGGGGTGAGCTTGGCGGTGGCCATAGACCTGGAATCCTACATCCAGCCGCCGGATGCGACACGACGGGGTTCTCCGGGGACGAGCCCGAGTGCGCAGCGTCGTCTAGACCGCGACGTCGATGGGTACATCCGTCGCATGAACAGCCAAGGAGAAGCCAAGCCTGACTCGAACGATCACGACGAAGCGGATGCGATCGATGAGGAGGCAGCGCAGATCGACGCTCGATCCGAAGACGCACCCGAGAAGATCCAGGAGTTGATCGAACACGCCGAGGAACCCGGACGCGACGCAGACCGTTGACCCGCTCGGCAACGCCGTGCATCTGCTCCATCGTCTTGTCGCAACGCGGCGATCCCGATACGGACGAAGCGCCGGAGGTCCTCCCCAGCTGATTGCGCCTTCGCTGGGCGGCCGGCATCATCGTTGCCCGCAATCGACGCGTGTAGGGAGCGGCCCGCACGCTCGGGGCCATCGCGACCGAGGCTGGCGGGCTTAGGGCTACGATCCGGCGGATGTTTCTTCGCAATGCCTGGTACGTAGCGGCGTGGGAGCGCGACGTTGGGCCCGGCCCGCACGCGATGACCATCTTGGGCGAGAGCGTGGCCATCTATCAAGGTGACAGCGGCCGGTATGCCGCGCTCGCCGATGCCTGCCCGCACCGCAAGGTGCCCTTGTCGATGGGCCGTGTGCGCGGCGACGACCTGGAGTGTGGTTACCACGGCTTGGTTTTCGACTGCGGTGGAACGTGTGTGCGAGCGCCCGGAAACGAACGGCCGCCGAAGGCCGCGCAGGTTCGGTCGTATCCAATCGAGCCGCGCTACGGGTTGCTGTGGATCTGGATGGGTGACGCTTCGCTCGCAGACCCGGACGACATCTTCGAAGCAGAGCACTGGGGTGATCCCGCGTGGGGCACGACTGACGGCGACGACATGGAGATCGGCTGCAACTACCTCAACATCACCGACAACCTGCTCGATCCGTCGCATGTGGCGTGGGTGCATCCTGGATCCTTCGCCGGCGACGGCGCCGACGAGACCCCGTTGCAGGTCACGATCGGCGATGGCGGTGTGACAACGTGGCGATGGATGTTGGACACCCCGTCCGCGCCCTTCTATGCGCCCTACTTGCGGTTCGCGGGCAACTGTGATCGTAAGCAACAGTACGAGGTGCGGTATCCAAGCAACGCGCTGATCAAGGCCTACATCTCCCCCGCTGGCTCCGGTGGCGAAGACAAGCCGCTGCACCCCGACACGTTCATCATGGACAGCTTCAACTTTCTGACCCCCGTAGACGAGACGACCACTCGGTATTTCTGGTTCCAGATGCGCAACGTCGCGCCGGACGACGCCGACGTGTCGCGGCAGTTCGCAGCATCCGTGCGCGGCGCCTTCGAGGAGGACAAGGTCATCCTCCAGGCGTCGCAGCGAGGTTTGTCCGCCTCTACCACGCCCACCATCAACCTGCGCACCGACAGCGGCGGGATCCGTTTCCGCCGACGCCTCGCCCAAATGATCGACGCCGAAGGCACCCCAGTGAACTCAGGCGGCTGACCCACTCCACGTCCTCGAACTCAGCCGCGCTCCACAACGTGCTTCAGATTCGGATCCGCACCGGCACGGGCACTGCCGAAAAAACGATCTGGGCGCCAGTGTCCGACATCGCCGGGGGCGGTTCCGCAGAGTGGCACCCAGATCGAGAACGTCCCCCGGGTTCGTAGGCTGGCGAGATGGTCGACAAGGTCACTTCATCGGAGTTCCATCACCGAACGGATCTGCCCGACTGGAGGGTGATACTCCGCCGCATCGAGGCCGGGTTCCGTGCTCCGTCATTCGACGCAGCGGCGGCGTTCATCGGCCAGATCGCCGAAGCGGCCGAGCAAGCCGCACATCATCCCGATGTCGATCTGCGCTATCCCGGTTGCGTGTACGTCACTCTGACGACTCACGCCACCAACAGCCTGACCGACGTTGACATCCATCTGGCGACCACCATCTCGGCTCTCGCGTCCGACGCGGGACTGGTGAGCGAGCCACTTTCAGCGCTTGGAGCGGAGGTGGCCATCGATGCAATCGACATTGACAAGGTGCGGCCCTTTTGGAAGGCCATCTTGGCGTACGAGGACGAGCCCGCGGGCGAACCTGGCGCGCAGGTAGTCGCCCTGGTGGATCCACGGCGAATGGGCCCTGCGTTCTGGTTCCAGCAGATGGACGAGCCGCGCCCACAACGCAACCGCATCCACCTCGATATCACCGTGCCCCATGACGTTGCGGAGCAACGCGTTGCCGACGCGATCACTGCCGGCGGCCACCTCGTCAGCGATCGCAGCGCGCGAGCGTTCTGGATTCTCGCCGACCCTGAGGGAAACGAAGCGTGCATCTGCACATGGCAAAACCGCGACTGACGCCTGATCTGAGACGACGGTCATGTGCGAGGATTGAATCGTGGTCAAGGTGTTATTGGTCGGTCCGACGAGCACGCCGTGGGCATCGATTGCACCGGAGATCGATGCTGACCTGGTTCGGCTTGCGCGTCCCGGCATCGAGTTGACATACCGTTGCACGGGAGCCGGACCTTCTGAGATTCGCACGGCGAGAGACGCCCGTGCCGCCGCGCCGTTCGTCGTGAACATGATTGTCGACGCAGCCGATGAGGGGTTCGACGCTGTCATCGTCGATTGCACCGCCGACCCCGGGGTGTCCGATGCTCGCGCGTTGGTCGAGATTCCCGTCGTTGGTGCGGGGGAGGCTCTGCGTTCCGCCATCGCGTCTGCGCCCCAACCGGTGTGCGAACTCACAGGAGCCGATCTCCGGAGCATGGATGTCGCCGCGTTGGTCTCCCAGCTACGCGATGCGGCAACTGTCGCGCTGGGTGGCACAGGTTTCTCCCATGTCGTCGAGATCCTGACGAGGGCGCGGCCATCGCTGGTCGTGCTCGATCCGCTGCAGGTCGCGCTCGACGCGTGTCTGGCGCGCCTGCCCGACGACTGATGGTGACGGCCTGATCGGAGCGGAGAGCGCGACAACACCAAGATCGTGGTGCCGTTCGAGAGTGCAGCGTTGTTGGGCGCCACCCAAGCACGGCCTTCGACGCTCGACGCGACACCTGACAATCGATCACGCCGTCACGCGCCTTCGGCGCGTGACCAAACCATCATTTGGCTCACGCTCGGTGACCAAACAGCCGATGTTCACCGTGTGGACACGAGAACGTCTCGGGGTATCAACGATGCGATGGCCCGCGTCAGCGATAATTCCTCGCAGATGTTGGGCGACGACGACATACGCATGGATGCCGCGGTGGCTGCAACCGTTGCGTCGATCTCACGGATGACTACGTGGACCCTTGTCGACGAGATGCCACTGCGATTCGATGTGCACCACCCGCAGGGAATGGCGCGTGTCGGCTCGACATGGTGGATCTCGACCGTCGATGTGAGCACCCGACGCGGTCTCATCATGGCCGCCGACTGTCACGGCAACCTCCTCGAGGAGGCGCCGATCGGGGACTCGTGGCGGTATCACCCGGGTGGCATGGACTTCGACGGGAGCGCGTTCTGGGTCGCGTGCGCGGAGTACGTACCCGATTCGACGACCACCGTTTTTCGTATGCAACCGGGCGAAGCCCCACATCGAGCGTTCGACGTCGATGATCACGTCGGTGCCATCGCTCGATGCGGTGTCGACGGCGACATAGTCGGGTGGTCGTGGGGCTCCAGGCGTTTCTATCGCTGGTCGGTCGACGGTCAACTCCTCGACGCGCGCACCAATCCCGGATTCTTCGTCGATCACCAGGACTGTCAATGGCTAGAAGGAGGGCATCTGCTCTGCGGCGGCGTCGCCGAGGTTTCGCTGGCCACCGGGCCCGGATGGCTCGGTGGTCTCGGACTACTCGACGTCGACACGTTGGAGATGGCGCGTGAAGTGCCCTTTCCCATCTACACATCCACCGGCCGCGTCGGCACTCACAATCCGCTATGGGCCGAAGTCCGCGACGAGAATCTGATCCTGCACGTCTTGCCCGACGACGGGATCAGCACACTCCAGTCCTATGCGACGCCGATGGTCGGCATCAGGTCGACAACGCCCGTCGTGCTCGAAGAAGGCTTTGAGCCAGTTGGCGCGTCGACGAGCTCGTCGTAGAGACGGGTGAACGCCTTGGCCGATGCCGCCCAGCTGTAGTTCTCGCGGACAAACTGCGCACATCGTCGACCGCGTTCTGATCTCAGCGCAGGGTTGGACACCGCCTCGGCGAGCGCTCCGGCCGTGGCGCGGACGTTGTCGGGGGGCACCATCCAACCGGTGGGGTGTTGCGGATCGACGTTGATGAACGAAAGCGGTCCGCCCGTGGTGGTCCCGATGGGGGGAACACCGGACGCCATCGCCTCGAGGTAGACGAGGCCGAATGGCTCATCGACTGACGGAGCGGCAAAGACATCGCTGCAGCTCAAGATGTCGGAGAGGTCGTGATGATCTCGCCAACCGGCAAAGAAGACACCCTCTGCACCCAACCGCCGAACGGTTTCGTACGGGTGCTCGCCCTCCCACTCGCACGGGAATCCGCCGGCAACAACCAACACGGAACGGCATTCGGTCGTCGAGCGCATCAGATGATGGGCTTCGATGAGCAACTGCAACCGCTTGAATCGCATGAATCGCCCTGCGAACAACACCACTGGAACAGGATGGCCATCTGCGTCCGTGAACGCTGACAGGTCGTCCGCGATGTAACGAATCGACCCCTCTGGCTCGCCCGGACACCACCCGCGTGGCTCGTCGACCAGCCAACGTCGCCACAGTCCCATGCGTTCTGCAGCACTGCGCAAGCGAGGCGAGAACACATCAGTGTCAACGCCGCCGCCGATGCTGCTGACGCGCCACGGGTCGACCGGCAGTAATCGCCGAACAAGCTGCTCATCGTGTTGTGCGACGACCACCACTCGGTCGGAGTCACTTGCCCAACGCTGCATGCGCGCGACCCACACGCTGCTGAATCTTCCCGGAGACGGCGGAATCGTTCCATCGTGCACCTCCGACAACATCTTCAGCTCGGTGCCATGCAAGTGGGTGACGACCGGAACGCCGGGCCAGATTCTGTGCACTGCCTCGTGCATCGGGGTGAGGTGATGAAGGTGCACGACATCAGGACGCCCGGCGTGGCCCGCGAAGAACCTGGTCCAGCTGGTGACCTGTCGATCGTATGCGTCGTCGTCGAGATCGAGGATGATGCGGTCTGGCACACCAGCTTTGTCTTCAAAGGATGCCGGCATCGGCACACCCGTGGCCATTGCATCGCCGCCGTTGCGCCACTGGGAGAGGGCGGCGCTGTAGTCGAGCGATTCACACGCGACCCCGTTGAAAAACCGCCTGGCGTTGGAGTTGTCGGCCACGGTGCCCATCGAGCCCGAGAACACCGATGGCTTCCAACGAGTCCCGTCCAACGCCCGACACAGATAACGCGCCACCTGCGCGCTGCCGCCGCGCGGAAAAAAGTAGAAACCCATCATCAATTTGAGGGTCCCCCGCGAAAGCATCCCCGCACCGTAGTGCGCTGGACACAGTGCGCAGAACGCCTCGGTCAGTCCGCGTTCGTCCCGCAGGCACGAGTTCGATCGGCGAGATTGAGATGCGTGAGCGCCTGGAGATGTTCGTCGGGAGCTTCTTCAACAGCAATGAGCGCATTGTCGGCAGGAGCCGTCGATCGGATGAGCTCGTCGAGCTTGCGCTGCGTTCCGTTGGTTTGGCGCTGCTGAGCGTGCTGAATGACGAACACCATCACGAACGTGACAGATCCGCTGACACTGAAGAGCACCACCTGCCACCACGTCGGGAAGTCATAGGCGACTCCGACCACGACCCACACGAAGACAAGGATCGCCGCGACGATTCCCGCGATGGGGTGCGCCGCCATCTCACCCATACGGTGCAGCAGGCGACTCGTCCAATGACGCCGCTCCCATCCGGGGGCGTGCGTTGACGCAAACCCACCGCCGGGCAGGAGACGCCCGGTCTGTTCTTCCTCGACCTGCTTGCGCTTCTGGTCGAGCCAACGTTGCCGTTCGATCGTTTCCCCGGTCGGCGGCGGGGGCTCGGTGTTTGTCACCCGGATGCAGTACCCAATGCCTGTGGCGTCGAACCTCGTTGGTTGATCCCGACAGTCGCAACACCGGGTCCGACAGATCGAGGCGATACCATGGTGGCTCTTCTCCGAGATTCGCCTCGTTTGGTAGGAACGCTGCGAGCACTGGTGACCTCTAGTCCCACGACGTCTCTACCCGATTCGAGGATCGATCATGTATTGCTCTCTGCCGCTTCCTGCATTGACTTCGTGAGAACCGCGCAACGATCTCGCTTCGAGCACGTCGAGCGACTCTCTGACGAGCGTGGTCTGTTCGAGCGTGCCTCCGGCCTGATTCGTCGCGAAGAACACGGATATTCCACCGACGACAACGCGAGATTGCTCATTGTCACAGCACGCGAATTGGACAGCGGACCACCGCGTCATCTCGGCCGGCTAGCGCTGCGCTTCGTGCTCGACGCTCAGGACCTGGACGGGCGATGCCACAACCGCATGAACTCGGCGGGATGCTGGACCGACGTCGTCAGCACCGACGACAGTTGGGGCCACAGTGTGTGGGGTTTGGGAGTGATGGCCGCGAACCATCCTGCTCCGCCTGTGCGCAGGGCTGCACTACGAGGCTTCAACAAGGCCATAGGCCGGCGTTCTCGCCACTCGAGATCGATGGCTTTCGCCGCCCTTGGCGCGGCCGATGTACTGGTGAGCGATCGCGATCATCAAGCCGCTCTAGCTCTGCTCGCCGACACGTTGCTTGTGGTCGGGCCAGTCCCCGCCGGAGCATGGACCTGGCCCGAACCGCGCCTGACCTACGCAAACGCGACACTGGCCGAGGCCGTCATTGCCGCCGGACATGCGCTCGACAGGTCGAGCGATCTCGATCGTGGGCTGGCGATGTTGGATTGGTTGCTCGAGCTCGAGATGACCGCCGGCCACCTCTCGGTCGTCGGCCTCGCTGGGCGTGGACCCGACGACATCGAGCCGATGTACGACCAACAGCCGATCGAGGTCGCGGCGATGGCTGATGCCTGCTGGCGCGCCGCTCTCGTCACTGGCGATCGCACATGGTTGCGGGGCGTTGCAGCTGCGGCACGCTGGTTCGGCGGAGCGAACGACACCGGTCTGCCGATGTTCGACGACAGCTCTGGCGGTGGGTTCGATGGGTTGCAGGCCGACAGCGTCAACCTCAACCAGGGAGCAGAATCCACCCTGGCATTCATCTCCACGATGCAGCGCGCCCGCTCGCTCGTGTTCGCGCCGTAAGGCAAGCAATCAACTCAGGATGTCGTCGACGGTCAGGTCGAGTGATGTCACGAAGAGCTCATTACCGCTGATGATCTCCGTGTTGGTCGACCCGCACGCGCTACATCGAAAGATGGGATCGTCGAGCTGGGTGCGAGTTGCACAGATGCGGCACTCGATGACCGCTTCGACCTCGCGGACCTCCAGCGGCACGCTGTCGAGCGGCGTGCCGAACACCACCATTTCCCAGCTATGCCGCAGCGTGTCCGGTACGACCTGCCGGAGGTGACCGATGTCGACCCGAACGCACTCGACCGTGCGACCGGCGGCGGCCTGGTGGGCGATTTTGGCGATGGCCGTGCAGATCGAGACCTCGTGCACGACGCAAGCCTAGGGATCACCCTTGACAACGCTCCGATCGGAATATAGGAAGGCCCAGCCGAGGCAATGCCACTTGTCTCCGTGAACCTGAACTTCAAGGGGCCACATGACCGAGCAGGACGCGACCGACGTCGGTTGGCAGACGAGCCGACAGTCGCGGTTCGAGGTCGCCGCTCCCCGACGCTTCCTGCTTCCCGCGATCCTCCTGCTGCTGGCCGAGGAGCCTCGTCACGGCTACAGCCTGGCGAAGGGTGTGCACGCGCTTCATGTCGGTCGCGTCGATCGTCCGAGCGTGTACAGGGCGCTGGCCCGATTGGAAGCAGACGGGTTGATCGGCTCCTCACCCGAGCAACAGCGCGCCGGGCACAATCGGCGCGTGTATACCTTGACCGAACAAGGCGAGCAAGCGCTGCGAATCTGGATGGGTGTCATCAAGCAGGAGCGCGACGGTCTCGATCGAGTGCTGCGCCGCTACGTGGCCACCGGCACCGTCGACGCCGTGCTTGCCGAGGTCGAGGGTGGGTGGCACACGGTCACGGCCACACCATGGTCGCCGGTGTCGTCGACCTCACGAATCGAGCGCGGCAGAGGATCGATGTTGTCATCCGCAGTGACCCCGACGCCCATCGATCGCGGCCGCAATCGCGGCCAGCGCGCTCACGAATCCGGAACGGTGAGTCGGTTCCGGGTTGTTCCCAACCGATCGGTGGTGGTCATCGACGCGCGCTCGTCAGTTGGCCCTATCACATTCGGGGCCTTGGGTGTCACGGGCGTCATCGAGGCACCCGTCGCTGGACGACAAGTGTGTCCGGGCGGGCGTCCGACGGCGCATCTCGAGATCCAGGTCGAACACCTTCGGTCTGGCAACAGCCTGTACGACGCCGAACTGCGTCGCCGGATCGACGCTCGCCGTCATCCAATAGTCACGCTCGACCTACGGGCGTGCACACCGGTGGGTGCCACGGATCGCTTCCAACTCGAAGGTGAGGTGACGTTCCACGGTGTCAGCCGGCCGCTGGAAGGCACGGTCTCGGTAACGATGCCGGCAGATCACGCGCTCGTGGTGCGAGGCGAGCAGATGGTCGACATCCGCGACTTCGGCTTGGTGTCACCGACCGTGCTCATGCTGCGGATCTACCCCGACGTAGTCGTCGGTTTGCAAGTTGAAGCAGAACTCGAACAGCAAGATCAAACCACCGGACCGTAACGGAGCGAGCGCACTAGAGGAGGACGCAATGGGGATACTGCTGGTGTTCGCAGCCGGCTATGTCATGGGCTCTCGCGCCGGCGGCGAGTCTCTCGACGAGGTGATCGGCGCCGTTCACGCCATTCGCGAATCGGACGAGTTCAACGATCTCGTCAAAGCGCTCCGCTCGCACGCAGCTCACTCGCTGCGTGGTTTGGCGACAATGCTGGAGAACGGACGCGAACACGCGACGGACCGTGCGGGTACCAACGACCTGGTCGATCGAGTGAAGCTCATCGTCGGCTTGCGTTGACCGTGAGGTTCTGACTGACACCTCGCAAGCCGACGACTTCGCCCGACGATCCGACCGCAGGCTCGGCTCGCATCGCGAACCATCGCGCCGATGCGTCGTCGGCGATGCGGTATTCGTCCTCGAATGGCTCTCCGCTCGCGACCGCAGCCTGCATCAACGAGCGCACTCGCTCGCGATCCTCGGGATGCACCGCGCTGAGATGACCCTGCAACGTACCCTCGAATTCGAGCGGATCGATGCCGTGCATGCGATGGAGTTCGTCGCTCCATTGCACCGCGTCGGTGCCGACATCCCAGAGCCAGCGGCCGACGTGCGCCAACGACTCCCATTCGCTGAAACGCAGCTCGACTTCCGCGAGCGCGGCCTGTGCGAGCCTGGTTTCGGTCAGTTCCTGGGCAACCCCGACCGCACCGGCGAACGCACCAGAAGGCTCGATCACGGGTGTGACAGACAGGGCGATCGGGACGGGCATGCCGTCCTTGCGCTGGATCTCGGTGAACATGCGGTCGACGCGTTCACCAGCAGCGACCCGGTCCTCCACCGACTGCAATGACGCGCGCAGATGAGGCGGCGCCAGCGAGGCAAGTGCTTCGCCGACGATCTCGTCCTCGCTGTATCCGAAGATCCGCTCAGCGCCGCGATTCCAACGGGCGATGCGACCCTCGGCGTCGTGTGTGAACAACGCAATCGCGGAGAGGTCGGCGAAGATGTCGAGCACCGCCCGACCACCTGCCCCGGCGACGCGCTCGAGCGGATCCACCATGATCGCAAAGATACCGCACGCTGATCGGATAGCAGGATCGCGCCACCCTCCCGTCGTCCCCACCTTGCCGACACAGTTCGGAAGGGCGTACTGTCGCCAGCGATGGCCGCCCGGCGCGGTTCACGGAGGTGGCACGCAATGGCGTCGATCGCACACGATCTCCGGGGCGACAGAGATGTCGATGTCGGTGAGTGTCTTGCTGTTGCCGCGCTGTCGCTGGCCGGTCGATTCTCGCGTGGCGCCACGCTCTGGTGCATCGCACCCACCTGGCCAGAACACGCCCGCCACGTTGCCGTAGAGTTCGTGCATCCCGTGCTCGTCGGCAAGCGCGCCCTGCCGGCCGTCAGCGTCGACTCGGCGGATCCTGTCGCAGCGCTGCGCCCGCTCGTACGGTCAGGTGACGTCGTACTGGCGGTGAGCCCGGCCGACTGCGCCGCGACCGCGGCTGTCATGCGCCGTGCCGAGGCATGGGGAGCCATGACCATCTGGTTGGGCGCTGGGGAGCGGCCGCCGGCACGCGCAGCAGATCACGTCGTATGGGCCGACGACGTGCCCGAGGCCGAGAGCCCGGCACTCCACGATGGTGGACTGGTGCTGCTGTATCACGTGCTGTGGGAACTCACCCACGTGTGCTTCGAGCATCCCGGACTCCTGACCGGCGACGAGGACTGCGCTGACGACGGCGTGTGCATCACGTGCTCGGACGAGGGTCGTGTCGGCGAAGTGATCGCCCTCGAAGGTGAAGGCAACGCACGTGTGCGCACGGCGCGAGGCGTCGAATTGATCAACACGATGATGCTCTCGTCCGTTGCACCCGGCGAACTGGTGCTGATCCACGCCGGCGCGGCCATCGCCGAGGTTCCGTGAGCGAGGCGACCAACTTCCTGTATCCGTTCATCGAGTCCGACGAACGCGACGCCTCAGCACTGTTGCTCGATCTGAAACAGTCGGCAAACGCCAAGGTGCTGGCCAGCGCAGAACTGCGCCGAGTGACGCTCCAGGAGTCGAAAGACACGATCGACGCCGTCGCCGCAGCGATGAGCGACCGGTTCGCGAGGGGCGCGCGCTTGTTCGTGTTCGGCAACGGAGGCAGTTCCACAGACGCTGCTTCGCTTGCGGCACTGTTCATCCAGCCGCCATGGGGACTGCCGCTGCCGGCGCGAAACCTCGTCGACGACTCGGCGGTGCTGACAGCGCTCGGCAACGACGTCGGATTCGATCTCGTGTTCTCGCGGCAACTGATCGCGCATGCGGGCCTCGACGACATTGCAATCGGTTTGTCGACGAGCGGCAACTCACGCAACCTCCTCGAGTCGTTCGCAGAGGCAGCGCGACGAGGCATGCTGACCATCGGCATCGCCGGATACTCGGGCGGCGAGATGGCTCGATCGCCCGATGTGCAGCATTGCCTGGTGGTCAATGCCGACAGCGTTCACCGCATACAGGAGACACAGGCTGCGCTCGGCTTTGCACTGTGGCAGGCGGTGGAATCTCGAATGCCGACGATGCCGAAACTGATGATGCCGAGACCGATGATGCCGAGACCGATGGAGGACCAAGGATGACGGCCGTGGGAGACCGAGAAGCAGTAGTACTCGACCGAATCGAGGCCTTCCGACGAAGACGTCCCCGCCTCACCGACGAGGTGGTGACTCTCGCCCATGGTGCTGGCGGCAAGGCGTCCGCCGCCCTGGTCGATTCGGTGTTCGTCGAGGCGTTCGCCGGCGACGAGCGCCTGCCTCTCGCCGACGCTGCAACCCTGACGTTGCCCAGCGGCGATCGGTTGTCGTTCACGACCGACTCGTTCGTCGTGCAGCCGCGCCACTTCCCGGGGGGCTCGATCGGACATCTCGCCGTGCACGGCACGGTCAACGACCTTGCCGTCTCCGGAGCCAAACCGATGTGGCTCTCCGCCGCGTTCGTGATCGAAGAAGGATTCCCCGTCGCAGAACTGCGCGAGATCGCCGCCCATATGGCCGAGGCCGCAGCGATCGCGGGTGTCACACTCATCACCGGCGACACGAAGGTGGTCGGCAAGGGAGCAGCCGATGGTCTGTACATCACGACAGCGGGCGTAGGGATTGTTCCACCCGATCTGCACCTCGGTCCCGAGCACGTGCGCCCTGGTGACGTGGTGTTGCTGTCGGGCAACATGGCCGACCACGGGATGGCGGTGATGCTCGCCCGCGGCGACCTGATGCTGGATGCCGACATCAGGTCCGATACTGCTGCTGTTGGACAACTCGTCGGAGCTTTGCTGGATGCCGCACCGTCGACGCGGTGGATGCGCGATCCCACGCGCGGTGGCGTGGCGACG
>JBDTWJ010000086.1:0-15016 GCA_040006755.1 Ilumatobacteraceae bacterium | reverse complement strand
CACCGGCGATCGGGGTCGATGGTCCGGCGGTCTTCGCGGCATCGACCACGATCGAGATCACCGGCCGCACCATTCAGGGGTGCACGATCTGAGCGAAGAGCGACCGAAACCGGTCAGAGGGTGACCGGTTCTGTTTTGTAGAGTTCAGATGCTGACGATCAGAGATAGGAGTGAGGATCATGTCCGAGCGAGACGGTTACATCCCTGGCGTGCCCTGCTGGATCGACACGAGCCAGCCCGACCCCCAGGCCGCGCTTGGGTTCTACAGCGGCTTGTTCGGGTGGGAGTTCGAAAATGTGATGCCTGTGGGGTCGGACGGCAGCTACTTCATTGGCCGCATACGCGGCGGCGATGTAGCGGGAGTCGGGTCCATCCCCGACGGCGCGCCGCCGATGGCTATGTGGAACACATACATCTCGGTCGACAGTGCCGACGCCACGGCAGCGAAAGCCCGCGAGGCCGGTGGCCAGGCGATGGAGCCCTTCGACGTGATGGATTCGGGCCGGATGGTGGTGCTCACCGATCCCGAAGGCGCCATGTTCTGCGCGTGGCAGGCTAAGGAGCACCGGGGTGCGAAGATCGTCAACGAGCACGGTGCGCTGAACTTCAACGTTCTCGCCACGCGCGACTTGGAACGCGCCAAGGCGTTCTACGGCGCTGTGTTCGGATGGAAGCTTCTGCCGCTTCCGTCCGGTGCGATGTGGACGCTGCCCGGTTACGGCGACCATCTCGAGGAGACCACCCCTGGCCTACGCGAGCAGATGACGCAGATGGGAGCACCGGATGGGTTCGTCGACGTTGTCGCTGCCGTGAACCCGATCGCCGACGAGGACTCCGCAACACCGGCGCACTGGGGTGTCACGTTCGCCGTTGACGACGCCGACGCCGCCGCAGCGAGTGCGAAAGAGCTCGGCGGCGAGGTCGTCGCCGGCCCATTCGATGCACCGTGGACCAAGATGGCAGTGATCAAAGACCCGCAGGGTGCGACCTTCGTCGCGAGTCAGTTCATCCTCGAGAACAAAGACATCGAGGCGTAGCCGGATACCGTGGCCCGCCGGGCAACCGAACCCGATTTCTCAGATCTCGCGGCGTTGCACACGCTTGGAGACGATCAGACCCCTACATATAGGGTGTCGTCTGCGCTTGTCCCAGCAACCCAAACGGGTCCCACGGCTGACGCCGCGGGACCCGTGTTCGGGACGACCTACTGGGTTACTTGTCGAAGTAGCCGTTGATGTCGACGACCACATCCGTGCTGACGTTCGAAGAGATGCAGATCGCACCGTCCACGTCAACCGGGCTCAGTACGGAGTTGGCAACCGTCTGGCCTGCGACGAAGTTGACGTTCGAGGCGAACGGCATTGCGCCGCAGCCGTAGACGTTCAACCAACCAGCGGCGACGGGGTTGGTCGCCGTGACGTTCAATGCCACAGCTCCCAGGTCCTCGGCCGGCACGCCGGCAACTCCGCCCACGACGATCCGCAATGGCGAACCGGGCGTGACCTTCACCTTGCCACCGTTCACAGCGGCATCAGGAGACTCGCCGGGGCGAGTATCCACGAGGCGGCTGGGAACGAACGGTGTCTGACCGGTGTCAGATGTGAAGTAGCCGTTGACATCGACCACAACATCGGTATCGACCTGCGACGTGATGCAGACCGAGCCATCCGCACCAAGCGCAGTGACGACTGCGTTTGCCACGATCTGGTTACCGCTGAAGTTGACGTTCGATGTCGTTTGCGCCGTGCCGCACGGATGGACCTTGACCCAACCAGCGTGAGACGGATCGACCACGGTCACGTTGAGCGAGACCGCAGAGGCACCTTGTGCCACACCGCCGTGGCCGGCGACTGCCAGCTTCATGGGTGCGCCGGCCGATACCCGAGCACCGTTTGCCCGTGTGTCGAGCAATCGAGCCGGCGACACCGGCGTCATGCCAGCGCCTCCCGAGAAGAAGCCGTTGATGTCAACGACGACGTCGGTAGCAACGTGCGAGGCGATGCAGATATCGCCGTTGGCTGCGACAGGAGTGAGCACCGCGTTCGCAACCGTTTGACCGGCCTTGAAGTTGACGTTCGATGTCGCAGGCATGTCGCCACATCCGTACACCTTGACCCAGCCGGCTGCAGCAGGATTCGTCACTGTCACGTTCAACGAGACAGCGGCTGCGCCCGAAGCAGGTACGCCGGCCTGACCTGCCACGTTCAGCGTCAGCGGGTGGCCGGGAGTAACCGGTCCGCTAGCAGCCTCGGTGGGCGCAGACCCGCCACGTGTGTCCACGAGGCGAGCAGGCGTCACTGCACTGAAACCTGCGAACGCAGCAGGAGATGCGTTCGATGTCACGAACTGCCACGAGTAGATGTTCGGCGTCAAGAGGAACGCCAGGTTCCCCGCAACGTTGTTCTCGAGGCGGTTGTTCGACAGGTCCCTGATGAGCGGCGATGCGGCCGTTCCCGAACTCAGGACGACCACGAAGGTCCCGTTGTTGAGGTTCGTGACCGGATCGATCGTCACGGTCGTTGCTGTCGAACTGACCGTCGATGGCCATTCCGTAGCAGTCGTGTTCAAGAAGCCACTCAGGCGATACAGCTTGGCAGTGACTCCGCTCACCCCGGTGACGCTTTCACTGAACGTCGCCGTGATGTTCGCAGCCTTGTTGACCGCTGCACCACTTGCATTGTTTGCAGGCACTCGAGAACCAACGATGACACTCGGCCGAACGTTGTCAACCGCAGCGCCAACAGGCGTGACGGCATTCGACAAGGCCGAGAGCGGACCTGTCAGCGGCACGGCGTTGGTGGCCTGAACCCGGAACCGATAGACGGTTCCGTTCGTCAGGCCAGTCACCACGAATGGCGACGACGCAGCCGGCCGCAGCGCACCGATTTGGGTACCAGCGTTGTTGGTCACCTGCACCGAGTAGCCGGTGATCGCCGCGCCGCCATCGCTGGCGGGTGCGGCCCAAGTGACTGTTGCCGAACCATTGCCGGCCACAGCCGTTGGCGTTCCAGGTGCGCTCGGGGCCGTGACACCGTTACCGGTGAGGGTCACGATCTTGGACCCGCCGTTGGTGTTGATGGTGAGCGTTGCCGGGAATGCGCCGATGGCCGTCGGGGTGAACGTCACGTTGAACGTGCAGCTGTTCCCGACTGTCACCGTGGTGCAGTTGTTGGTGGTGGTGTATGCCGCCGCACCCGCACCGGCAAGTGCCGATCCGGAGACGATCAGCGGCAGGCCGCCACCCGTGTTGGTCACGGTGACCGACTGACTGCTGGCCGAACCGACGAGCCGATTCGGGAAGTTCTGAGCCAGCGGCGACACTGTCGCTGCGGGGAGGCTGGCCACCGTCACGATTTGATCGGGAAGGGTGCCGTTGTCGAACTTCAACCGCTCGATGTTGGTGAGCGTGTCTGTTCCATCGCCGCCAGGCAGGGCCTGGTCGGTGGGCGGTGGCACGTTGCGTACATGTGAAACTCGCAACACGCCTGCACCATCGGTCCAGAAGTCGTAGTCCTCGTAGGCACCGCCGTACAGCGCCATGTCACCCAAGGGCCCTTCGCTGCCCGACTTGAGCGTACGGAGGATCGTGATGTTGCCAGGATTGATGCGAAGCGGGTTGCCTTCTGGCAACATGATTCGCGCCTGGATGGCTGACAGGTTGTCGACGATCACGGTTTGATTGCTGTCATTCGTCGCCCTGAGCTGAACGTCCAGCCACAGGTTGCCGTCGATGACGTCGTCGGCGCCACGGCCTCGGATGGTGTCGTCCTCGCCACCACCGATGAGGATGTTGCCGCCCGCCGGCGGTGTGCCCGGCGCTGGGTCGGTCGCGCCCTTGACGTAGCCGCAGATGGTCTGGGCCACGAGCTGGGGAGGTCCGCCTTCACCTTCGTCACCGAAGATCTGCGGATCGGTGTAGCAGTCGTCCGCAGTGGTTGCTGTCAGGTGGTTGAGGTCCTCACCGATGCGATCGTGCTGTGCAAGCAGTGCACGCAGGCCGGCGATCCGGTTGATTCCGGCAGTGGTCAGAGCGTTCGAGCCCCACGGTCCGTGAAGCTCGACGTCCTGCTCGAGTGTGGTCCATTGGTCACCCAGCAGCTCGTCCTTGCGGTCCCAACCCGAGGCTGCTTCGGTCATCAGGAAGCGGTCGGCCAAGGCGCCGGGTGCAAAGTTGACGTGAATCGTCAGGTCGGAGTAACCGTTGATACTGGAGCCCTTGTGGGTGACCCAGTCAAAGCCGGTGAGGCCTGCATTGCGCTCGATCGAGGCGTTGTTGAACATGATGTCGTCGCCACCCTCGGCGTCGTAGTCGTTCTCACCGTTGTTGCCGATGAACACGTCATGGCCACCGATGCAACGCTTCACGGGCAGCGACTCGTCATAGGAGCAGTTGATGTCGTCGAAGAACGGCGCTCCAGAGTCACCTTGCAACAGGTCGTTGGCGTTGCCGCCTTCCAACCAGTCGTCGCCACCACTACCGAACACAGTGTCCGGACCGTCACCGCCGAGGACGAAGTCGTTGCCCTCGCCCATGAAGAACTGGTCGCTGTTCTGGCCGCCGTTGGCGAAGTCACTGCCGAAACCGGTCATGATGACGTCGTCATCGGGCCCGGTGTCGACGGAGTCGTTCCCATCACCGGAGCGAACGAAGTCCGGACCGTGGATGTCGGTGATGAGGTCGTCACCATCTCCGGTCTGGAAGAAGTCGGCACCGTCATCGCCTTCGACGATGTCGCCGCCTGCGCCACCCCAGAAGGTGTCGGTGTCGACGCCGCCGTGCATCTTGTCGACGCCGGACGTGCCGTTGTAACTCGCCTGCGCGTTGAGGCCGGCCGGGTCCGCGAGGTTCGTCGTACGGTACGTGATTGCACCGCCGATAAAGGTCAGCCTTTCGTTCTCGTTGCAATCCGTGGTGCTCGGGTCGTCGGCGATCGAGGACCCGGTGATGTGGCTCTGCGCCCACGCCATGCTGAACTGACAGTCGGCCGTGGCGAACAGGTCCGCCTTGAGGCCGCGTGCATTGGTGTTGCGCATGATCAGCTCGGCGAAGGAGTTTCCTTCGAGCTGCGTGCGCAAGTTCATGCCCGACGTACGTGACAGGTAGTACAACCGATCGCCATCCTGCAGGTCTGTGAGCTGATGCTCGAAGATGTAGTTGAACGTCGTACCGAGCAGTCCGCCACCAATGTTGGTCTTCTCGGCCAAGCCACCAATCCACAGATCAACCGTGTCAAGACCGCTCGTTGCCGCGGCCTCGTCGAGGAACGGATCGTCGCCCGTCACGAGGGCCTGGCCTGCAGCACGCTTGTCGTTCAGCGTTGTTGCACCGGTGACGCTTGGGTGCGTGCCGTAGGCCGCAATGAAGTTGGCAAGCGACTCAGGGTGCTTGATCTGCGCACCGAAGTCCCTCCAGCTGACGTATGGCAGCAGTGACGAGTCGAGCGGTGCCAACTGTGCACGCAACACGTTCAACGGTGGAACGCTCGAATCACGAGCACGCGTCAGGTTGAGCACAGCCAAGTCGAGCGGGAGCCCGAGCAGGTTGTTGCGGAGGGTATCGACGATGAACTCGTCGAGCTCCATGCCAACCTGGTCAGTAAGGCCCATGATGATCTCACCAGCCGCTTCCTCCGGAGTCAGCTCCGGAGCGTCGGCATGGTCGTAGTCATTGCTGAGATATGACGGTGGGTTGAGGAACACGTCTAGCAACGGTTCGTCGTATGTGGTGCCGTCGAGGGCAGTACGAGCCACCGTGTCGGTGAGCATCGAGTGGCCAAGGCGGTACACGGCATGAGCGAACTCTGCGGTGATCGCCGGGTCGATGTCGATGGCCGACTGGGTGAACACGTTGAAGGGGTTGATCCCAGGCTGCATCTTGCGACCGAACTCCTCGAACACCAGGTGCTGGTATTCCATCTCGGTCACGAATCGGGCCGCTTGGAAGATTCGCTCCTCGAAGATGCCGTCTCGTGCCGTCCGATATCCAGGCTCCAGCGTGATGCAAACGGGCGTAGCTGTGCAGTCCGCATCGCGGCCGCGATACTTGTACGTCTTCAGCCAGTGGGTGCTGGTGTCGTGCCACGCTGCCTCGTCTTGATCGTCGATCTCGCTTGCGATCTGCTGCGCGATCCGATCCACCAGTCGGTTGTGCTCCGAGTGGAAGATCTGGTGCACGGCGGTGAGGGCGATGTTCTCGTTGACGCGTGGGTCGCCGGCCAAGAAGTGGGCGTCGAGCATCTCGTCGTCGTATGTACGGCAATCATTGTCGTCGGCGGTGCCGGCGAGGCTGTCGGCGGTCTTGACCGTGTTCGGACCACCAAAACCGTGGCAGTCACTCATACCAGGCACCGCGTGGTGAGCGATGTCATTGAGGAACGGCAGGTTGGTACCGACCGACGTGTACCCGGGACCCGAGGTGGGAATTCCGGTGTTGCCGTTTGCCGCGGGGTTGCCCTCGAGATATTGGATGTCCGGAGCCGTGTCGGCGTCCGGCCCGTCGGGAACTTGCACGACGAGTTGCGGGAAGCCGTTATCGCCTCGCAGGAACCGGCCGTACGGGTCGGTCAAGAGCAGCGGGATGTTGTGAATGTCGTTGTCGACCAGGCGGATACCGAGCAGGTCTTCGGATTGTGCCTTGACGTCGGCCCAGGTGGCCATACCGTCGCCGGCTTGCGAGCCGACGATCAGCTTGCCAGTCGTAATGGGGCCGAGGACCGACGACTGGTATGCCCTGAGGAATACCTGGTGGCTCGGGTGTGAGGTGTAGGTCTGGCTCTGGTCGACCCATGAACTGTCGCCGTTGCTGGTGTCGATGACATCGTCAATCGTGCCCATCTGGCCGTCAGGCCCTGGCTGGTTCTGCGAACGGGTGAGGGCCATGAACCTCAACGACGGCGGTACATACTGCGGATCGCTCGGCTGCGGATCGTCGGCGTTGCCGGGGATCATGTCCGGTCCTGCGATCAACGGATCGTCGGCCTTCAGCGGCACGTAGACCGTTCCGCCGGCCTTGGCCGTGAGGTCCAGGCCGTGGTCGAAGAACTGACCGAAGAACGTGAACCACGAGTTGTAGGGCGGTGAGAGTCCGAAGTCGGTGGTCACGTTGGGGATGTCGAGCGACTCACCGTTGGGCGTGCAATCAGCAAGGGCAGTATCGGGAACCAGGCTGGGATCCTCGAACATCGCCTGCACTTCTGGCGACGCGGTAGCGAGCGTTGCGCACGGCCAAGCGGTCGGGTCGTTGAACGAGGTCCTGATCGGCTTTGCAGCAGCGGCAACAGCGGCCGGGTTCGACGGCGTCTGATCGACAATCAGGTTGCTGATCGTTCGAGGCTGGCTGTCGATGACGATGTTGCCATCCAGCTTCTGCTCGTAGCTCGTCAGGACTGGCGTGTTGCCATTGTTGTCCGGTCCACCGAGGGTGCCGGCGGGCCCGCCTGTGACCCACGGTGCCTCAGCGGTGCGGGGCGCGGCCGGCACGTGACGAGTGAGGATGTGACCGGTCGCGCCAAAGTACTCCTGGCCGGGCACGAGGTTGTTGTACGTTCCGTCGACGGTGCGCAGACCGTACGGCAGCAGCGGGTTGCCGATCTGCCACTTGTCCGGGGTGGTCGAGAACAACGCTCTTCCGACCAGCGTCTCGCCGTCGTTGGCGTTGTAGTTCACCGCTGCGTGAGCTTCGGCGATCTTGATCTGCTTGAGGATGAAGCGCAGGTCACCTTCGTTGAGCTCGAACCCCTGACCCTTCTGAATGGTCGAATCAAGCGGCGCGGCAATGCCGAGTTGGCTTCCGGTTACGAGCGTTCCAGCGACGAGGCCGGTGATGACCGCCCCGGCTGCGAACCTGCTCGACTTGCGTCTTTGAGAGGACTCAGTCCTCCCAAAAGCGCGCGCAATACGTCCCAATACCCGTCCCATGACGTGCTCCTGTCCCTTTTCGTCCCGACGCCCGAATAGGCAGCCGATTACCCGTCCGGAAGTTGTACAGCCGCGACTCGGAGCCGAACAATGAGCCATTGGTCGGACGACTTCAGATCTCGCTGTTGAACAAAGTCGAATGCCAACCATCGGACCACGCCCATTTCGCCACAATGAGCACTATTGCGGCTCCACAGCGCGACAATTTGCGGCCTGCTGAGGGCGACCGGTGGTACCGTCACCACGGTGCGAGAGGTGGGTGATACACCCGCCCGCGCTGCGACCACTCACCCTCGACGTGAGGGTGAGACCCAGTCGGTCTCAGAACCACTCACGCAATGGGCGGAAGGTTCCTCGTCGCCCAGACAGCGGCTTGAGTACGGTCCGCGGCGTTGATCCGCTTGAACAGACGACCGCAGTGTGAGGTGACGCTCGTCTTCGACATGCCGAGCTCCTCGCCGATCTCCTGGTTGTTGCGTCCCTCGACGATCATCCGCAGAATCTTGCGGTCGCGTTCGGTGAGGGCTTGGTCGATGCTCTGTCGGGCAACCCCATTGCGGATCAACTGCGCAGCCACGGATGGGCTCAGTGGTGCGCCGCCTTTCACCGCAGCGCGAATGCCTGCGAGCAGCACGGCTGGCTCGACGTCCTTGACGAGGTACCCCTGCGCTCCCGCAGCGAGTGCGGATGTCACCTGACTGGGCTCCTCAAAGGCACTCAGGGCAATGACCGCGACGTCGGGGTACATTTCGGTGAGCTGGCCAATGGCCGTGACACCATCGACGTTCGGCATGTGCAGATCCATCAACACGACATCAGGACTGTGCTCCTTGACGAGTTCCAGCGCCTGGCGACCATCCGATGCGGCACCGACCAACTCGAAGTCGGGTTCGGCGCTGAGCAGTCGGGTCAAGCTCGAGCGAATCAGCGAATGATCGTCGGCCAACACGATTCGGATCATCGAATCTCCTCCACTTCGAGATGCACCGTGGTACCAGCCCCAGGTTGCGAGTCGACGAGGAGCGTTGCGCCGGTGTCCTCGGCGAGATCGTACAGCAACCGAAGACCGAGGTGCCCGCTCTCACGCTTGCTGGTCGCGAGGCCTTCGTCGAATCCGACGCCGTCATCGGTGATCTCGAGAGTCATGGTCGTCCGCTGCCTCGTCAGTGAGATCGTGACATTCGAAGCCTGCGAGTGAGCGGAGATGTTACGCAGCGCTTCGCGACCGACTCGCAGCATCAAGAGTTGGTTGACGGGTGAGGGATGGAAATCGGGAACATCGATATCGACCACCACACCGCGTTGCCGGAGTGCCTCGACGATCGGATCCAAACCCCGATGCCATCCGATCCCCGGCACGTCGACGGGATAGATGCTGTTGAGCAAGGATCGAAGCCCGCGAACCGTGCGGCGTGTCTCGCCCGCAAGCTCGTGGATGTGCTCCTTCATCGGCGACGGGGCCGCATCGGCCGCGGCCGCCAATCCGATGGTGATGCCGATGAGATCTTGGACGGCGCCGTCGTGCACTTCGGCCGCAATGCGACGCCGCTCGCTGTCGCTCGTCAACATCGAACGTTGCACCAGCTTCTCGCGTTCAGCGAACAAGTGCCTTCGCCGATTTCTCATCGCGAGCGCCAGCGGTATCTGCACTGCCGCCAGCAGCGCGAGACCGGCGAACACCAGAGGGCGGAAGCTGCGCCGCTCGTCGGCAGCCAGCGTGCGCAGAATACTGGTCGGATAGAAGAGCTCCACGACCACGGGATCGCCCAACGCTGTCTTCGTGCCGAAGTCGACCGCCAGGAACTGTTCCTCCGCGGGCCTGCTAACGTCGTGCGCGAATTCGACCATCACACCCTGACTCTCCATCAGGGCGCGTTCCTCGGGTTCGAGCTCGACGACCGTGCCAACCAGCGCCGGGGTGTCGGCCCACAACAGCTTTCCCGTGCTCGACCACACCTCGAGGTGCACCAAATCGCCGCTGCGAATCAATGTGTCGGCAGCCGTTTCAAATCGTTGAAGGGCCGCAGGATCACCGGCCACGAACTCATCGGTGATGAACGGGCCCAAACCGCTGCGGCCGGCGAGTTCGCCGGTGCGACCAACCTCGCGAATTGCGAAGTCCTCCGACGTTCTGTGGAACTGCCACTCCCATGCCGCGGCCAGCCCGACCAGGATCAACACGGTGCCCACCATGGTCACACCGATCGATCCGCGCAGGCTCATGCCTCGTGACCCTCCGTGATCCTCTCCGCCTGTCATCGGGAGGAGTGTAGGACGGCGCGGTTCTTCCAGCGGGCGTTGACCTCGCTCTAGTCGACGGACTGTTGAGCGAATGTCGACGGCTCGCGTCCACCGAGGCACCAGCCGACAGCGCCGCCGAGCAATGGCACCGCGACCAGAGCGAAGAGCAGATTCGCGATCGGCACGTCGCCGAGCCTGCTCAAGTGGCGCATGTAGGCACCGATCAGACCCAAGTAGGCACCGATCGTGCCGAGGATGACGCCCGCCGCCGCCAAGGAAGCAGCGGTGGTAGCGGTGAGCGCGCGCCGGATCATGCCGCTGGCGCCAGTGGCGGTGAGGGTGCGCAGCTCTCCCGCCGCCTCACCGCGGATCGTGCCGACCGTCATCGCGACGATGACGAGTGCGAAGAGCGCGCCGACTGCCGTGGCGCCGGCCTTGATGGCGCCACGCGAGGCAGGTCCGTGTCGCGCTTCGATCTCGAATCCAGAACGCGCAGCAATTTGCCGCGCCGAGCTGAGCTGGACGTCGGTGACTTGTTGGGCAGATTCAAGGATCCATCCGATCGGCGTTGACTGCAACCCGAACGTCGCAAGTCCTGCGTCCGTGATGAAGGCTCTCGGCAGAGCGGAGTAGCGCGGCGGCCCAATGCGATACGCAGTCGCCGGCTCCCCTCGCGTCCCGGTGCCGATCAGGATCACGTTGGGCGTCGCTGAAAGAATCTCGGCATCCGCGGGAATCGCGGTTGAGTCGATCTTCAGAAAGCTCAGCAGCTCGGGCGACGCAACGAACATCGAAACGGAGTGGAACCTGTCCTCGTGGCCGGCCTCCAGCTCCCCGACTTCGACGAGCGGGCGGCCGTCAGCCGCGGTCCTCGGATCAACCGCCATCCCGAGTGGAACGACGGTGGTGTGATCGAGAGTGTTTGCGAGGTCAGCAACCGTCGCGTGCATGTCGGCGAGCTGAGTCTCGGTCAGGTTCGGGGCGAGGACTTGCAGGCCTGTCGGATGGTTGATGGTGATCAGCAGTTGCGTCTCGGCGAGATTGCCGTCGCCAGCGGATTCTGCGGCGGTTCGGTCGGCGGCAGTGGCGACGAGCATGATCGCGATCGGGATGCCGAGCGCCAGGCTGATCGCCGCGAGCGCCGCGCCGGATCGCGCTTGATACCGGCCGAGGTCGCGCAATGCGACACGTGTCGTCACGGGTGCGCGTCGAGCGAGCTTGGCCATGGCCCTGATGGCCGGCGGACACGCAAGCAGGATCCCGACGACGAGCGAGGTCATACCTGCGATGAGGGGGACCGGGTTGGTCTGGTTCGAGAGCGCCGCCAGGGCGACGCCGCCGCCGAGGGCGAGCATTGCACCGACGATCGACGCCCTGACACGCCTGGGAGTGGGGGGTCGCAAGGAGATTGCATCGACGATCGACATGCGTGGCATCGACCTCGATGGCCACCAGGCCGCTGCCAAGGGGACGAGAACGCCGATCACGAGCGCTCCGATCAGCATCATCCACGGGAGATTGAAGGCGGCGATGCGATGCCCAGCCGCACCCTCGACGCGATGGGCGAGGGTGAACCATCCCACCAGCCCGAGAGTGGTCCCGATCCCCGATGCGACGACGCCGACGATTGCCCCGTGCACGAGGAGCACCAGCTTCAGGTGACGGTCGGTCGCGCCGACAGCAGCGAGCATGCCGAGTTGACGCATGCGACGTTGCGCGACGACGGCAAAGCCGGCGGAGGCGACGAGTGCGACGAGCAGGAACACCACCGTCGACGCTGCGAGCATGCCCGCCGCAGCAGCCTTGCTGATACTCGTCGGCCGAACCTCCACGGCTGATCCGCCGGTCGATTGGTGATAGCTCTGCAAGTCGGTCTCCGACGCAGCGGCGAGGACACTTACCGACGTGAAGGCGTCGTCCGCGGATGGCGGCAGGAGTACGAACTCGTCGCCCAGGTCGTACGGGTTTTCGACAACGCCAACGACTGTCCGCTGCGCACGACCGGCTGAAATGACACCGTCGATGCGTACCGCGAACGTTGCGGCAACCTTGTCGGTGACTGCGACTTCGGTGTCGGCCGTGGGAAGCCGGCCATGGATCACCCTCACAGTCCCTTCTGAGAATTCACCATGGGGATCTTGGGCACGCACGTCGAACCGCTCAGCAGATCCCGGGATGGGTAGAGAGTCGTGACCGATCACCTCCACCGTGCCAAGCGTTTCGCGCGCTGACGCGACCCGATCGGCGATCTCGGCGGGGTCGCGCGAGCTGTATGTGAGGAGTTGCTCCGCAGTTCCGAATCGTGCGGATGGCGAATCGGGAAGGTTGAACACCGTTGCAACACTGCACACCGCCGCCGCTACGGCAACGGCGATCACGCTGACGATCACGAGTTGCTGTCGACGTTCGCGGAAGAACAATCGAAACGCCCACCGAGCCACCGCACGCCGAGCAGAAGCACTGCCGGAAGCAATGCCGACGTGACGTGTCATGAACGCATCTCGGCCGCGAGCAGTGACTCGGGGCCTTGCCGCCCGGATGTCTGATCGACGATGCGACCATCCCGAACGAAGACCACTCGATCCGCCCACGCTGCCAGTTGTGCGTCGTGGGTGACGACTACTCCTGCGAGGCCGCGCTTGCACGCCGAGCGAAGCAGCTTCATCACACCTTCACCGTTGACCGAGTCGAGCGCGCCAGTGGGTTCGTCGGCCAAGAGCAATGTGCGCTGGCCGACGATCGCCCTCGCGATTGCGACACGCTGACGTTCGCCACCGGACAGTTCGTCGGGGAAGCGTTCGGAGTGCTCAGCCATGCTGAGATGGTCCAATGCCTCGAGACCGATCGACCGAGCGGCTTTGGCACGCATCCTATCGAGTTCCAAGGGCAGCGTCACATTCTCGACTGCGGTGAGCCCGGCGAGCAGATTGAAGTCTTGGAACACGTACCCGATCGAGCGACGGCGAAGCGCAGCACGCTCGTTTCGAGACATCCCTGATAGCGAGACTCCCATCACGCGCACATCGCCACTTGTGGCCTCCTCGAGACTGCCGGCGATCGTCAGCAGTGTGCTCTTGCCCGACCCCGAGGGACCCATCACCGCCACCAGTTCTCCCACTGACACACTGACGTCGACGCCACGAATGGCGTGGACTGCGGTCGGCTCGACGCCGTACACCTTCGTCACCGCTTCGAGTTCCAATACGAGGTCGCTCATCGCCGTGCCCGATGACGCTGGCGAGGCGAGCTATCAACGGGTGCGCTATCGAGTGGTAGCGGCGTCGACATTTGCTTGACCCGTGCATCGATCGTGTCGAGCCACCGAACCACTGCCTCGAGCCTGAACAGCTCAGAATCGGCGAGCAGTGCGAGACCGATGTCGTGATCTGAGTCGGCCTTGATGCGCGTGAACCACTGCATGCGCTCCACCAACTGGCGCCGATGCGACTGGAGCAGCGCGTTGACGTCGACACCCGGCAGCCTCAGCGCGACGAGCATCTTGATGACCAACTCGTCGCGGGGAGGAGACACGCCGGTATCGGGCGTGTGCAACCACACATCGAGCTCGATCGAACCCTGAGCTGTGATCGTGTACGTCTTCTGCGGTCCTTCTTCGTGGTCGTCAGATTCGACCAGGCCGTCGCGCTCCAACCGTTGCAACGTCGTATAGACCTGACCGACGTTCAGGGGCCACACCTCTCCGGTGCGAGCCTCGAACTCCTGCCGGAGCTGCAACCCATACCGGGGCTTCTCGGCAAGCAAGGCGAGCAGCGCATGCCGCACGCTCATCAGAGCTCGATCAATAGCATTGTGGAGACATATATACTAAGTATCATACTAGGCACTATAACGAGTGTTCAGCTGATTGCAAGTGCAGTCGGCCGTCATGCGCCAACACATCGATCCACTCAGACGACAGCGGTCATGCCACCGTCGACGTAGAGAATCTGTCCGTTGACGAAGCTCGACGCGTCGCTGCACAAGAACACCACGGCTCCGCCGAGCTCGTCCACTCGACCCCAGCGTCCGGCTGGGGTGCGTTGCGCGACCCACTTGGAGAACTCCTCGTCTGCGACCAACTCTGCGGTCAGTTCGGTGGCGAAGTATCCGGGCGCGAGGGCGTTGACCTGAATACCAAGCGGACCGAAGTCGGCGCACATCCCTCTCGTCAGCATCTTCAGGCCGCCCTTGGTTGCGGTGTATGGGGCGATGGTCGGCCGCCCGAGCTCCGATTGCACCGAGCAGATGTTGACGATCTTGCCGCGGCCTCGCCGCACCATGTGAGTAGCGACTGCCTTGCCGACCGTGAACGCCGCAACGAGGTTGACCTCGATGAGCCGGCGAAAGTCGTCAACGTCGTAGTCGAGCATCGGTGCACGTTTTTGAAAACCGGCGTTGTTGACGAGCACATCGATCGGACCGACATCTCGTTCGAACGAATCGACCGCCTCGACGACTGCCGCGGGATCGCACACGTCGAACGCCCGCGAGTGCACCGTGAGTCTCTCCTCGCGAAGCGTTCCGGCGACCTCCTCGAGCAGGTGCTCGTCTCTGGCGTTGACGATGAGCACGGCGCCGGCCTGACCGAGCGCCCGCGCAAGCGCAAGGCCGATTCCGCGGCTCGAACCTGTGACCAACGCGACACGTCCCGTCAGGTCGAAAGGCGACATGTTCATCGACATCGATCGTTGCCGATGCGTAGTGTCCATTTGTCGCTCACTTGTGGCCCCTTCCGCTCGCGCACAGTACCCCTCATGACCAAGTTCGCACATCTCAACGTCTTCGTCGCCGGCTACGGCTATCGCGTGGGAAGAGCTGGAGTCAGCATCGAGCGAAGAGTTCCGTCTGTTGAATCTGA
>JBDTWJ010000085.1:0-15257 GCA_040006755.1 Ilumatobacteraceae bacterium | reverse complement strand
AGAGCACACGCCTGAAAAGCGTGGGGTCACCGGATCGACGCCGGTCTCGACCACCAGTCAGCAGCGTTTGGAGCTCGGGGACCCGTATGCGGTCCTCGGACTCCACACGCCGATCCGAAATGCCCGAGAGCCGGCAAAAATGAGTCGAATGGCCTATGCGCGAACGGCCATTCTCCATCTGGCCGCCGCGGCTGCCTCGCTAACCTCGTCTGTGTGGCATCCAGCCTGATGACCCGGCTCGCACGCGCGAGCCAGTCATGAGCGATCGCACGCGCGCGCCGCTCGAGCGCCAGCTGATCGACGGGCTCGAGGCACTCCAAACGCCCGGCGCGTCGGCCGCGCCGCCAGCGACCGACCTCGATCTCGCGCACCTCTTCGACGTGCAGTTGGCCAGTCGCCACTGCGATCTAGCGGCGCGGTGGCTGCGATCGCAGGGCAAGGGCTACTACACGATCGGCTCGGCCGGTCACGAGAGCAACGCTGTCCTGGCGATGGCGACGCGGCCAACCGATCCTGCGCTGTTGCACTACCGCAGTGGCGGCTTCTATCTCGGCCGCGCCGGCCTGCCGGGCGTCAGCGACATCCTCTCCGGCGTTGTCGCCGCGACGAGCGAGCCGATTTCGGGAGGCCGTCACAAGGTGTTCGGACGTGTCGATCTCGGCATCATTCCGCAGACATCGACCATTGCATCGCACCTCCCGCGCGCCGTTGGAGTGGCGTTTGCCATCGACCGCGCAACGAAGCTGAAGGTGGAGTCACCGTGGCCCGCCGACGCGATCACAGTGTGCAGCTTCGGTGACGCGTCGACCAATCACGCCGTCGCCGCCGCTGCGTTCAACACAGCGGCGTATTGCGCGTACCAACGACTGCCGATGCCGCTGCTGTTCGTGTGCGAAGACAACGGCCTCGGGATCAGCGTGCGCACCCCCGCCGGATGGATCGAGACCTCGTTCGGTTCTCGTCCATATCTGCGCTATGTCGCCGTCGACGGTGACGACCCGATTGCAGTCTCCGAGGCTGCAACCAACTTGGCGACGTGGGTGCGCAACACTCGCAAACCGGCATTCCTGCACCTGCGCACCGTCCGGTTCGGTGGGCATGCAGGCACCGACGTCGAAGGCGCATACCGCTCTGTCAACGAGATGCGCGCCGATGCCGATCGTGACCCGATTCTGGGTACCGCGAAGGTGCTGATGACAACGGGCTGGAAGAGGTCCGACCTCGTCCGACGGCACGATGAGATTGCCGACCTGGTGTACAAGGTTGCCGAAGAACTGGCCAATGCCGACCAGCTCACCACCGCGGCCGAGGTCATGAGCCCGCTCGCAGTTCGACGGCCCGAAGAGGTCGAGCAACTCTCGCGAGCGCTGATGCCGACGTCTGGTACGGCCGAGCCGTTGACGTTCGCCCAAGCGGTCAACACGACGCTGGCAACGTTGCTGGAGCGCCAACCCAACGTGTTGGTGTTCGGTGAGGATGTCGCGGTGAAGGGCGGCGTGTACGGCGTGACGAAAGGCCTCATGACGCGCTCAGGCGGCGGCCGCGTCTTCGACACTCTGCTCGACGAGACGTCGATCCTCGGTCTCGCCAACGGCAGCGCCATCAGTGGGTTCGTACCGATCCCCGAGATCGAGTACCTCGCGTATCTCCACAACGCGGAGGATCAGTTGCGCGGCGAAGCTGCGACGCTGTCGTTCTTCTCCAACGGCCAATACCGCAATGGACTCGTCGTGCGCGTCGCCGGCTACGGCTACCAGGAGGGCTTTGGTGGTCACTTTCACAACGACGACGCCATTGCCGTGTTGCGCGACATTCCAGGACTGGTGGTCGCATCGCCTTCGCGGCCCGACGACGCGGCGGCAATGCTGACCACGTGTGTTGCGGCAGCGCAGGTCGACGGCACGGTGTCGGTGTTCCTCGAACCCATCGCTCGCTACCACACGCAGGATCTGTTCGAGCCAGGCGACAAGGAATGGATGGCCGCGATAGAGCCCAGCGAGCATGTCGCGATCGGCAGGGCGAGGACGTATGGCGAAGGTCTCGACCTCACGATCGTGACGTGCGGCAACGGCGTGCTGCTGAGCCTGCGCACCGCCCGCCGCCTGGCCGGCCGCGGAGTCGGCGTTCGCGTCGTCGACCTGCGCTGGTTGTCGCCATTGCCTGTCGAAGACATCATCCGCGAGACCCACGCAACCCGCGCTGTGCTGATAGCCGACGAGACACGGGCCAGCGGGGGGTGGAGCGAAGGAGTCATCACCGCGTTGGTCGATGCCGGCATCACCACTGGCATCGGCCGCGTGACGAGCAAGGACAGCTTCATCCCGCTCGGCGATGCAGCCAAGCTCGTGCTGCTCAGCGAGGAAGAAATCGAAACCGCCGCGTACCGGTTGTTGCACGGCTGACCGCAAATCCTTGTGCTCATCCTGAGGCCCGGTACCATCGCGCACGACGTCGAATCCCGATGGACGCCCAGACATCGAGCAGATGAGGTGACGGAATGAACAAGCGGATGCTCGTGCCGGCCTCGATAGCCGTCAGCATGTTGGCGGCATCGTGCGGAGGCGACGGCTCGTCCACGAACTCCGAGACATTCAGCGATCAGCTGGCCAGCGTCTGCCGAACCATCGATCGCGGAATCGGAGGTCTCGACGATGCGACATCGCTCGGCGAGATACGCGGTAATGCCAGCGACGCGTCGGCACTGTACGAGGACGGGCTCAATGAGCTCAAGAAGTTGAAGATCCCAACGAACGACAGGGCCTTCGAAGCAGACGTGAAGGATCTGATCGCCAGTTTCGAAGACCAACTCGACACGCTCGATGCAATCGCCAAGGCTGCTAAGGAGAGCGACCAGGAAGCAGTCGACACCCGGATCAGCACGCTGACGGATCAGGCCGCAGAAAGCAACGACCTGGCAGACAGCATCGACATCAGCCGTTGCCAGATCGATGCAGTCTTCGACGCAACGCCGGCAACGACAGAGCCGGTACCGCTGACCCTGCCCATCGTCACGGTGCCCGACGACACGGTTCCGCTCGATACCTTTCCCATCGATACGACCCCCACCGAGAGCAACAAGGTCGTGGTGTCGTCGAGCGACATGGTTCCGCTCGGCGACTACACGTTTTCCGACCCGCCAGTCGACGCCACCGACGGGTTTCATGAGCTCGTTGATCTCTCGCCCCTCCTTGCGGCACAGTCCGGGCGCATCACGGGGGTCGACGTGCTCGACCTCAATGGTCAGCCGATGGGGCGGGTCTTCGCGTTCGAATCCGACGTCGATCCGCTGCCGCCCGGATCTCTCGAGGAAGTCACGCCATTCCTCACCGGCGACATCCCGACCACTCCACTGACCGTCGGTACCCAATCGGGCGTTTCCTGGAGCGACCCCGACGGCACTTCCTACTTCCTGCTCGGTACCAACAACGTGCTGTTGTGGGCACTGTCGCCGACGGCCGACCTGCTCGTGCCGGCGCTTCAGGCCTGGGGCGAGAGCATCTCGCAGTAGCCCGTGCCACTCCAGCTGACGTTCGTCACTTCCGCAAAGCGCTATACCGACCTCCCCGACTCGCCTGGCGAAGTCGCGTTTGTCGGACGCTCCAACGTGGGGAAGTCGTCGTTGATCAACGCCCTCGCCAACCGCCGCCAACTCGCCAAGGTCTCGAACACACCTGGGCGCACCCAGCTGCTCAACCTGTTCGTACTCCCCAACGACGCCACGGTCGTGGACCTCCCTGGCTACGGATACGCCAAGGTCCCGGGACGTGAGCGCGCGACCTGGCAGGCGATGATCGAGGGCTACCTCCTGGAGCGAGAACCGTTGACGCTGGTGTTCGTGCTGGTCGACGGAGAGATCGGCCCGACCAAGCTCGACCTGCAGATGCTGGGGTGGATGCAGAGCAATGCCGTGCCGTATCAAATCGTGGCGACCAAGCTCGACAAGGTCAAACCGTCGAAGTTGGCGGGTCGAAAGCAACAGCTGGCCCGCGATTGCTTCCTCGACGAGAGCGACGTCATGTGGGTCAGCGCCACGAAAGGCACCGGCATCGACCGCCTCCAGGCCCATGTCAACGCCATGTTGACGGTCTGATTGCCGGAAAACTTGAGGGAAAATGGGTCACACGGACTACTGGAACTACCCGTTGCGTCAGACCCACCACGTGGAGTAGTCTTCATGGTGTGGCAGGACGGGAAACCAGGATGACCGGACAGTTGATGACGCGGCTGGGCTATTCGCCCGATGCCTCGCGCTCCGAGCAGGTGCGCTGGTTGGTGTCGAGATGCGAGCCCCTCATCCTCGTCACGCTGTCGGCGCACTACCTGTTGCGCACCCCGGTGTGGCCGGTGTCCATCCCGGTTCTCGTCGCTGCCGTCGCAGGGTGCGCGCTCGGCTTGTTCGGCGCCGTGTACCCCACGACGGCGCGCCTCGGCATGCTGCGTGCAACAGCCGCGTCGGCCCTGCTCATTGCCATGTCGCTGGTGCTCTCGAACCATCTCGTCGACCTCGTCCCCTGGTTCCCCATCCTCGGTATCAGCTATCCGCTGGTGTTCGGCCTACGCCGCGCGTGGCCGTTCATGATCATCAACGCGGCCGGCGTCGGGGTGGCCGCGACGTCGGCGTTCGGCGTGACCTCGGGCCTGCTGCGCGTTCCGGTCGTCATCATCGGTGGCGTGCTGGCGGGTCTTGTCGCTGACGCTCTCGAAAAGGCGACGTCGTCGGCATCGACCGCAACCCGCGACGCGATTCGGGCACGTACCAGCGAGAACTACCTGCGCACCGTGTTGAACACCGCTCCCATCGGCATCCTGGTGATCGGCGGCGAACTCGAGAACTCGTTCATGAACGCGCGCATCTCGCAGTTCCTCGACACCGCTCCGGTGATGCATGATCTCGAAGCCCTTCGCGATTACCTCGTCCCAGAAGACCGCCATATTTTCGAGGAGTTGCGCGCCAAGGTGGCCGAGGGCGAGACCGTGACCTACAACTGTCGTCTCGAACTCCCGCACCTCGGCCGCCGCAACGTGCAGATCGTCGCCGCGCCCGCCATCGACGACACCGGTCAGCACTCGGGCACCGTGGTCGTCGTTCGCGACATGAACGACGAGGTCGGACGACGCAAGGAGATGGAACGCTTCCGCGCTGTCGCCGATGCGACGACCGATCTCGTCGCCATCGCCTCGTTCGGTGATGGCACCAACTATCTCAACCCCGCAGGCGAGCGCTTCTTCGGCGCCAACCCCTTGAACCGCAACGACACGCTGAAGTTCATTCCCGAGGAGTATCGAGAGACGATGTTCGCCGAGATCGGCGAGGCCATTCGCGACGGTGGCACGTGGAGTGGCGAGATCGAGATGGTCGATCAGGATGGCGAGCGCCACCCGATGTCGGGCGTCGCTGTCGGGATCCGCGACGAACAGGGCCACCTCGAAGGGTTCGCTGTCACGTACCGCGACCTGTCGGATCGCAAGCGACTCGAGGCGCGTCTCGCCCACGACGCAGGCCACGACACACTGACCGGCTTGCCGAATCGCCAGCAGCTGTTCCACCTGCTCACCAACACCATCGGCGACCGGGAGCGCATAGCAGTCATGTTCTGCGACCTCGACGACTTCAAGGTGGTCAACGACAGTCTCGGCCACTCGGTCGGGGACCGTTTGTTGCAGGTCGTTGCCGACAGACTGCAGACCGCTACCCGCGGCGGCGACATCGTCGGGCGTCTCGGTGGCGACGAGTTCTTGGTCGTCTGCCGCAACATCGGTTCCGATCAGGAAGTGGCAGCTATCGCCGACCGATTGCTGGGGGCTGTGAAGGCGCCCATCAGCCTCGACGGCCGCGAGCACGTCGTCTCGATGAGCATCGGAGTCGCCTTCGGTATCGGCACCGACCCTGCCATCGAGATCGTGCAGCGCGCCGACCTGGCCATGTACTCGGCCAAGCAGGCCGGTCGCCGACGCGTCGCCATGTTCGATCAGACGATGCGTCGCCAGGTCGACGACCGTCTCGACATGGAGCGCGAGCTGCGCGCCGCGTTCCGCGACAACCAACTGTCGCTGCACTACCAACCGATCGTCAACACCGGCAACCGGGAGGTGCTCGGCTTCGAGGCTCTGGTCAGGTGGCAGCACCCCACCCGCGGCTTGCTGCTGCCGGGCAAATTCATGCCCATCATCGAGAGCTCAGGCTTCTCGATCCAACTCGGCGACTTCGTGCTCAACGAAGCGATGCGCGCCGCGTCGTTGCTGCGACTGCGGAACCCGAACCTCAGCATGTCGATCAACCTTTCGGCGGCGGAGCTCAACAACGGCGACCTCGTCGAGAACGTCGCGAAGGCCATCACCCGCGCCGGCATCGGTGCGTCGGCCCTCACCGTCGAGATCACAGAGGACATCGTCATGGCCGACATCGTCGCCGCCAAGCCGCAGCTCGACGAATTGCACGGGCTCGGTGTGCGCATTGCCATCGACGACTTCGGCACGGGCTACTCCAATCTGGCGCTGCTGCGGCAGTTCGCGGCCGATTTCGTCAAGATCGATCGCAGCCTGATCGGCGGTCTCGACACCGAACGCGGTGGCAGTGAGTTCGTTCGGCTGATCCTGTCGCTCGCCCACGAGCTTGGCTTCGCGCCGATCGCGGAGGGTGTCGAGACCGAAGCGCAGCTCGAAGAACTGCGCAGGCTGGACTGCAAGATGGCGCAGGGATTCCTGTTCGCCAAGCCGATGACGCTCGCCGACGCCTTGGCGTTCGCCAGCAGCGGCTCGTACGGACAGCGGGTCTGAGAGGGCGGTAGGCTCTGACGGGGTAATTTGCCGATGTTTCGGCCAACAAGGTAGGCGGCATGGGACAATTGCAGAAGGTGAGTTGGCGAGCGGTTGGCTACACCGCGCTCGGCATCGTCGTCGCTGCTGCATCTGTGGTCGCGGTCGTCAACAGCGACGGCGTTCGTCCCGCGTTGTTGACCTCCAACGCCGCAACCCGGTGGCTCGTCGATCAAGCCAACGACACCGTGGTGCTCGTCGATGGACTGGCCGGTCACGTCGTGGCACGAATCCAGACCGACTCCATCGCCGTCGGCGAGGTTGCGGTACAGGGTGCTGGTGGCGCTTTCTTGGTGGCGAAGGGCGGGGGTTCGCTGCGCACCATCTCCACGGCGAAGCTTCAACTGGGAACCGCCCAGGCGGTCAGTCAACTGCTGGATGCCAAGGCCCAACTCGGCGTCGGCGCCAGCGGATTGACTGTTCTCAGTGCCGCCACCGGCGAGGCCAGCGTCGTGGCGGTCGGCGACGTGACCCGGCCCATCGACATCCCGAAATCGTCTACCGGTTCACTCGTCGCCGCCGACGGCAGCATGTGGCTGCTCAACAGCACCGAGGCGACCCACGTCAACGTCGACGAGACCAGCACGACCGTCGAACTGCGCAGTACACCGGATCAGACCGTCGCCATCGGCGCACATGCCGTCAGCTACGACGCCGACAACAGCACGGTCCGATGGCTCGACGGCGGCGACGTGTCCATCGGTGGCGCGATTCCGAACGCCAGTGAGGCGATCCTGCAGCAGTCGGGCGATGATGCCTCCTGTGTGTGGGTAGGTGCCGGCAACACGTTGGCTTGCGTCGGAGCCACCGCAGTTCAGCGCAAGGTCGTCATCCCTGGCATGAACATCACGTCCGATGACAGGTTGGCAGTGGCTGGTGCGGCTGCGGTGATCGTCACCCGTTCCAACGACGTCACGCGCATAGACATCGCGGGTCAGCAACTGGATACCGCCGCCGATCGACCGTCGGTTCGCGACAACGCGACCTTGGCGATCACTGCGAGCGGCAGCCTGATCTGGCTCGACGATGTCGCAGGCCACGGTGCCTGGGTCGTGCATCCATTTGGTATCAACTCCATCAACAAGAACGACGACAGCGCCCCGCTGCTCGACGCGCAAGGTCAGGTCACCGCACAGGGTGATGGCGGCGGTGGACAGTCGACCGGCAATGGGGGAACGCCGGGCGATGACCAAGCCGACCATCTCGACAACAACGGGCATGACGACCCGCCGGTCGCCGTCGACGACTCGGTCACCGCGCGCTCCGGCAGCACCGTCATCGTCCCGGTCACCGCGAACGATTACGACCCCGATGGCGATGCCATCGCGGTCAGTTCGGTGGGTATCGCGGGAAACGGCACAGCCGACGTGCTCGACGGCACGTCGGTGTCGTATGTGCCGAACGCCGGTTTCAGCGGCAGCGATTCGTTCGAATACACCATCGTCGACGAGAACGGGAACCCGGATACGGGAAAGGTCGACGTGCATCTGTTCCCGCCCGGCACGCCCAATCAGCCACCGATGGCGCGTTCCGACGCCGCTCGCACCGGCATTGACCGCGCGGTCACGATCGACGTGTTGGCCAACGACATCGACCCGGAGCGAGACCTGCTCACCGTGTCGAGCTTCCGGCAGGAAGACGGCGCGAAGATCACCGAGACCATCGGGCCGTCGGGGCTGCCGGCGTTGAAGTTCCAGCCGCCTCCCGGCAAGGCCGGCATCTTCCCGTTCACCTATCAAGCGGCTGATCCGCAGGGCAGCACCAGCGTGAAGACGCGGGTGATGGTCGAAGTGACAAATGCGGCCAACACCGCACCCAAGACCAAGTCCGATGCCATTCGCCTGCCGGTCGGCGTTGGCAAGGACCTCGATGTCAAGGCCAACGACGTCGACCCCGACGGCGACGAGATCGTTCTCGTATCGGTCGACAAGCCACAGGGTGTGGAGGCAGAGGTCAAGGGGCAACACCTGTTCATCAGGTTGGGGCCCGGCGCCAATCCCCGCTCGGTCGTGACGTACACGATCAACGATGGAGATGCGACCCACAACACCATCGGCAAGGTTCTGGTCCTGAAGATCGACTCCGGCGCACCGAATCTCCCGCCTGTCGCCAACCCCGACAGGGAGCGAGTCGTGATCGGTAACTCGGTGAAGATCCCCGTGACCGCCAACGACGTCGACCCCGACCTCGACAAGGTTCGGTTGGTGACCGTCGGCAAACCGAGCGACGGCGGTGGTATCACCACGGTCGAAGGTGATTCGGTTCGCTTCAAACCCACACTCGTTGACATCACCGAGCCGACACCGGTGACCTTCTCGTACACCATCACGGATGGAAATGGGCACGAGGTCACAGGAAGGGTGACGGTCACCGTGCTGGTCGAGGCTCTGCCGCGTGCGCCGTTCGCGCGCGACGATTTCGCCGACACCGTCAAAGACAAGTCCGTCAACATCGACGTGCTCGCCAACGATAGCGACCCCTCTGGCGGCAAACCGAGCCTGATCGGCACACCCGTCTGTGCAAACGGTGGGATCGCGTCGAAGACGACAGACAACCGGGTGACGTTCGACCCACCACCGGGGCAGACCGGCACGTTCCGTTGCAACTACACGGTCAGCAACACCCAGGGCCTGCTGGCCGACGCCTCGATCATCGTCACCGTCACCGAGGCACCCGCCGGCAACAGCGCTCCGCAGATCGTTGCGGCGAGACTGCAGCAATCAGTCAACATTGGGGATTCGCTGGCGATCAACGCCAACGACATCGCGAACGACGCCGACAAAGACTTGTTGGTGTTCACTTCGGTGGGCACCGCGACCCGTGGATCTGTCACATTCACCCCAGGGACCTCGACGTTCGTCTATAACGCTCCCGTACCTGGGTCGGCCGACAAGACTCCTGGCGTGATCACACTCGGCTTCACCATCAGTGATGGGCACGGCGGGAACGTGACCGAGAGCCTGTCGATCAAGCTCGTGGACCCCATTACCACTCCTGAATCGCCCATCGTGAAGCCAGTCACGGGCGAGATCCCTGTGTCCGCACTGGCCGGCGAAACGGTGGTCGTCAACGTCGTCAAAGAACTGGCCGACCGCAACTTCGGAACCACGCTGACGCTGACCGGAGCAACGGTCGATTCCGGACCCGGCTCGGCGCAGGTCATCAACGGTGTCGCGAGCATCGCCACCACCGGCCCCGGACTGGTGGTCGTCACGTACACGGTCATCAACACGGCGGCGATCAGCGCCAGCGACAAGATCCGACTCACGCTGACACAGCCTCCTCAGCCCCAACCACCGGTCGCGGTCGACGACTTCATGACGATCTCCAGCGGTGGATCCAACAGCGTCAATCTGCTGGCCAACGACTCCGGATTTTCGGACCCGGGTGAGAAGCCCACGGTCGAGCTCAAAAACAGGCCACCAGCAAGCTTCGGCAACGTCACCCTGCTCAATGGCCTGTTGACGTTCGTCGCCGCGCCTCAGGCCTCGGGCGTCGTGGTGCTGACCTACATCCTTCGCGATGGCTCCGGTCTGTTGGACGAAGCCGACGTCACGCTCACGCTGCTGCCCTGTTCTGAAAGTCCGCCGCTGGCGCGCAGCGGAACCGCTTTCACCCCCTACCAGACTCCCATCAACATCGATCTGAACCAGCTGGTCGATTCCGGCAACATCATCGCTTCCAGCGTCTCCGGTGCTGGTCTGAGCGGACCAACGGGCGTGTACACGCCCCCCGCCGGGATGAACGGCAATGAGACCGTCACGTTCACGGTCATCAACGGTTGTAAACAGACCGCTCAAGGCCAGTTGACCATCGACGTCAACCGCCCTCCGGTCGCGGGCAGCGTCCCTCGACCGGTATCAGCGGGCGGTTCGGCTGATGTGGCGATCGCCGAACTGGCCTCCGACCAGGAGCCGTTGACGATCGTCGGTCTCGACGCCAACCACCCCAGCTGGGTCACATTCGATGTTTCGGCGGTCCACATCACGCCACCCGTGTCCGCCAACGGCCCCTACACGATCATCGCCACGGTGCGGGACCCCGGTGGTTTGACGGCCGATGCCGTGATCAATGTCAACGTCGCGAACCAGCCGCCCACCGCCAACCCCGACGACTACAACACAAAGGACACCGATTACACCTTCGCTCCGTTGGTCAACGACAGTGATCCGGAGAACGGCGCGTTGTTCATTCAGACCGCTCAAGTGACCTCGAACAACGGCTCCGCGATCATTGACTACCCGAACAACCACACGAACATTCGCGTTCTACTCGGGTCGGGCGTCACCACGCTGAGCTACACGATCCGCGACGAGGGCGAGCTGACCTCGAACTCGACGACGATCACCATCACGTTGGCCCCGTCCAACGGCGCGCCCGTCGTCCCCGACAACACCGGTGCCTCGGTCTCCGGCGGTCAGACGTCTGTGCACCTCACCATGGTGGTCTTCGAACCCGACGGCGACCACGTCGACGTTCGGTGCGTCGCGCCGGCGGGCTTCATCGTCTTGATCACCGCCGATCCCAGCGGGACAACCGATGCGACCCACCCGAGCTTCAATCTCGACATCGGTATCCCCGACAGCTTCTCGTCGCCAGCAATTATCCGTTGCACCGCAACCGACCCATACGGAGCCTCCGGAACCGGCAACGTGACGATCACGCGCGACTGACGGTCTCGACCGTCAGTCGCGCGTGGGTCAACGGAGCGGCGACTGCGTGCGACGGCGCAATGAACGGGTGCTGAGCCACCACTTCCAGCGCCACCACCTCGACGACGAGTTGCGAATGCTGGACTCGACCGATTTCAACTGATCAACCGCATCAGCGGCGCGTTGGGGATCGCACGCGGCCGTCGTGAACGTGACGGCGTCGGCGTGACGCTGCAACCGTCCGAGAGGTGGCCCGGCGCCCGGTTGCGTCTTGACACCGGCCTCGACGAGTTCAGCGTTGGTATGACTGGTCTGCAACGTTGCCCCAGCGTCGACGAGGGCGTCGGTCGCCAGGGTCCACGCCGTGGTGACCCGCCGAGCGGGATCCGCGGCCTTCAACCCCGTGCGGCGCCGCAGCTTCTTCCATGAGACGATGGTGGCGAACACGACGAGTGGCCACAGCAGCAGGCCTGCGAAGAGTCCACCGCGCAGCAGCCACGTCCGCAGCCCCGACCAACCCGCGTCGGTCGCAGCGGGAACCGGCGCTTCGACGGGCTTGTTGGGATCTGCCTGTTCGACCTGAGGAGGATCGAGCGGTTGCGCGGCAGGGGGAGTCTCCGGTTCGCCGGCGGCAGCGTCTGGTTGGTTCGCAGTAGTAGTTGTCTCTGGAACGACATCGACGCTGACCCACCCGCTGGCAACGCGTACCTCGGCCCAGGCTGTTGCATACTTGGTGGTGATCGTGAACGGGGTCGACGCGCCAGTCGGGAGCACGTATCCGGTGCCGATCCTTGCATCGACGCCCAGACTGCGAGCGAGCAGCACGAACCCTGTCACGAACTGTTCCTCATTGCCGATCTTCGTACTGCGCAGGAAGTCGTCGATGCGATTCTGTTGCACTCCGCCGGAGATGTCGGGATTGAGCTGGTAGTCGTCGTGCAGTTTCGCCGCGAGCTCAGCGACCTTCTGTGCAACCGTGCCATCGCCAACGATCGAATCCGCGAGCGAGGCGAATGTGCTCTCGATGTCGGTGGGCTGCACGGTTGCCACCTCGCCAGCGGTTGCCGGATCGAAATCAGCCTGCGGCTCGACAGTGAAAACCGTTTCGACCGGCCGCTGATCGCCGATGATGCGCACGACGCGGCGTTCGCTGCCGGCTTCCACCGGGGTGGTGCTTCGCAGCAGACGCCCAGGTGAGACCCAGAGCACCGTGTCGGGCCGAAGGGCAGAGACCCTGACGGTCACTTGGGGGGCACCAGGTGTCGGCTCGCCGAGCCTGTTGCCGACGGGCAACAGCCTGCCGCTGGTCGACCACGACTCGCCGTTGTAGATGTCGAGCGAGGCCACGCGCCAGAGCGGCATCTGACCGAGCGCCGGAGACTCCACGACGTACAGAGCACGCGGTGGACTGGCGTTCTGCTGCGCGGTCACATCGGCGAGCGGATCGATCAGCGAGATCTGGCGGTTCGCGGGCTCGCCGTGACGGGGATTCGCACGTTCGGCCACGGCGACGCCCACGCCCACGGTCGCGAGCAGCGCCGCAAGTCCCGCGCACACGGCGACCAGAGAACCCGAGCGGATGCTGGCGACGCGGTCATCGAGACCGATCCACAACAACACGAACGCCGCGACGGCAGCGCACAGAACGCCCTGCCATTGCGGCCCGTCTGGCGCTCCGACCGCGATCATCGCGATCATCCCGACGATCATCGGCGCGATCGCCATTGCTCTCCAGCGCATGCGCATGGCAAGGTCGATCGAGAACGCGGCGGAGACGAAGATCAGCGCGGCGAGGGCCACCAGGATCGTGGGGAAGCGCGGGCTCGGCCACGAGGTGGTGATGACCTGTCGAGGGCCGTCGATGAGACCGTCGGTCACAGACCGCGCCGTGCCGTCCGAGACATACGCAACGGCAAGGCAGGATCCGGCGAAGGCGACGATGTACGCGGCCACGCGAGCAACCACGTTGACGCGCGACAACAGCCAACCGACGAACACCGCTGCCGCTGCCGGGATGAGAAAGATCGGCTCGAATCGTGTGCCAACCACTCTGGCGGCGCTGAGAGCGAGCCCGACCGAGAAGACCAGCACGGCGAACGTGCGAGCCACGCGACGGCCGTTGGTGAGCCTGGGGCCAGGGGCTAGTTCCATTGCGCCCACCGTTCAGCGAATTGACCGGCGTCGTTGGCCGCGATGGCTGGGCACGAGAGTCCCGCTGTCTCAGCCCCGGCACCGATCCTGGCGACGCTGATCTGATCCCCGTGCGAGAAGATGGTCGAGGGCCCTTTCGGGCCGGTGACCACCAGCACAGCGACCCCGCCGAGGCCACCGGTGAACAGGCTGGCAACGGTCAGCACGTCGGTTCCACTGCCCTGTTCGAGCGGTGTCAGCAGATCGAGCATCTCGGACTGGTCGACCAGCGGATACGGGCGCCCGGCACGAAGCCGTGAGGTCGTACGCACCACGACATCGAGTCCCGAGCGTAGGGCGAACGCGGCCACGCTGGCACCGGCATCGACGATCTCTTCGAAGTCGTCCTCGGATGCAACCTCGGTGGACGTGTCGATGACCACCGTGAACTCGGGCCGCCGAAGATCAACGAACTCGCGGATCATCAGCGTGGCAGCGCGCGCCGAGGTGGGCCAATGGATCAAGCGGGTGTCGTCGCCGTATTGGTACTCGCGGAGCGATTGGAATCCTGATTGCGGATCGCTGGAGGGACGCCGCAACACGGCATCGTTGGTGATCACGCGCACCGCGCCCGACGCGGTGATGAGCGGGTACACGCGGGGATGGACGACGATCAGGTTGACCTGACCGATGGGCTTGCTTGCGGTCGCGAGACCCAACTGGTCGGTGCGTTCGAACGAGAGTGGCCCGATCGGGAAGATACCGCGGCGACGAGTCGGGAACTTGGCGTCGACCTCGTGCCGGGTCATGCGAGGCAGCGTGGGAACATCGAACGATTTTTGAACGCCCTGGAACTCGTCGGTGAGGCGCGTCGAGCCCAATCGCCGCTGCGTCTGGTTGAAGATCTGGTATCGCACATGAACCGTCTCGCCGCGTGCAACCCGAGCGGTGATCAGCCGTCGGCGAGCGGTGTGGCGGGTCGGTCGCCGTGCCATGTACAACGCGAGTGCCACGGCAACCGCGCCTGCGGCGGCGAGCGCGAGCAGTTCTTCGTAACGCCAGAACAGACCAAGGAACGTACAGATCGCTGTGCCGATGAGCACGCCGAACCCTGTACGCGTCAGCACGGCGTCATCCCTCGCGGTGACGAGGTACTGCGATGTCGTCGACGATCTCCGCCAGCACCTGCTCGCTGCGGACACCGCGCAGCTCTGCCTCGGAACTGAGCGAGATGCGATGGCCGAACACCGGCTCGATCAGCGTCTTGATGTCGTCGGGCGTCACGTAACCACGCTGCTCGGAAGCCGCGTATGCCTTGGCGACGCGCATCAGCGACAGGGTGCCGCGAGTGGAAACACCCAACCGGAGGTCGGGGTGGGCACGCGTCGCATTGGCCAGGCGCACGATGTAGTCGTTGATGCTGTGGACGACCTCGATCTGCTCGATGGCCCCGATGAGCTGCTCGAGCTGCGTCGCGTTGGTCACAGCGGGCACGCCGCGATCACGGTTCTCGCGCCGATACGACTCGAGCACGACGACCTCCGTGGCTTGATCTGCATAACCGAGCGACAGTTTCATCGCGAAACGGTCGAGCTGCACGTCGGGGAGCGGGAACGTGCCGTGGAAGTCGCGCGGGTTCTGCGTGGCGATGACGAAGAA
>JBDTWJ010000084.1:0-15289 GCA_040006755.1 Ilumatobacteraceae bacterium | reverse complement strand
CTCTCCGCGCGCTGGTCTCAGATCGGGATGGGAACGCGGTCGAAGAGTGCTGCGATTGCGTCGGGGTGTTGCGGTCGGGCGAAGAGATAGCCTTGAGCTTTGTCGCAACCGAGGGCGCGGAGTTGTGCGGCCTGATCAGGTGTTTCAACGCCTTCGGCGACGATCTCCAAGCCGAGTGCCTTGCCCATCGCAACCATCGCCGACACCAGCGGCGACGGACGGGCCGCACTTGTGAGGTCGCTGACGAACGCTCGGTCGATCTTCAATTCGTCAACGGGGAAGCGATGCAGATATGCAAGCGACGAGTAGCCGGTACCAAAGTCGTCGATGCTCAGTCGTGCGCCGAGATCGTGGAGGCGCTCGATGCTGCGCTGGGTGACGAGCGTGTCCGTCATCAACAGAGTTTCGGTCAGCTCGAGGTAGAGAAGTTCGGGTGGAAGGCCGGAAAGTGCCAACGCGGTGGCGACCTGGAGCGGCAGTCCCCCATCGTTGAGCTGTCGACCGGAGATGTTGACCGCCATCGTCAACTCGATGCCTGCGCGGCGCCATGTCATGGCTTGGTGGCATGCCTGCTCGAGCACGAACTCGCCGACACGGATGATCGCCTCGGTTTCCTCGGCGATGGGAATGAACGTGACTGGCGGCACCGACCCGAGGGTCGGGTGGTCCCAGCGCAACAGAGCCTCGACGCCTACGATTTTGCCTGTGTCGAGCTCGACCTTTGGTTGATAGACGAGGTGAAGCTGACCACGGTCGAGTGCGACCCGAAACTCGGTCGCCAGGGTCAGTCGCGCGGCAGCTCGGTCGTGGAGACGGCTGGTGAACCGCTCGGCTCTGTCTCGTCCAGCTTCCTTCGCGGCGTACATCGCGTTGTCCGCGTCGCGGATGAGGTCGACCGCGCGACGGCCCACGGAACTGATGGCGATACCGATCGAGCCGGTGACCCGCACCACAGCGGTCGATGTTTGGATCGGCGCGACGATGCCGGCGAGGAGCTCGTCGACGAGGCCCTGTAACTGTTCGTCATCGGACATCTCGACGGCGACGACGAGTTCGTCGCCCCCGAATCGGGCGAGGGTTGCGCCGGCAGGAATGATCTGCGAAACCCTGCGAGCGACTTCGACCAGAACGGTGTCGCCGACATCGTGGCCGAGGCTGTCGTTGATGAGCTTGAACCGGTCGAGGTCGATGAAGAGCACCACAACACGGAGATGTTCGCGCGCCGCTCGATCCAACGCGTCGTTGAGCCGCTCGACCAGCAGCGCGCGATTCGCGAGCCCGGTCAACGGGTCGTGAAGCGCCTGGTGCGACAGCTGCGCTTCGTAGGCATCGCGGTCAGCGAAAACGGTCTGAAATCTTGCGGCGAGTGCTTCGATCTCGGTCGGGCCCTCGATTGAACCCAACGCGTTGACGACACGCGTGCCTCCGCCGCCCACAGCGCGGGTCAAATCACGAAGAGGACGAGCGATTCGACGATTCACGATGAGCATCGACCCCATCAGGACCAGTAGGACACAGCCACCGAGCAGGGCGCCGCGAAGTAACACCGATCGAGTCGACTGGAGAACGTTCTCGGGATCGGCGCCCGCAATCAGCAACCAAGTTGTCGCGGCAACCGGGTGTGATGCAGACAGATATCCCGGCATTGGATCCATGGCCGTCGAGGCACGCGGCGATGAGGACGACAGCACTCGACGCGAGACCGAGTCGACCAGTGCGAAGTCGTAGTTGCGGGTGCCGCCGTAGGTATTCGCAACGACCTGTGCAATCTGTGCGGTCGGAACGACAACGGCGACGCTTCCAATGACTCGACCATCATCCTCGATAGGGGCCACGAAGGCGATCGCCGGTTCGCCGGTCACCGCATCGGTGAAGATCTCTGACACGACGCTCGCTGCGGTCGTCGCATGGAGCCACGATGCGCCGACCTGAGTCGAACCATCTGCGGCTAGGTCGGCCGATGAGCATGCGATCGTCCCATCCGACCGAACGATGTCGAGGTGGCTGTTCGGAAACAGCAGCAGCTTGAAATCCAAGGTACAACTGGCCGGGTCGGTCAGCAGTGGTGCAACGCCGGGATTCGCGGCGATCGACTGAGCCTGGTCGTGCGCCGTCCCCGCGCTCTCGGCCAGGAGCCCGGCGGCGAAGTCCGCCAGGTATTCCGCCTCAGCCTTCGCGTCCTGCTGCGAGTTCTGCCAGGTCGCATAGCCCAACACGCCGCCGACACCGGCAAATACGACGATCACCACCACGACGATCGCAGCCAGATGAGCACGAACAGACCTGTTCCTACGTGCCTTCCAGATTCGCATGGTCTCGCTCTCCGCCGTGTGTATGCCCATCGGCAGAACAGTGCTCGATCTGAAGGACTTTGGTCCGGGTCTGCGCTGCGCTGCCGCAAACGCGCTGATAGGGCGCGAGAGCGCGCCTGATGACTAGACCGGCGCGGGTTGGCGAGAGTTGATGACGCCGGTCGCTCGCGGCAACGCGATCTGGGTGACCTTCATCGTGCTGGTGATCATCTATACGAGGACGGTCAGCGGCGCCATCGCGGTTCTTCGCAGCATGGCGCGGCGCTGGCGCGAGGAAACCAACCTCGATCTGCCGACGCCGTATTCGTCCCCGCCGGCACGAGCCCGCCGATGAGCCTTGCAGCGGTCGTCGCCGCGATCATGTTCGTCGGCGTGATCGCCTACGCGGTGTTCGCCGGCACCGACTTCGGCTTCGGTGTCTGGGATTTGACCGCGGGCGACGCACAGCAAGGTGCAGAGACGCGCTCTTTGATCGACGAATCGATCGGACCGGTTTGGGAAGCAAACCACGTGTGGCTGATCTTCGTGCTCGTGTACCTCTGGACGGCGTTCCCTATGGCGTTCGCCGCGATATTCGAAACCCTGTTCGTCCCACTCACGCTCGCCGCGTTCGGCATCATCCTGCGCGGCAGCGCGTTCGCCTTTCGAAAGCTTGCTCCGACCGTCGCCAAGGCTCGACTGTTCGGTGCGATCTTCGCGATGTCGTCGGTTTTGACGCCCTTCTTCTTCGGAGTCGTCGCGTCGGGTCGTGTCCCGCTCGCCGGCAGCGGAGATCGATGGAGCTCCTGGGCGACCCAGACCTCCTCACCACCGCGGTTCTTGCCGCCGTCTTTCTCACGGCGGAGGCAGCGGTTCAGGAGAACGCACCGCTCCTGGCTGCGTGTCGCAGACGCGCACTCGCAAGCGGACTGGTGACCGGATGCGCCGCGCTTGCCGGCATCGCGCCGTTGCACGACGATGCTCCGCGATTGTTCCACGGACTGACCGGTCGGGCCCTGCCCGTCGTGCTGCTCTCGGCCGCTGCAAGCGCGACATCGTTGTGGCTGATCTGGCGCAACCGGCCGAAGAGCGCCCGCGTCGCGGCGGTGGTTGCCGTCGCCTCCGTCGTGGCCGGTTGGGGTTTCGCCCAGTATCCATGGATCCTCGTCGACGTCGCACGCATCGACAGAGCCGGCTGGACAACTCCCCTCGAGCTGAGCTCGTCGCTACGCGTTGGACATCTTGGCGATCATGTGGTCGAGAACTTCGACGTGCTCCTTCTGTGGACTGAAGAGAATCACTTCGGCGTCGCGTTCCACGCGGACGCTGTGGCCTGGAGGCCAGTAGAACAGGTCTCCGTCTTCGCAGCTCTCGGCCGTGCCGTTGCCGTACGTGACGACAACCTTCCCGGCGATGATGTAGCCCCAATGGGGAGCCTGACAGTTGTCTCCCTCGAGGCCCTGCAGCAACGGTGCGATGTCAGTACCGGCTCCGAGCGAGAAATACTCGCCCGCGATCCCCCCGAACCCCGAGGCGTCACCGAAGTCGAGGACTTGCCGAGCTGTGGCGCCAGGGATGTCGATCTTCACGGGTACATCGTTCTTGGCTACGTGCATTGTTTGTCTCCTTTTTCGGGCGCCGACTGGCGCAGAACGCTGTGGTTTGTGGGTGGTGGTGGTGGTGGTGATGATGGTGTGGTTCAGCTCGCTGAGGATCGCGTCGCAACGATCTCCACGTAGCCGCTGGGCACGATCAGGTGCTCGCTCGACGTGTTCATCTCGGTCAACAGCCGGTCGATGTCTGCGGCGAGTGCTTCGCGTCCGTCGTCGGCGAGCGCTTCGAACGCTTTCAGCATCGGTCCGTAGTACGTGCGGAAGACCTCCAGGAAGTGTTCCGGGGAGCGATACCGGAAGACGAACTCGCGTGGGATGATCCGCATGTCGACGATCCCGTCTCCGAACAGCTGGCGAAGATTTGCTTCGTTGGCCCATGCAAGCGGCGATGCGACGCCGGCAGGCGGCGGATTGTGCGCGCCAATCGTCTTGAAGAGCCGGCCGATGAATCCATCCGGTGTCCAGTTCGCCATCGCGATGACGCCGCCGGGCCGACAAACTCTCAGCAGTTCGCCGGCGGCTCGCTCGTGGTCTGCCGTGAACATCACACCAAGCGTGGAGAGCACGGCGTCGAAGGATGCATCGGCATAGGGAAGGGCCTCGGCGTCCGCCTCGTCGAAGGTGATGCTGAACCGCTCGGCTCGTGCCCGCTCGCGTGCTCGCTCGAGGAGCTCTGGCACGTAGTCGGCGCCGGTCACGTCGCAGAATCGACGTGCTGCCGCGATCGCCGTTCCACCGTTTCCCGTCGCGACGTCCAACACATGCTGTCCCGGTCGCAGGTCAGCGGTCTCGCAGAGCTGTTCGCCGATGATCTGGAGCGTGGCGCCAACCACGGCGTAGTCACCCGAGGCCCAGGTTCGTTGTTGCCGGGCCTTCACTGCGGTGAGGTCCGGGAGCTGTGTCATGTCCTCTTGGATTGTCATGGCCGCATCGTGATCCGGCCCCCTTGCACGCTGATCGCAAAAGGACTGCAGCCAGGGAGCCATCAAGCGGCATCGCGCTTGCAGACGTGCAAGGATGAGGAGTCGTGGCGGGAGGCGGAGCGACCTCGAGCAGCGACCGGACCGGCAAAGTCTGCGTCCTGGGCTCGATCTCCATCGATGCGTCGGGCAAGCCGGTTTCGATCGGCGGCGAGAAGCCCCGAAGGCTTTTGGCGGCGCTCATCCTCCATCGCAACTCCGTGGTCAGCACCGACCTGCTCATGAACATCACCTGGGGCGACGACATACCCGACAGCGGACTCGCGACGCTCCAGTCGTACGTGTCGCGGCTGCGCCGCGCGCTTCCACCACCGATTCGACTGGACAGTCAGCAACCGGGGTATCGGCTCGTAGTCGAGCCTGGGGTGGCCGATGTCGATCGCTTCGAGACGGCATTCGCCGCTGGCCTCGAGCGGCAAGGCACGGCAGGCACGAAGACACTTGCCCATCTCGATGAAGCTCTCGCCGAGTGGCGAGGTGACGCGTTTGCCGAGTTCAGCGATGAGTGGTGGGCGGAAGCCGAGGCGACGAGACTCTCGGAGCTGCGCCTCCAAGCACGCGAGGCGCGTCTGGCCACCTTGCTCGCGCTCGGCCTCGACGAAGCGGCAGCGAGCGATGCTTCCGCTCTGACTGTCGACCACCCTTGGCGAGAACGCCCGTGGGTGGCATTGCTGCTCGCTCTAAACCGAATGGGGCGTCAGGGCGAGGCACTTCGCGCCGCGAACGACTACAGAGTTCGTCTACGCGACGACTTGGGGCTCGAGCCATCGCCGGAGTTCGTCCGCGTCGAACGCGACGTCGCGGCGGGTGCCATCGACGCCGCAGACGTGCCGGGCGAAGTCGACCAGCCGACCACATGGCCTCGACCCATGCAGCAACCACGTGCCGACATCCGCGGTCTGCATCTCATCGGCCGCGATGACGACGTGGCGCGGGTTGTCGAGTTGTGCAGTCGCCAACGATTGGTGACACTGCTCGGCCCAGGGGGCATCGGCAAGACCCAGATTGCTCTGCGGGCCGCCGCACAACTGACTGCGGACGGCAGTCTCGGCAACGAGATGGTTGAACTCGCTCCAGTTCGGGATGAACACAGCGTTGTCGCCGCGATCGCAACACATCTTCAGGTGCAACCGCAGCAGGGCCGGTCGGTCATGGAGTCGGTGTTGGACCTCTTGGGCACGCGCCCACTGCTGTTGGTGCTCGACAACTGCGAACACGTGCTCGACACAGTCGCCCGATTCATCGAGCGACTGCTGCGCGTGTGTCCGAACGTGTATGTCCTTGGGACAAGTCGAGAGCCTCTCGCACTGCCAGTCGAAACGGTCTACAAGGTTCCGACGTTGACAGTGGCGAACGAGGGTTCTGACTTCGCGGCCCATGTCGCCTCACCAGCCGTCGCCCTCTTCATGCAGCGGGCCTGCGCTGCCAATCCTGACTTCGTCGCCGATGAGGCGTCAGCACCTGCCATCGCCGAGCTCTGCCGTCGGCTCGACGGCATTCCACTCGCGATCGAGTTGGCCGCGGCGCGCACGCGGTCTCTCTCACCGACCGAGATCATCGAGCGCCTCGGCGATCGCTTCACGCTCCTCACGGGGTCCAGTCGCGTGTCGGACGAGCGTCATCGTTCGCTGAAGTATCTCGTCGACTGGTCGTACGACCTGCTCGACTCGCCAAGCCAGCAACTGTTCCGCCGGCTGTCGATCTTCGCCGGCTCGTTCGACCTCGATTCGGTCGAACAGGTTTGCGGCTACGGCGAGATCCCCCGCGACTCCGTCGCCTCACTTCTCGCGTCGCTGGTCGACAAATCGATGGTGCAGGCATCCGCCGGACCCCGCACGACGTATCGCCTGCTCGAGACCCTTCGCGAGTACGGAGCAAGTCTCGACGAGAGCGAGGCCCAGCAGCTCGCTCGACGACATGGCGCGTGGATCCTCGACATCTCCGAACGGTGCGCGAACGGGTTGCACGGCGCCGACGAGCGCGAGTGGCTCGACCGGTTCGACGGGCTGTTCGACGACGTTCGCCTTGCAGTACGGAACTCGTTGCACGTCAACGACCTCTCCACCGCGCTCGGCATCGTCGTCTCGGCGCGCGAGCATGCCTTCCGACGGTTGCGGTATGAGCTGATCGGATGGGTAGAAAGCGTGCTCGCCCATCCCGATTCATCCGCGCAACCGTTAGCCGCTGCCGGTTGGGGCATCGTCGCTTACGGCCGCTTCGTACGAGGAGAGATCGATGCCGCCATCGAGATCGGGGAGCGATCTGCGGCGCTCGCCCGACTCAACGGCACCGACACGCTGGGGCTGGCGGAGCGCGCCCTCGGCAACGCCTATGTGTTCCGTGGAGACAACCCGCGTTCCACAGCCGCACTCGATCGCCTCATCGACGGCGCGGTTGCGTCGGGCGATCTGGCCAGGATTGCCCACGCGAACTACATGCGCTCTCTCGCCGAAACACGCACGGCCGGAACCCAAGCCGGGATGGTGTATGCACAGCGGGCCGCAGAGGCCGCGCTCCCATCACGCAACCCAACCGCCCAGGCGCAAGCCGCGTACGCGCTCGGGGTTTGGTTGGCAACCACCGATCCTGCCAATGCACGCGAACACCTGGACCGCAGCGAAGCACTCGCAAGTGAGGTGGGCAACCTCTGGTTCGAATTGTTCGCGCGCACTGAGACGCTCTGGCTCGAAGCACACGACGCAGAACCAGTCGCGGCCCTACGAGCTTTCGCCGATGTCATCTCAGCGTGGCACCGCGCCGGCGACTGGGCCAACCAGTGGCTGTCCTTGCGCCACGTGCTCGGCATCTGTCACATGCTGGGCGCCGACGAACTCGCCGCCGTCATCCATGGAGCACTCGAACGGGCAGACGCGCTCGACGCATTCCCCTTCCAGCCGTCCGCCGCCGCCAAGCTCACCAACACCGTCACCGAACTCCGTCAGCGGCTCGGAGAACACCGATTCGCGGTCGCGCACCAACAGGCTCAACGCGCCTCGACGTCGTCGGTGATCGACCTCATCGTCTCTCAGCTGCTGGCGCTGCGATGATCGCCACGAGAACGACGATGAGAGATGCGCCGCGAACCGGATGCGGAACTCTCTTCCCGTCCGAATTGCTACACGGTTCGTACTCGAGCCTCAACGGCTTTTGTGCTCGGCGCTCGCCCGGTCTGGGGCGGCCTTGGTTCGCTGTGGACCCAAGTAACGACGCAGGCTGCGGACGTCGGTGAGCCCGGCTCGTTCGCGCACGCGATCAAGCGCGGTGCCGGCCGCTTGACTGGCCGTGACGTGGAAACGACGTAGCGCGTTTGTGGTCAGCGGACCATCCTCGTCGGTCCGCAGTTGTTTGATGAGGTGATCGGCCCCGAAGCGCGTGAGCCGCCGACGGGTTCCCTCCGGGAGCGACCGACGGGCGTTGGTGAACAGAGGCTCACCTTCGCGATCGCCGGCGCAGCGACGCACGGCTCGAGACGTGATGTCATGAAGCGCCACTTGTTCGATGGAATCGTGACGCCGGATCGACAGGATTACATTCGGGGGTCTTCCGGAAAGGTCATCGACGTCGAGGGCCAACGCCTCGCCCAGCTTCAAGCCGTCGAAGACCAGCAGCGAGACGAGTGCCTCGAGTCGCGTATCCAGGGCCGCCGCCTTCGCCAGGTAGTTCTTCACGGATTGCGACGACAGCAGCGGCGTGGGGCTGGTGTCGCTCGACTCGGTCGACGGCCGGCTCGCTGCGTCCAATGGATTCGAGTCGGTCGAGCGTGCGTTCATCGCAAACTGATAGAACGAAGACAACGCGTACCACCGACGGCGAATTGTCGTGGCGCTGTCGCCCGCAGCTCTGCGGGCAGCCTGAAACGCTCCGACCGTCACCGTATCGGCGTTCAACGGTGTGGCGCCGATGCCTCGACACCACTGGGCGAATGCCTCGAAGTCGGCACGGTACGCGGCGCGAGTGTTGGTCGAGACCTGCGACGCCAACCATTCGTCTGCGACCTTGTAGAGCGCCCGTTCACCCTTCACCGGCGGTCCCCTCCGTGCCACATATCGATCGTCGCAAATGGCTGTGATCTTGTCAACATAACCTCCACAAAACTCTTGACTCGACACGACCAGCTCCAACATAATGAGCGCAGTTATTGTTGAGCTACCCAGTGTGACGGTCTGTTGAATCGGTTCTTTGGCAAGACAAGTGGGAGGCTGAAAATGTTCGAGAATGGCACCGCGCGTGTCGGAGTCACGGACCGCTTCGAGCTGTTCGGAGCCGACAGCGCGATGGTCGACACGCTGCACCGGATTGCGTCGTGGGCCGCGGAAACGATTGAGTCCATAGCCTTCGCCAGTATCGCCTTGACGATAGATGGCGAAATGTGGACCGTGGTCTCGGCCGATGTCGCTGCCCGCGCGATCGAGCGGTCTCAATACGAGGCGCACGAAGGACCGTCGCTCGACGCGTTCCGAACGGGCAGGATTTGCCGAATCGGGTCAACCGTCGCAGATGGGCAGTGGCTTTCCTTCCGCGAGGCCTGCCGAGCCCGCAGCATCCTCAGCACGGCGTCGTTCCCTCTAGCGAGCGACGGGTCAAGATACGGCGCCATGACCGTCTACGCGAGGGACTACCACGCGTTTGGGAAGCACGAGACACGTCTCGGTAGATCCTTCGCGGACCAAGCGGTGATGGCGATCCTGCAGGCGCGGTCCGATGCGTCGGAGCTCTCTCGCGGCGGGGACTCGCAAACTCGTGGCTCCCGCAACGTGGACCGAGCTCGAAACGTCATCATGGCCTCGACGGGAGTATCAGCTGACGCTGCGATGGAGGTGCTGATCGCTCAGTCTCGGGAGCAAGGTCGCGACCTTCAGGATGTGGCAACCGACATGGTCAACAGCACGATCGCACCGCTGTCTACGACAGGCACCAGGTGAGAAGGGGTCAACACTTGAGTGGGATTGCGGTCTCCTGCTCGCTTCGTATCCTGTAACCGACGTCCACCATCTTCTCGAGTGTGAGCACATAGATGCTGTCCGCAACTTGGGTACATGAACCATCTCGGAACTGTCGGGTGACCGTTGCGTCAACGTTGACGCGCACATGTCCGTAGTAGTCGCTGTCCTCAACGATTTCCACACGAGTCACCACGACCTTGACAGACGAGAAGGTGGTCCAGAACTCCGCTGCGTCTGTCTGATACTCAAACTTGTCGAAATCGGTTGCGTTGTAATAGCTCGTGAGAGGAAAGGCGTAGTAGTTCTCGGGGTGCTCGCTGGATCGCTTGGGCTCCCAGTAACCGTCTAACAAAACAAAGACTGCGTCCTCGACCTCGTCCCTGAACTTCTCGGCCTCTCGCCGATGGTTGTAGTCAAGACCGGCCACCGCTCCGCCGCCAAGCAACGTGCTGAGAAGTCCAACGATGAATGTCTTCAATTTCAGTCCTCACGTATCGGCAATTCGCTACGTTGCGGTGCGACCATTGAAACACACACCCCGAATGATCGGGTGTGATAGGCGATCGTGTTGCTGCGAGTGCCAAAGGCGTCAGGCGGGGCACACTTGCGTGAGCTCGGATCGGGCCGGGTCTACCCGTGGTAGCGCGAAGTCGTAGGCGGCGTCGCTCTTCGAGGTGGGCCGTACGAAAGGGTCGACCACTATCGCATTTCGATATCGTATTCTGATATTGTGTTGCGGACCCCAAACCCGTGCTTTGAAGGAGACCTGCAATGGACGAAATGGTCAACGTGCGATACATGGTCGACGACGTCGAGGAGGCCGTCCGCTTCTACACCACTCGTCTCGGCTTCACCGTGAACTCCAGCATGGCCCCAGCGTTCGCCGATCTCACACTTGGCTCACTGCGTCTGCTGTTGAGCGGCCCCACGAGCTCGGCCGGACGACCGATGGCCGATGGCACGAAGCCCGGCCCCGGAGGGTGGAACCGGATACATCTCATCGTCGACGATCTCGCGGCCAGAGTCGACGAACTCCACGCCGAAGGTGCAGTCTTCAGGAACGACATCGTCAACGGTCCGGGAGGTTCACAGATCCTTCTCGTGGACCCCTCAGGCAACTTCATCGAATTGTTCCAACCCGCCCTTCGATGACGAGCACGGGACTTCGCGAGTTCCTGCGTGGCGCGGTTCGTCTGCACATTCTCCACCACGCTTCGGAGGAAGAAATACACGGTGCCTGGATGTCGGAGGAGCTTGCCGAACACGGCTACCGCATCTCGCCGGGCACGCTGTACCCCACCCTGCATCGCATGGAAACTGAGGGCATGCTCGCCAGCTCGACCGTCGTGGTCGATGGAAAGAGCCGACGCGTCTACAAGGCCACGCCTGCGGGACGCGCTGCCCTTCGCCAAACCAAGAAAGCGCTGAAAGAACTCGCCGACGAGGTCCTCTGACGCCGACTTCTAGCGCCGAACGTCGAGCCTCTCGACAAGGCCGGATGTTGTCAATAATGTGAGGGCGGGGACCTTGTCAAAACTGAAGGAGCTCACACCATGCCAGCACAACGACGTGCTCTAGTGGCGCTCGCAGCGACGGCCCTCGTTGCCGGTTCGCTGATCGTGCCCTCGGCCCCAACCTCAGCGGCGCCCGCTGCAACGACCACCGACACATACCTCGTACTCGCCAGCGACGCCGGATCGGTCGAAGCGGCAAGTGCCGCGGTTTCCGCTTCGGGCGGTCAGGTCGTCGACGTCATCGACGAGATCGGCGCCGTGATCGCCGTCTCCGACCGAGCCGATTTCGCCTCTACAGCCGACTCACAGGTCGGGGTTGCGGGCGTTGCGAGCAACCGCGTCGTAGGCTCCCTGCCCAAGGTCGACGCAGTCAACGCCGAGGTTCGCGCCGAGGTCGACGCTGCTGCCGCTGCGGTCCGCGACCACGATGATGGCGACGACTCGCAATCGGAACCGCTTGCCGATCTGCAATGGGACATGCGAATGATCCACGCGACACCGGACGGCTCGTACGACGAGCAGCCGGGGCGCAAGGGTGTGCTCGTCGGTGTTCTCGATTCGGGCATCGACGGCGCCCACCCCGACATCGCTCCCAATTTCAACGAGAGCTTGAGCCGCAACTTCGTCACCGACATCCCGGACATCGACGGCCCGTGCGAAGACCCGAGTTGTGTCGACCCGGTCAACCAGGATGACAGCGGACACGGCACGCACGTTGCAGGTGAGATCGGCTCGCCGATCAACGGCATCGGAATGGCCGGTGTTGCACCGAACGTGACCCTCGTCAACATTCGCGTCGGGCAGGATTCGGGCTACATCTTCCTCGAGCCGGCCGTGAAGGCTCTCGTCTATGCCGGCGAGATCGGCATCGACGTCATCAACATGAGTTTCTTCATCGACCCGTGGCTCTACAACTGCCAGGCCAACCCCGACGACAGCCCCGAAGAGCAATTGGAGCAGCAGACGATCGTGGCCGCAACGCAGCGGGCGCTCGATTTCGCGCACCGCCGCGGCGTGACCCTGGTCGCCGCGCTCGGCAACGAGCACAGCGACCTCGGAAACCCGCCTCTCGACAACGTCAGCCCCGATTACCCGCCCGAGACCGAGAAGGCGCGCACGATCGACAACGCCACGTGCCTTGTCATGCCGACCGAAGCGAACCACGTGATCTCGGTGTCGTCGCTCGGCCCGTCGGAAAGGAAGGCCGACTACTCCAACTACGGGCTCGAGCAGACCGATGTGTCCGCACCGGGTGGATGGTTCCGTGACGGTTTGGGTACTCCTCAGTTCCGGACAGCCGGCAACCTGGTGCTCGGTCCAATGCCACACCACCTCGCTCTGGAGAGCGAGCTCGTCGATCTCGTCAGCGGAGAGTCTCTCGACAACTTCATCATTTCGCAATGCAGTGCTCCGGGGCCCGAGAACTGTGCCTATTGGCAGTTCCTGCAGGGCACGTCGATGGCGTCACCGCATGCGGCAGGAGTCGCTGCGTTGATCGTCAGCGAGTTCGGCAAGCGCGACCGACACAATGGCGGATTGAAGATGGATCCCGACAAGGTGGAACGCATCCTCCGCCGCACTGCGACCGATCACGCGTGCCCCGATCCCCCGACGTTCAGCTACGTCGACGTCGGGCGAAGTCCGTCGTTCGACGCAACGTGTGTAGGTGATGCCGAGCGCAACGGCTTCTACGGCGACGGCATCGTCGACGCACTCAGCGCCGTCGACGACGATCATCACGGTCGCGACGACCATCACAGTCGCGACGATCATCACGGTCACGACGACTGAGCGGCACGAGCGGGCTGGACCGAGGGTCCGGCCCGCTCGGACCTCAGTGCGAGCAAAGTCACACGATGTCCTGTACATCGTGCACGAGCGCGAGTAGACCGCCGAGAGCGACAGCGAGCCACACCGCTCGCACGGCTAGCCCGTACGGCATCGACGTACGTACGCGCTGTACGGCCGCGATCCTCTGAACGCCGACGCACACGGTCACCACGAGCGCGGCGAGGACGACGAACAGCAAGGTCACCGGAAAGGCGACGACGAGCGCGATCGGCACGAGCCAGCGGCGACGGCCTTCCGCAACCCAGGTCGATCGTGCGACTCGATCGACAGCGATGCTGATGGCGACGCCGAAGAGTCCCGGTAGTGCAATGAAGAGTCCGATGGCCAGCCAGGTCGGCTTCAGCAGCGTGAAGTCGACCCCGTCGCCGTGGAGGAGAATCGAGCCTGCAACGGCAGCGGCGGCCGCTCCGGTCGTGAAGCGGCGAATCCATGCAGGCCCGATCAACCATGGTGAGACGAGCCGGTACGCGCCGGCACCGATGAGTCCGACAGCTGCGCCGATGTGAAGGAGGTTGTAGCTGCCACCGAGGGTGACCTGGCCGATGACGAATCCGTCGTCGCTGGTGACTCCGTTCACTCGGTCGGGTGAGGTAACACGCAGGATCAGCATGGCCAGTCGGCTTCCGACGCCGATCACCAGCACACCAATAGGGATGCCCGCGAGGGTGAGGTTCCTCGTACATTCGACGACGAGCTGAGCGGGCGTGGGAGCCGGTGGAGATGCTGTGACTGTCAATTGCTGGGTCATTCATCCAGACAGACGAAATGCCGAGCAGAACAGGTGACAAGGCATCCCGGGATTTCTCCACCGGCTACTCGTCAGCATGCTTCGCTGAGCGCTTGGCGGCGTTGTCCCGTCCGGTGCTCTCGATGTGCTCCAAGCCGACCGCTAGACGCAGTTCGCGAATGTCAGCTCGCAAATCATCGTCTTTGTGGCGATCAGACGTGTGTTCATGAGATCGGCGAGTCCGTCAGCGATCGCGTTCAACTTGTGCTGCACGGCCTGATCGCTTCGAGTCTGACTGTTCTGCAAGAGAGCGACCATCAGGAACGTGATGATGGTGGTGGTGGTGTTGATCTCGAGCTGATACTGGCTGTCGAGGAATGCATCGAAGCTCCCACGAACAACGATCTTGACGGCACCCTGAATGAGCCAGATCACCACGAGCAGAAGACAAAACGCGAAGAACGGGGCGCGGCTGGCCATTCGCGCGGTAAGACCTGCAAACCGATCGAAGAATCCGACCCGGCTCGACACGTCACTCGGCATCATGATCGCCATCGACTCCGATTGAAGTCGCCGATCCCGCTTCTGCTCGTCAGCCGATCTTTCGGGGTGAGGCCCGTGTGTGGGTGTCATGAAATCACGGTAGGCGGATTCAAGGACGCAGGCGGGCACGCGCCGCGTGCGCTCGCGTGTCTGGGCTGGCCCGCGCGCGCAGGCCAGCCCATTCGCGACAACAAGGTGGGTTAGGTCAGGCCGCAGCGGCCATGTCCACCTTCGCGAACACGTCTGGTACCGGATACTCGCCGAGCACGTACAGAAGGATGGACACGTGCTGGGCGTCGATGATCTGAATCGATCCGGCCAACATGATCGCGTCCTTGTCGGTGAGGACGTTCTGCGCGTTCAAGTAGGTCGCCGCCGCAATCTGCTCGAGCATCAACGCCAACGACGCGGCGCCTGCAACATCGGTCACTTTGGCGAACGCGGCATCGACGGTTGGCTTCAGCGTCGCGTTCGGCTCGGTCACCTCGGCGGAGCCTGCGCCGGCAAGCACACCGTTCCACGCGTCAAGCTGCTTTTGGTGTTGCGCCATTGCGACCGTGACGAACTCGCCGACTGCCGCGGGCACTTCGCCGAGGCTTCCGGCACTAGCTGCGTCGAGCGCAGCCTTGTACGTTCCGACTGCGAGCACTTCCAGCCCGGCCGCGAGCGCCGCGACCTTCAGGTCGACGCTCATGTCCGGAGCTTCCGAGCCAGTCGGTGCTGTGGTGCCTGCGTTGGAGGGTGCGGTGGTTCCGCTTGACCCGGTTGACGACGCGGTGGAGTCACTCGGACCACTGCTCGGGCTGGCAGTGCGGCGCGAGGAAACC
>JBDTWJ010000083.1:0-15725 GCA_040006755.1 Ilumatobacteraceae bacterium | reverse complement strand
GCCGGACTGGCCGGGGCGTTCATTGCCAGTCAGGAGTTGTCGGGCGTCTACAAGGAAGGCAGCACGTCCGGGCGCGGCTTCATCGGGCTCGCGGCATTGATCTTCGGCAACTGGCGGCCCATGGGCATCTTCAGTGGAGCAATGCTCTTCGGGTATCCGTTCGCCCTGAAGCTGCAGGACCTCGACGGCAAGGCCTCGCACTCACTGTTGCTGGTCACTGCGATCGCCATGTTTGCGGTGATGATCTGGGCGCTCGTGCGCAGGAACACCAGCGACACGGTCTTGGCCGCCGTGTTCGGAGGAGCGGCTTTGCTGTGGTATCTGCTCGCGGACACGCCACCCACATGGTGGGCAGCGATCCTGCCGTATGTGATCGTGTTGGTGGTACTGATCTTCTTCACCAAGCGACTACGGCCACCCGCCGCCGACGGCCAGGTCTATCGCAAGGGCGAGGCATAAGCCGCGCACTTTGCGAGCGCGATGAGAGATGTGCGGCCGGGGAAGGCTCATCGCTCATCGCACGGTGTTGCGGCAGACACCGTCCAGGACGGCGCGCACGTCGGCGCCGACGCGGTGCAGTTGGTAGCCACCTTCCTGCACGATCAGCATCGGACGGTCGATCGTCGCCAGGGCCTTGCCGACGCCAGCGAAGTCATTCGTCGTCAGGCACAGGCCCGCGGTCGGGTCGCCGTCGGCGGGGTCGACACCGAGAGAGACGATCACGTATTCGGGATCGAACGCGGCCACCGCGTCGATGCCGATGGCAAGGTCAGTCTGATAGCGATCACCCGTGGTACCGAGCGGCAACGGCAGGTTGAGGTTGGCACCGCTGCCTGCGCCTTCTCCACGTTCGTGGGCACGACCGATGAACCACGGATAGTTCTGGTCGGGGTCCATGTGGATGCTGACGAACTGCACATCACCGCGTTGATAGAAGATCTGTTGTGTTCCGTTGCCGTGATGCGCGTCGACGTCGAGCACGGTCACGCGGCGCACACCGGAGTCGATCAGTGCTTGGGCGGCAATCGCCGCGTTGTTCAACAAGCAGAACCCGCCGAACGCAGAACGTGTGGCGTGATGACCGGGTGGGCGGCACAGCGAATAGACGACGCGCTCGCCTGCCAAGAGGCGATCGACACCCGACAGAGCGATGTCGACCGATGACAGAGCCGCCGGCCACGAGCCCTCGCTGAGCGGGGACGATGTGTCGAAGCAGAACCATCCGAGACGGCCGTAGGCGTTGCTGACCGGCGGCTGTCCAACCGGCATGTCCTCGACGAGACCGGGATGGATGAACATCTCGGCGATCACCGCCTGCGCATCCGGAAGGACGGTGGTGTAGTCCTTCCACGCGGTCGACAAGAAGTCGACCAGTTCGGCGTTGTGCACTCGCAGGATGGGCTGCATGCCGTGCGAGGTCGGGTCGACCGTCACGAAGTGTCCCCCGTCGAGTGCATCCACGATGCAGTCGACGCGCTGCGGCACCTCGAATCGTCCGACGATCGTTCCCGAGTAGACGTCGTACTCCGGGTTGTGCGAGCGGTGATCACCGTTGGTGATGACAGAGACTGGCTGGTTCGACATAAATCGACTGTAGATCCTCGTCGCCGACGCCTCCTACGCCCCCCTAGACATTTGGCCGAGCCGGGTTTGGAAGGCGGGCAACGGCCTGCACTTCGATGCCGCCGCGCGGTCGCTGGGTGAGCGTGACCTCCACCCAATTCGGCTTTACGGTGGTCATCACTTCGCCAGCGATCTCCGCCGCCATTGCTTCGGCGAACACCGCGCGGTCACGAAAGCCCCAGAGGTACAGCTTGAGGCTCTTCGATTCGATGCACCAATGATCGGGGCTGTATGCGATGACGAGGTTCGAAAGGTCGGGCTGTTCGGTGACCGGGCACATCGAGGCGACTTCGTCGGTGGTGAACCGCACCGTCGTGATGTTCGCCGGGGCGGGGAACGCCTCGACGTGCTCGATCGCGTGTCGAACGGTGTGACCCAAGACAGTCAATTCCATGCCAAGAGGGTAGGCGTGTATCCGGTCGCCGCCTACGCTCTGGTGATGGGATCGATACTTGACGACCGTCAGATCGAGCAGTACCAGCGCGACGGATTCCTGGTGATCGAGGGATTCACCGACCAGGCGGCGTGCAATGAATTGAAGGTTGCGGCCAACCAGATAGTCGCCGATTTCCAGCCGAGTGGTGAACGCACGATCTTCACCACCAGCGAGCAAGAACGAGTGAGCAACGGCGAGTTCCTCGCGTCGGGCTCGGGGTTGTGGTGCTTCTTCGAGGAAGAGGCCTTCGACGCCGAGGGCCGTCCGCGCACATCGAAGGAACTCAGCATCAACAAGATCGGTCACGCAATGCACGACCTCGACCCGGCGTTCGAGAAGTTCTCGTACCGGCCGGAGTTGGCGGGTGTGGCGGCCGACATCGGCTTGACCGACGCGCTCGCGCTGCAGAGCATGTACATCTTCAAGCAGCCGCTGATCGGTGGCGAGGTTGCCTGTCACCAGGACGCAACCTTTCTCTACACCGATCCGATGACCGTCACCGGCTTCTGGTTCGCAATCGAGGACGCTACTTTGGAGAACGGCTGCCTCTGGACAAAGCCAGGCGCGCATCGCACGAGTCTGCGCAAGCTGTTCAAGCGAGCCGGCGACACCGACGACGACGGCACACTCTTCGAAGAGCTCGATCCGGCACCACTGCCCTCGCCGTCCGACTTGACACCGTTGCCGGTTCCCGCCGGCACGATGATCATCCTGCACGGCTTGCTGCCCCACTGGAGCGACATCAATCGCTCGCCCATCAGCCGGCACGCGTACTCGCTGCATTGCATCTCTGCGGCAGCAGAATATCCCGACTGGAACTGGCTCCGTCGTTCGCCCGACATGCCGTTGCGGTCGCTCGCCGAGGTTGCAGGCGTGGCCGCGTGAACATCCATTCGCTTCCGAAGGCGCTGTTACACGACCACCTGGATGGCGGGTTGCGTCCTGCCACCGTCGTCGAGCTGGCCTCCGAGTACGGGTACGACAAGTTACCGACGACCGATGTCGACGAACTCGCCTCGTGGTTCAACCGCGGGGCGAAGCGCAACGATCTCGTGCTGTACCTCGAGACGTTCGCCCACACGGTCGGCGTCATGCAGCACCGCGACGCGATCGAGCGTGTCGCCTACGAATGCGCTGTCGACCTCGCCGCCGATGGAGTCGTGTACGCCGAGGTTCGTATGGCACCCGAGCTGTGCACCGAGGCAGGCCTCACGCTCGACGAGGCTGTGGAAGCAATGCTGCTGGGATTCCGTCGGGGCTCCATCGGCACCGACCTGACGATCTACCTCATCCTGTCGGCCATGCGCACCGCGGCGCGCAGTCGCGAAATTGCCGAACTGGCCGTTCGGTGGCGCGACGAAGGCGTCGTCGGTTTCGACATCGCCGGAGCGGAGGAAGGCTTCCCACCCACGCGCCACCTCGACGCCTTCGAATACGTCCGCCGCGAGAACTTCCACACCACCATTCATGCCGGTGAGGCGTTCGGCCTGCCGAGCATCTGGGAGGCAGTGCAGTTCTGTGGCGCAGAGCGCCTCGGTCACGGCGTGCGAATCGTCGACGACATCGTCGGCCCGCCAGGCGAGGAAGAGCTCGGACGGCTTGCTGCGTTCGTGCGCGACCGACGCATCCCGTTGGAGCTGTGCCCGACGTCCAATCTCGGCACCGGCGTGTGCAAGACCATTGCCGAGCACCCAATCGGCCTGCTGCGACGACTGCGGTTCCGGGTGACGGTCAACACCGACAACCGCCTGATGAGCGCGACGTCGATGACATACGAGATGGAGCAACTCGCCGACTCGTTTGGTTGGGGTCTCGATGATTTCGAGTGGCTCACGATCAACGCGATGAAGAGCGCGTTCGCACCGTTCCCCGAGCGACTGCGCATCATCAACGGAATCGTCAAGCCGCGCTACGCGCTGGCCAGAGCAGAGCAGAGCGTCGGCCTGAGCTGATTTGGTCTGGGCTGAATTGGGTCTGGGCTGAATCTGACACACTCGGGGCATGACCGTCGCCGTCCATCTCGTCGAGCATCCTCTGATCGCTGACTCGCTCACCAGAGTGCGCGATAAGGACACTCCCAACGCCCTCTTCCGTCAGGAACTCGAGCGGATTGGGACGCTGTTGATCGCCGAGGCCACCCGCGGTCTTCAAACTCACGAGGTACGTGTGACCACACCGTTGGTCACAACCTCGGGACGGGCGCTGTCGTCGCAGCCCGTCGTGGTGCCAGTGCTGCGGGCAGGCCTCGGCTTCGTGCATGCTGCACAGGAACTGCTACCCAATGCCGACGTCGGGTTCATCGGCGTCTCACGTGACGAAGAGACCTTCCAGCCGAAGCCCTACGTCAACAAACTGCCGGAGCATCTCGCCGGCCGCCAATGCATCGTGTTGGATCCCATGCTCGCCACCGGAGGCTCTCTGGCGCATACGTGCCAGCTGTTGCTCGAGCGCGGCGCCACCGGCACGATCATCGTCGTGTGCGTGCTCGCCGCTCCCGAAGGCATCGCGCTGCTGAAGGCGGCCGACCTCGACCTGGCGATATACACCGCCGCCGTCGACGAACACCTCAACGAGCACGCCTTCATCGTCCCCGGTCTCGGCGATGCCGGCGACCGCCAGTTCGGCTCCCCCGCCTCGGCATAGCTCGGACCCACAATCCGGATCAGCGTTTGGAGCCGCAGGCCCCGTAGCGGGGCGCCCGGTGACAAACGCAGCGATGGGTGGGGTCGTTAGCTCAGCAACTCGGCGAGCGATTGCAGGTAAGGGGCCGGGTCGATCTCGATTCCCTCGCCGTAGAGCTTGACCTTCGGCTCGGTACCACTCGGTCGTAGTTGCAGGCGCAGCTCGGGGCCGAATTGCAGGCGCAGCAGCCCCGCTTCGTCGAACCACTTGATCTCGGTGACCTGGCGGTCGTGGACGGCTGCCGGAGGATCGGCGCGCATCTTGTCCACGGCCGCGGTTCCCTCGACCTGCGGCATCTTCACCGAGAGGTCGGCCATCACATGCCTGCCGAACCTCACGCTGATCGCATCGAGCCTGCCCTGCAACGTGACACCCTCGGACCGGGCAAGTGCGGCAACCTCGGCGAGCACCACTGCGGCAGTGATGCCGTCCTTGTCGAGAGGTCGGTGGGTGACGAGAAATCCGAGTGCCTGCTCGTAACCGAACACGAAGTGCAATTCCGGGCGGCTGAGCACCGTGTGACCGATCCACTTGAAGCCCGTGTATGTCTCGGCGAATTGGACGCCATGCTCCGCTGCCATCTTCGCCAGCAGTGACGATGACACCAGTGTGGTGATGACCAGCCGATCGTCACCCGTCGTGTGGCGAAGGATGTGGTCGGCCAGCAGCCAACCGATCTCGTCGCCCTGCAATCGGCGCCAACCACCGTTGGGTGTGGGGATCGCTGCGCCGAGCCGATCGGCATCGGGGTCGTTGCACAGCGCGATCGCCGCTTCGTACGCGGCAGCTTGGGCCAGCAGGAGATCCATCGCACCCGGCTCCTCCGGATTCGGGAACGGAACCGTGGGAAAGGTCGGGTCGGGCTCTTGCTGCTCGGGCACGACGAATGGTTCGGGGAATCCGGCTCGTTCGAACGCCGCCAACAACGTGGCGCCACCCACGCCATGCATCGCCGAGTAAGCCACCGGTACACCCTTGAGTTCCGGCCGAAGACGAACCCCGGGAACAGCACCGAAGTAGGCCTCCACGTAGGAGTCGTCGAGCCACTCGATCAGTGGATCATCGGGCGCCGACAGCGGAACCGTGCACGGATCGACGAGATCGATGGCCTCCGAGATCTCGGCGTCTACTGGGGACACGATCTGCGCGCCATTGGAGGTGAACACCTTGTAACCGTTGTCGGCAGGAGGATTGTGCGACGCGGTAACGACGACACCCGCCGCAGCGCGGACCCCGACGATGTTCCACGCCAGAACGGGGGTCGGTACGACGTGGGGAAAGATCATCGCCCGCACACCGCGCGCCGCACAGACGCGCGCTGTGTCGAGAGCGAAGGCGTCGCTCTTGCGGCGCGCGTCGTAGCCGATGATGACGCCTCGCGTCGCAGCATCCGGCTCAGCCTTCAGCAGGTAGTCGACCAATCCCGCGGCAGCCTGCTGAACCACGAGTCGGTTCATCCGCTGAGGCCCCGCACCGACCGCGGCGCGTAGACCGGCCGTGCCGAACTGCAGTCGTCCGTCGAAGCGGACAGACAACGCTTGCTCGTCGCCAGCGATGAGGGCCTCGAGCTCCTCACGCATGTCGGCGTCGGGTTCGGCGGCCAGCCAGCGGCGAGCCTCGCTGCGAAAATCGCTCATGGCAAGAGCGTACGCAACTCCACCAACGGCCGCGGCCCCACGTGCGAAATGACTTCGGCGGCGGCGATCGCGCCGAAGAGCGCACACTCGTCGAGGGATCGACGACGCGTGTATCCGTAGAGAAACCCCGCTGCGAACAGGTCGCCGGCGCCGGTTGTGTCGAGCACGTGCTCAACCGGTTGGGCCGGAGCGCGCAGCACGTCGTCGGGCGTCACGACCAAGCAGCCCTCGCCACCGATGGTGATGACCGCGAGCGCGCAATCCTTGCGCACGGCGCGAACAGCCTCGTCGAGCGACTCGACTTCGTAGAGCGACATCAGTTCGGTTTCGTTGCCGAACAGGAGATCGACCTCATCGATGACAAGGGCACGGAAGTCGGTGCGGTGACGGTCGACGCAGAACGAGTCGCTCAACGTCAACGAGACCAGTCGGTCGTTGGTATGCGCGATGCGCGCCGCGTAACGGAAGGCTTCCTTGGCCTCTGCCCGATCGTAGAGGTACCCCTCCATGTACAGCACCTCGCCAACAGCGACTGTGTCGGGGTCGATGTCGGAAGGGCACAACAGTGATGACACACCGAGGTACGTGTTCATCGTGCGCTGCGCATCGGGGGTGACGACGATGATGCAACGGCCAGTGGGCGTTCCGTCAGCCGGCGCGCCCGGTCGGAACTGCACGCCGACCGCGCGACAGTCGTGGCCGAACACGCGGCCGAGATCGTCGTCGCTGACCTTGCCGATGTACGCGGCGGTGCCGCCGAAGGAGGCAATTCCACACATGGTGTTGGCGGCCGAGCCGCCACTCATCTCAATGGCTCCACCCAGCGCCTGGTAGATCTCCAGCGCTCGATCGGTGTCCACCAACGTCATCGAGCCCTTCACCAGGTCGTGGTCACCGATGAAGGCGTCGCCGGCATGGGCGATCACATCGACCAGCGCGTTGCCGATCCCGACCACATCGAATTGAATCCCCGACACGTCCGAGCAGGCTACCGGTCATAGTCGCCGGCGGTACGCTCCATCAGGTGAGTGACAACCCCTATCGACTCCCGCACATCGTTGTTCCGAGCCGTTACCGACTGGCGCTCGAACCGGATCTCGCCGGTGCCACATTCTCTGGCACAGTGTCGATCGACGTCACCGCCGTTGATGATGTCGAGTCAGTCGCACTCAACGCCGACGAACTCGACATCTCGTCCGTTCGCATCGGCGGCACCGAGCAACCGTTCCATCTCGAGCCGATCACCGAACGTCTCGTCATCGACGCTCCAGTCGGTATCGGCGACACGACCATCGACATCGCCTTCACGGGCACGCTCAACGACAAGTTGCGCGGGTGGTATCGCAGTACGTTCGTCGACGACAGCGGCACCGAGCGTGTCATCGCCACGACACAGATGCAGGCCACCGACTGTCGCCGTGCATTTCCCTGCTTCGACGAGCCGGAGTTCAAAGCGGTGTTCGAGATCACACTCGTCGTCGAGCCTGATCTTCTCGCGGTCTCCAATGGTCCCGAGGCCAGCCGAACGGTCCGCGACGACGCCAAGCACATCGTCGCCTTCAAGCCGACCATGGTCATGAGCACCTATCTGGTCGCGTTCGTCGTCGGCCCGCTCGAGGCCACCGAACCCATCGATGTCGACGGCGTTCCACTTCGTGTCATCCACGTGCCTGGCAAGGGTCATCTCACCGACTTCGCGCTCGAGATCGGCGCTCACTCGCTGCGGTACTACCAGAACTACTACGGCATCCCATACCCGAGCGACAAGGTCGACATGCTTGCCCTTCCCGACTTCGCCGCCGGCGCTATGGAGAATCTCGGCTGCATCACCTATCGCGAAACCCTGCTGCTGGCCGACCCGGCGGCTGCGACGCAGTTCGAGTTGCAGAACCTCGCCGATGTCGTTGCCCACGAGGTCGCGCACATGTGGTTCGGCGACCTCGTGACGATGCGCTGGTGGAACGGGATCTGGCTCAACGAGGCCTTCGCGACGTTCATGGAGATCGCGTGCTGCGATGCCTTCCGGCCCGATTGGCAGCGCTGGACCACATTCAGCCTGGAGCGCAGCATGGCGTTCGAGACCGACTCGCTGAGCAGCACTCGCTCGGTCGAGTTCCCGGTCGAGGCGCCCGCCGATTGCGACGGGATGTTCGACGTGCTGACCTATCAAAAGGGCGGCTCGCTGCTGAGGATGCTCGAGCAGTATCTCGGCGAGGAAGGGTTCCGTCAGGGCATCAGTCTCTACCTGAAGACGCATGCCTACGGCAACACCGAGACCGGCGATCTGTGGGATGCGATCGAGAAGGCCAATCCCTCCGTGCCCGTGCGGACTCTGATGGATTCGTGGATCTGGCAGCCCGGATATCCGTTGATCTCTGCACGTCTCGACGGCAACGAGTTGGTGCTGAACCAACAGCGATTCTCCTACACCGACACCAACGACCCCACTCTGTTCGTCGTACCGATGCACCTGTCGATCAATGGTGTCGAATCGAAGTTGCTGCTCGACTCGGCTCAGGTGCGTGTCTCTCTGCCTTCGCCCGACGCGACGGTGATGGTCAATGCAGGCGGTCACGGATTCATGCGCGTCGCGTACGACGACGCGCTGCGCGCCCGGCTCGACGGCGAAACGCTCGACACCCTCACGGTCATCGACCGGTACAACCTGGTCGACGACGCGTGGAACGCCGTCATCAGCGGACGGCTGTCGGCGGCCGACTACCTCGAATTCGTCGAAGCATTCCAGAACAATCGCGACCTTGCGGTGTGGCAAGCCATCGCTCTAGGACTCCGCGGTCTGACGCGTCTCGTCGACGGGCCTGCGTATGCGGCGCTGCAGAAGCGCATCGCCGACCTCGTACGGCCCGTCGTCACCGAGCTCGGCTGGGAGCCGGCCGAGGACGAGTCGGATCTCACGTCGAAGCTTCGTGGCTTGATGGTCGGACTGCTGGCCGTACAGGGCGACGAGTTCGACGCTCAAGCGCGTTGTCGCCACATGCTGGGTGACGACTCGACCGACCCGGAGCTCGCCGCCGCAGCTGCGATGGCTGTCGCGTCGGTCGGCACCGACCTCGACTACGACCAGTTCGTGCAGCGCTTCCGCAACGCCGACACACCGCAGCTCAGGCTGCGGTTCATGTTCGCGCTCGCCGAATTCCCCATGGAAGACCAGGTTCGCCGCACCATCGAACTCGCTCTCTCGGGCGATGTGAAGACGCAGGATGCGCCGTTCCTGTTGAATCGCTGCATCGCCAATCGCCAGAACGGCGCGATGGCATGGGAGCAGGTCCGGCGCCGTTGGCCGGAGTTGCTCGAGCGATTTCCCGACAACACCATCGTTCGCATGGTCGGCTCCATCACGACGTTGACGTCACCTGACCTGGTGGCCGATGTGCAGGGCTTCTTCTCCGAGCACCCCATCCCGCAAGCCGCCAAGACGCTCGAGCAGTTGCTCGAGCGACAAGGGGTCAATGCCGACCTCCGTGCACGCGAAGCCGAGCCTCTGGCGGCAGCTCTCGCCGCGTCAGGGCCTGACAGCACCTAAGCGAGCTTCTCGATCTCCAACTGATCGGCGGCGTGCCGGGCACGTAACACCTTCTTGTCGAACTTGCCGACGCTGGTCTTCGGCACCTCAGTGATGAACGCCCATCGTTCCGGCAGCCAGAACTTGGCGGTTCTCTCCGATAGCCAGTCGCGCAACTCGGTCGCGGTGATCTGCGAATCGGGTCTGCGAACGACACATGCGAGCGGCCGCTCGTCCCACCGCTCGTCGGGCACGCCGATGACCGCTGCCTCGGCGATATCGGGATGACCCATCAAAGTGTTCTCGAGGTCGACCGACGACACCCACTCGCCGCCCGACTTGATGACATCCTTGGCGCGGTCGCTGATCATCACGTATCCATTTGACGAGACAGACGCAACGTCTCCCGTGCGCAGCCATCCGTCATGAAATCTGTCGGGGTCATCGACTCTGTAGTACGACGCGGTGATCCATGGCCCGCGTACCTCGATCTCGCCGAGTGACTCGCTATCCCACGGGACGGTCGCACCACTGTCGTCGGTGATGCGCAGCTCGACGCCGGGAAGTACTCGGCCGGTACGTGCGCGCCACGTGACCTCATCGTCGCCGGCCATGTCCTTCGGTGGATGGCCGATCGCACACACCGGACTGGTCTCGGTCATTCCCCATCCCTGCACGATCGGCACACCGAACACTTCGAAGTACCCCTCGATCAGCGCACGCGGCACCGCAGATCCACCACACATGACCAACCGCAGCGACGACAGATCCGCGCCGCGCCCGTTGTTCAACAAGTCGGTCAACACGGTCGGAACCGCGCCGGTCAGCGTCGGCCGCGTCTCTTGGATGATCCGGCTCAACGGCGCCGCCTGCAGGTATTGCTGCGGGAACACCAGGTCGGCGCCGACCATCCACGCCGCATACGGCGTGCCCCATGCGTTGGCGTGGAACATCGGAACGATAACCAGCATGCGGTCGTTCTCGGCGAGAGCGATGTTGGCCGTCGACGTGACCATCACCGAATGCAGAAAGGTGCTGCGGTGGCTGTACATCACCCCTTTGGGGTTGCCGGTGGTGCCGCTCGTGTAACACATCGCCATGCCCGATCGCTCGTCGAGTTCGGGGTATTGAAACCCGGGCTTCTCGGCGGCGAGCACGGTGTCGTAGTCGAGGGTCTCACCGAGCGCTGATGTATCGCCGGCGCCCTTCACGATGATGTGCTTGACGGTGGTCAGCTGGTCGCGGACCTTGGCGAGCAGCGGGATGATGGAGGCGTCGACGATGATCACCTGGTCGTCGGCGTGGTTGATGACGTAGCTCAACTGCTCGGGGAACAGCCTGATGTTGAGCGTGTGCAGCACCGCCCCCATGCATGGCACCGCCAGGTACGCCTCGAGATGCGTCTGGTTGTTCCACATGAACGTGCCGACGCGATCGCCGGCCTTGACGCCCAGCTTGGTCAGCGCCGAGGCCAACTGGTCGGCTCGGTCGGCCACCTCGGCAAACGTCGCCTCGGTGTACCCATCGCCCGTGAACGTGATGACCTTGCTGTTGGCATGGACTGTGCGACCGTGTTCGAGGATGGGACGGATCGTCAATGGATAGTCCTGCATCGTGCTGAGCGGCATTGATCCCCCTGTCGTCGGTCAGTGGGGAAACGTTAGCCCGGCGCCCCGGATGGGCCGAATGGATCAACTTTTCGGACATCTAGCCGAAGTATTCAGTCGTATGGCAGGATCTCTCCGATGAGTGCGGTGGTTGTAACGTCGATGGAACAGACGCGCCACGCGACCCGGCCTGCCGACCGGTACTTCGTCAACGCTCCCATCGATGGGTTGCTCATCGGTGGTGCATCGGTGGTGTTGTACGCGCTTTTCCGTCTGCGCCCCGAATTGGCCTCGTCGCCGTCGGTGGCATCACTGGCGGCCACGCTGGTCTGGGTGTGCAATTACCCTCACTTCGCCTCGACGAATTATCGCCTGTACCACTCGCGGTCCTCGATCGCCCAGTATCCGATGACCAGCTTCGTGACCCCCTTGATGGTCAGTGCGGCAGTCATCGGCTGCTACATGTCCCCCAATGCTGTCGCGCCGATGTTCATCAAGCTCTATCTGCTGTGGTCGCCATATCACTTCTCCGGCCAGACGCTGGGAATCACCATGGTCTATGCGCGGCGATCGGGCTTCGTGATCGATGGCTGGCTTCGACGATCCCTCACTGCATTCATCTTCCTCACCTTCCTCGTGCAGAACGCGTGGGCCGAAGTCGGTCGCCATGTCAATCCGTTCTACGGAGTCGACTACCCGACACTCGGTGTCCCCGTCTGGCTGCCGCAAACGCTGACCAAGCTGATGTGGATTGCGCTCGCGGTCACCATCGCGTTGCTGATCTGGCAGATCGTCAACAGCGGTCCCCGCGTGCCGTGGATCGTGTTGCTGCCTGCGTTCACGCAATACGTATGGTTCGTTGCCACCCCGGCAGGCCAATTTGCCTACATGGTGCCGTTCTTCCACTCGCTGCAATACCTGCTCATTGCATGGAACGTGCAGCTCAAGGAAGGCCTCGGCGAACGTCGACGAGATCCATCGGTGCGGTACGTGTGGTCTGAGTCAACGCGGTGGATGACGATCAACATCGTCGGCGGTTACATCCTGTTCTGGGGGCTTCCGCAGATTGGCAGTCAGTTCGGCAAGCCTCTGGTGTTCAGCACAGCGGTGATACTTGCGGCAATCCAGATCCATCACTTCTTCGTGGATGGGGTCATCTGGCGGTTGCACAACCCGGCGGCGAGGTCACCCCTCACGTCGTCGCTCAAGGCGGTCAGCGGGCGATCATGAAGCGCGCTCTGCTGTCGATCGGTCTGACCTGCCTGGTTGGTCTGATGATCGCGGCACCGTGCAGCGCGTACACACCGCCGGAAACCAGCCCGCGCATCGTCGTGACAACGTCGCGGGGCACCATCCTGGTTGCGCTTGCGCCGGAAAACGCTCCTCGACACGTCGAGCAGTTCCTCATCGCGCTCGCCGCGGGCGATTTCAACGGTGCCAACGTGGTGCGCGTCGCACCCAAGTTCTATGCCCAGGTCGTTGCCAGAGTGGGCGCCGCACAACTGTCGGGTCTGCCTGTCGAACGCCTGAAGGTCGGCAATCTGCGCAGAGCGTTCAGCGTGTACGACAGCGGCAAGCCCGGCGAGGCCCCGACGCTGATGTTCGCGCTCGTCAAGAGCACTCAACTCGATCCTGACTACACCTCGATCGGTTTCGTCGAAGCAGGAATGCGCTTGCTCGCAGACATCGCCGAGACGCCGACCACCGGTGATCACGTGCCGACAGAACCCATCACGATCCTCGAAATACACGTGGCTAGTCCAACCGAACGAGCGCTCCTTCGCCAATCCGAAGTGACATCCACCGACGATGACGGCACCTCGGTCCTGGCCGCGATCTTCATCCTTGCGTCCGCAGCCTTCATCGCCGCCGTCATCTCAGCGTTCCATGATCGACTTGGCAGGCAGAGGATCAAATCCCTCATTCTGGTGGTCGCCCTGCTGTCGTTCTTCGCGCTCTGGGTCGCCGTTGGAGGTAGCGGGCACGGTTCAGGCATCGTTGGCGTGGGTCTGTTCGCAGGAGCAATCGCGATGTTCAGATTGATGGGGCGCTTCGAACGACCGATGCCGCGCACCTCTACCGACCCCCCATCCGACGCAACCCGTTCCTCAACCGGCCCCCAAACCGACGTCTCAACCAGTGCCACGAAGCCAGGAGAGCTCGCCCATGGCGAACTGCACCCCGAGGCTGGGATCGATCAGGCGGAGGGCGAACCCGAGGTCGTCCTGACCAAGTGAGACGCAGCCGCTGGTAGGCTTCGAGGCACCCGATGCGGAAAACGAGTTGCGATGCAGGAAGATGGCCGCTGCCAAGGGTGGCTCGCCTGGCTCGTCGCCGGAGACGGGATCGAGGTTTGCGCCGATGACGGCCGCGTTGCCGTACACGTCGCCAATGCTCGTCAGCCACTCGCTCGGCGACGAGCAACCCGGTGCATTGACCAACCGCTGATACGACGCAGTGTTCGGAGTTGCACCCCAACAATCCTCGTGACGGACCTGTCGATACGACCCGCGCACACCGGGGTCGGCGTGATTCCCGAAGAACTCGAACTGCTGGCCGTCCCATGCCTGCACGCTGCCAAGAGGGAACGACCCGGCCGGTGTGGTGCCGTCGCCAGACCTTCGCTCGGCGAGCGGTCGCAAACCGCTCCTGCCGACGCGTGCTGCGACCGGCGCCTGTTGGCACTTCCATTCGCCGCTTGCGGCTTTCGCCACGATCTGCAACGAGGCGGACGTCGATCCCCAGGTGTCGGACGCGACGATCACGAACTGCCGCGTCGACGGGTGCCTGCTCGCCAACGCCATCGCCGTGGTGATGTCACACACCGCGCCTGGCGCGAACGAGACGTCGCGCATGGCTCGGTGCGTTGCGGTGGCAGTCGCTCGCACCGGTGCGGCGCTCACGCGCAGGGTCGTGAGCGGCCCAGCGAGCACGGTGATGATCGCGACACCGATCCAACGCCGTTTCATGTTCGGCACATTCTACGGCGCCTCGCGGGTGCAGGTCAGGCGCTGCCTCTGGCGATGTCACCTCAGGCGGTTCGTTCGACACGGATGTCGCCCGTGACCGACTTGAGCTGCAGGCGCACGGCACGCCGATCCCCGACATCGCCCGCAGGCACAGGTTCCGGCAATGTCGCCCGTCCGCTGAGCGTCGAGATCTCAGCCTCGACTCGGATGCCGCCGGGCAGCCCGACCTTCACGTCTCCGGAGATAGAACGTATGACGATGTCGGAACCGCCGCATCGACCGATACGCACATCGCCACTGGTCGAGCCGATCGTGACGTCTCCATCGCACAGATCGATTCGCACGTCGCCGGACGTGCTTGTGGCGTCGAGCCTGCCTCCGACGCGCCGAAGGGTGCAATCGCCGGAGACCGACGCAACCGTCGCCTCGCCATCGATGTCGCCGCAGGAAAACTCGCCGGACGCCGTGGTGACGTCGACCCGCGTTGCGTCGCCCATCTCGATGTCGCCGCTCGCGGTGTGCAGACGTACGACTCCCAGTCGGCCGACGAGGCGCACATCACCGGACGTCGAAATGAGATCGAGGTCGGTTCCGACCGGCACGTGCGCCACGATCCTGCTGTTGCGGCCACGCCGGCCCCACCGCGAAGGATGGCGCACCGAAACGCGATCGCCGGTCTTGAACACCTCGAAATCGTCGACATCGCTGGCGTCGACGGTGAGCGCGATGGCCGCGGTCTCGCCGGCGACCACCTCGACCGTACCGACAGGCACGCGGATGTCGAGGGAGGGCCGGTCGCCAACATCCCACCGTTCGTTTCGACTCATCGTTTGTCTTTCTACAGGTCGAAGCTGTGGGTCATGCGGAACCCTTGGCCTTGATGAGGCTTTCGTGCTCGGCGCGACAGCGCATCGAGTACCCAACTGTTCACCGACGCGCCGGCGGTCTCGGCGGCATCTTCGATCAGACTCTTGAGAGTCGGGGCGAGCCGCAAGGTGATCCGCGCGTCGAGGTCTTCGGACGAATTCGGTTCCTGCGAAACCGCTGCCTCGGCAATGCGCAGTGAAGGATCGCCGTCGGAGAGAACGAGGTCGACCGTACGATCTGGCAACTGTGCGCGCACCTCACAGGCGGCCTGCTCGGCGAGATCCATGGCAGCCTGGCGAATTGCCGGCCCCAATGCCGAAACCAGATGGTCGAGCGCCTCTTCGACTGCGACGTCTCCACCGGCCAACGACCCTTGACCGG
>JBDTWJ010000082.1:0-15759 GCA_040006755.1 Ilumatobacteraceae bacterium | reverse complement strand
CCGGGAATTGGTTCGATGACCGACGGACCACAGGCGACAGCTCGGGTGCCAGCTCAGGTGCCAGCAAAGGTTACAGCCCGCCGCCCGCGGTCGCGGTTCGTCGCCATATTCATCTACACCCTGCAGTCGTGCATCCCACCGAAACGTTGGATCGCCGTGCTGTTGTCGTGTGCGGGTGCACTGCTCTTCGGCTTGCTCGCCCATGCCGTCGACAACTTCCCGACACCTGAGCGCGCTTTTGCCAACGTCGCGGCTGAGGGGATCTTCTCGCTCGTCATGCCCATCGCCGCTCTGGTCATCGGTGATGCCGTGCTCGGAGCCGAAGTCCGCGCCGGCACGTTCCCTTTCACGTGGCTCTCGCCGACGCCTATCTGGCAGATCGTGCTGGGGCGCTGGCTCGGTGGCTCGCTGGTCGCGCTCATCACGATTGCTCCGGCCGCCGCACTCGCAGCCGTCGTGGCTGGCGCGTCCAGCGCCGCGGGGCCGGCGTACCTTGCGGCAGCGGTTGGCGGCGTGTCGTACATCGCGCTCTTCATCGCCATTGGCTGCATCACGCGCCGAACTGCGGTCTGGTCGCTGGCGATCGTGTTCCTGGTCGAGCGCCTTCTCGGCGCTGCGCTCACGGGGATCGCCCAAATATCGCCGACCTGGGAGTCGCGCGCCATCTTCGTCGGCTATCTCGATGACCCTCCGACACGCCTGATCCGCGCGGGAATCCCCCAAGGCGGCGTCGCCGTGGTCCGCCTCATGATCGTCACATTTGTGGCGTTGGCCGTCGCCGTCTGGCGGATGCGTCACATGCGACTGTCGGGCGCCGCCGACTAGCTCGTGGGCGGACGTCTTCCACCAGCCCGCTGCGCCGAGCCGATTCCGGCGCCGACCCGTTCTGTTAACCTGATTCGACCGATTGGGGGACCATTGTGAACGAGATCATCGTCGGAGTCGACGGCAGCGCAACTGCGCGAAAGGCCGCGGTCGCCGCGGCCGAGGCGGCCACCAAGTACGACAGGCCATTGCACCTGGTCACCTCGATGAACCGCAACATCTCCAGAGAAGTCCATGGTGGCGGTTCCGAAACCTGGCACATTGACTCCATCAGCGTCGCCGACGAGCTCTTGAAGGCAATGGCAGGCGAGCTGAAGACGACCTCACCCATCACTCACGCCGTCGTGATGAGCGACCCAGCCAGCGCACTGTGCGATGAGGCAGTGCGCCTCGACGCATCAATGATCGTGGTCGGCAACAAGCGAGTTCAGGGTGCCGCCAGAGTGCTCGGCTCGATCGCCGGCGACGTTGCCAAGCACTCGCCGTGCAACGTCCTCATCGTCCATACTCACGAACGCGCGTAGTGAGCCGAAGCGTTCCGACTTGCAGCGAGACAAGAGCGCGGTAAACCGCGCTCTTGTCCCGGCAGCGCCCGCTACTACCTGCGTCGCCGGCTGAGGCCGAGGCCTCCGCCAGTGAGAAGAAGAACGACGACGACTATCAACAGGATGGTAAGCATGATCCAGGTGTTACCCCCTCAGCTGCGGGGTGAAACCTTCGGCTGCGCTGACCTGGTCACACTGCCGCTTGCTGCTGCGTGATGCAGTGGATTCCTCCGCCACATTGGAAGATCGGTCGTGCATCGACCAACATCACTTCGCGGCTTGGATACAGCTTGCGCAACGTCGCGGCGGCGTCTTGGTCGCGCGGGTCGTCGAACGAGCAGAGAATCACCGCCCCGTTGCATACGTAGTGGTTGATATACGTCCAGTCGACGATGTCACCGTCGACATGCGTCACGGTGGGCGCCTCGATCTCGACCACCTCGAGCCGGCGACCGCGCGCATCGGTGCTCGATCGCAAGATGCTGAGGTACTCCTGGCACACCTCGAAGTCGGGGTGCTGCGGATCGGGTTGCTGATGAGCGACCACCACCCCGGGTCGCACGAATGCTGCGAACATGTCGACGTGACCGCGGGTCCCGTATCGCTGGTAGTCCTTGGTGAGCCCGCGGGGTAGCCAGATCACCGTCTCGGCGCCCAGGTATGCGTTGAGCTCAACCTCGACCTGTTCCGCGTCCCAGTCGGGATTGCGCAAGGGGTCGAGCTGCACCGTGCGAGTCGCCAGCACGGTGCCCTCACCATCGACGTGAATACCGCCGCCCTCGTTGACCATCGACGACGTGAACGCTTCGGCATTCGTGAGACCTGCCGCGAATGCACCGACGTGTTGCTCGTCCTCCCACACGCAGAACTCCTGCTGACCCCAGCCGTTGAACCGCCACAGGACGGCGCCGAGCCGCCCATCGGGATGGGTGACGAAGCTTGGCCCGCTGTCGCGGAACCAGCACTCGTCGATGGGCGTCTCGTAGATGGTCACCGACGGATCAACCAGATCCTTCGCTGCCTGCCCGTCCCCGACATCGCAGATCAACGACACCGGTTCGAAACGTGCAATCGCATTGGTGACCGCGATCCAGGCACGGCGGTAGTGACCGAGCTCACCGTCGGGGTCATTGCCGAACGTCGTGTTGCCCGGAGGAAACTCCATCCACGTTCTGTCGTGAGGTGCCCACTCGGCAGGCATCGAGAACCCGCTTGGCTGGTTGTTGCTCATCGGTCAACCCTCACAGGAAGTAGAGGCGGCTCAGTGACACCGAGTCCGCCGGGTCGCTGTACACGCGCTCGCCGTCGAGAGACACCATCCCTGTCTTCGGATCGACGTCGACATGGCCGAGTCGGCTGTTGTGCACGAGGTTGGCAAGGCCGATGTCGCGAGTGCCCTTCACTGCGACACGTCGGCGGCGAGTGGTCATGTGGTCGTCGCCCGCATCGACGGCCGCCTGGCTGACGAACGCGACCGAGAGATCAGCAGCCGTGGATCCGTACGATCCGAACTGCGGGCCGAGCACCAGTGGCTCACTTGCGTCGGTCGCTGCATTCGGGTCGCCCGTGACCCCGTAGGCGGGAAAGCCACTCTTCAACACCAATTGTGGCTTCGCGCCGAAGTGATCGGGGCGCCACAGCACGATGTCGGCCAGCTTGCCGATGTCGAGCGAACCGATCTCGTGGCTCAGGCCGTGGGCAATCGCCGGGTTGATGGTCAACTTGGCCACGTACTGACGAACCCGGTCGTTGTCGTGGTGGGTCGGACCGTGGTCAGGATCTTGGCGAATCTGTTGCCGCTTCATCTGCGCCGCGAGTTGAAACGTACGACGAACGGTTTCGCCCGCGCGGCCCATGCCCTGCGCGTCGCTCGAGGTGATCCCGATGACGCCGAGGTCGTGCAACACACCCTCTGCGCCCATCGTGCCCCCACGGATCCGATCGGTCACGAGAGTGTGATCGCTGTGCGAGTGATGGTTCAGGCCGTGCGCGGCGAAAATCATCTCGTAGTGCTCGTCGAGAGCGTCACGACCAAACGGAAGCGTCGGATTGGTGCTGGACCCGATCACGTTCGGCACGCCGGCAAGCTTCAAGACGTTGGGCACGTGGCCGCCGCCGCAACCCTCGATGTGGAACGCATGGATCGTTCGGCCTTGCAGCACGCGCAACGTGTCGTCGACCGACAGGCACTCGTTGAGCCCGTCGGTGTGGAGAGCCACCTGCACGTCGAACTGCTCGGCCACGTTCAACGCCGTGTCGAGCGCACGCGTGTGCGCTCCCATGTCTTCGTGCACCTTGAAACCGCACGCACCGCCCTCGACCAGCGACTCGATCAGCGGCGCCTCGTCGGACGATGATCCGCGACCGAGGAACCCGATGTTGACCGGCCATTGGTCGAAGCTGTTGAATGCGTGACGCAATGCCCATGGCGAATTGACCCCGACACCCCAGACCGGGCCGAACTCCTGTCCGATGATGCTCGTGACGCCCGACGCGAGTGATGCCTCCATGATCCGCGGCGACATCAGATGCACATGTGTGTCGATGGCTCCTGCCGTCGCGATCAACCCCTCGCCGGAGATGATGGTGGTGCCGGTACCGACCACCACATCAACATCGTCGACCATGTCGGGGTTGCCGGCACGACCCACACCGCTGATGCGTCCATCGCGAATGCCTATGGAGACCTTCCCGATCCGACGCGTCGCGTCGATGACGACAACATTGGAGATCACAACATCGCACGTCTCCTTCACCGCTGCGGCCTTCAACAGCAGGCCATCACGTGCAGTCTTGGCGAACCCCGCCAGGAACTCGTTGCCGCGTTGCTGGGCGTCGTATTCGATTTCGACCACGAGCCCGGTATCACCGAGTCGCACGCGGTCGCCGACCGTGGGGCCGTGGATGGCCGCGTAGTCGTCGGGAAGAATGTCGTCGGGATGCAGATGGTCGTGAGGGACCCCGCCATCGTCGTGGCCGTGCTCGAACTGGCCGTGCGAGTGCCGGTGCGGATGTGGATGCGGGTCGTTGCTCACGGTCGCGCACCCAGGTAGCCCTGCTCGGCAGCACGCGCGAGCGCTGCATTCTTGGCGCCGGGCGCATCGAGCGGGCCGTCGACCAGACCGGCGAAACCGATCGCCACCCTCGACCCACCGATCGGCACCAGCGGAGCATCGGTCTCCACGTTCGGCTCGAATCGAAGCGCGGATCCGGCCGGGATCGCCAGGCGCATTCCGTAGGCCGTGGCGCGGTCGAATTCGAGTCGAGGATTGACCTCGAAGAAGTGGAAGTGGGACGTAATGCTGATGGGCACATCGGAGGTGTTGGTGGCCACGATGTAGACGAGGCCGGCCGGAGAAACCGGATCGCGCGGTGCTGTGATGACGGCGCCGGGGGCAGCGGAGCCCAGGCTCCCTCCACCGAACGGGTTGCGTACCACGACCATCCGTGTGCCGTCGTCGAACACCGCCTCGACCTTGACCTCGCCGACGACGTCGGGTACGCCCGGCAGGACGTCGTCGGGGGTCAGTACGGCTGCACCCGCCGCGGCCGCGTCCATCAATCGCGCCCCGTCGCGAGCAGCCTCGCAGACGGTGTCGGCAATCAGCGCGGTTGCCTCGGGCACGTTGAGCCGCAAGCCGCGCCCTCGCCGGGCTCTGGCCAGCTCGGCGGCCGTGAAGATCAGCAACCGATCGCGATCCGTCGGTGTGAGGCGCATGACAGCACGCTATTCGGTCTCACGGTTTCCAGTATGGTGACACGACATCGGGCGATCGGGAACAGCGTGAGCAACACCAAACGGTCGGCGCTCGGCAACGGGGCACTAGTTCGGTTCGCTGCCGCAAACCTCCTCGCGCTGGCCGCAGAGTGGGCGTTCTTCGTCGGGGCTCTTGTTTACGCCTTCGACAAAGGCGGCGCACGGACCGCAGGACTCGCCTCGTTGGCCTTGTTGGTCCCAACAGCGATCGCCGCTCCGACCGCTGGCGCGATGGCCCACCGCAAGCGCCCACAACGGGTCCGGCTCGCTGCGCTCGGTGGACAGACACTCGCATTGGGTGCGGCGTCCGTCGCCGCATTCGCCGACTCGCCGGCAGCCGTAGTCGTGGGCTGTTGTGCAGTCGCTGCCGCCGCGTTCACCTTCCTGGGTCCCGCCGGCGCAGTCCTGCTGCCAGGTATCGTCAGGTCGGCGAGAGAACTGACCACCGCGAACGTGTGGGTCGGCCTGTGCGACAGCATCAGCATGCTGGGCGGTTCGCTGTTGGCCACGGCGCTACTGGCAATCGAAGGTCCTGCGTCGGTACTGGCGGGTGGTGCTGCGCTGACGTTGGTGGGCACGTTCATCACGCTCTCGCACAGCAGCAACGACTCGCCACCCGCGAGCTACGAGGACGCGCCAGAGACGGTCGGGGCAATACGACTCGTGCTGCGCAGCATCGCGGTGCTGAAGGACCGTGCCGGTGCAACCGGGGTGCTTGCGGTCGCAGGCGGGCAGTATCTGCTCATGGGCTCGCTCGACCTCATCGTGGTTGTCCTCGCAAACGACCTCTCCCTCGGAGACTCTGGTCCTGGCGTCCTGTCAACCAGTGTCGGTATCGGTGCACTCGTCTGCGCGATCGTGTCGGCGTTCCTCGTGCGCCGCGATCGACTGGCGCCCCTGTTGGTCGGTTCGATCGTCGGCATCGCCGTGGCGTGCATCGTCCTGGGACTTCTGCCGGCCCTGGCAACCGCCTTGATCCTGCTTCCCATCGCTGGGTTCGGTGGGGCGCTCATGCATCTCACCAGCCGGATGCTGCTCCAGCGAGCTACCCCGCCCGATGCCACGGCTGGCGTGTTCGCAGCCATCGAGTTGCTCGCGGGTGTGGGCTTGATCGTCGGGTCGATCGTCGCCCAGATCCTGATTGCGGTAGGTGATGTCGAGACCGCGTTGGTCGGCCTCGGCGTCGTCTTCGCGATCTTGCTGTTCATCACGTGGCGTTCGTTGAAGACCGCCGACGACAGTGCAGACATTCCCATCGTCACGATCAACCTGTTGCGCAGGATTCCGGCGTTCAGTCCGTTGCCGGCACTCATCCTCGAGACCTTGGCACGCGCAGCCACGGAGGTTTCGGTGACCACTGGTCAGGTGGTCGTGTCCGAAGGCGAGGAGGGAGACCTCTTCTATGCCGTGGCCGACGGTTCGTTCGACGTGGTCATACGCGGCACCCTCGTCAAAACCGTTGGACGAGGCGAAGGGTTCGGTGAGATTGCTCTGCTCGCCAACGTGCCGCGCACCGCGACCGTGAAGGCCAGCCGTTCCGGTTCGCTGATGGCGATTCACCGCGTACCGTTCCTCATCGCGGTCACCGGCACCGACTCGTCACGCCAGGCAGCCTGGGGCGTCGTTCGCGCCATGGACCGCGACGACCGACCCGAGGTGCCATTCCTCGATGGGTGATCGACGCCAGTCGTGGGAGCCGCGTCAGCCTCCGAAGCGATGAGCCGGCAGTCCTGTCACCCCGACGTCGAGCTGCAGCAGCGCGCCTGCCAACGGCTCGAGGATGAGCTGTTCGTCGGTCAAACGATGACGAGCCGTTGTTACGTAGAGCGTGCCATAGTCTGCGCCACCGAACGCCGGACATGTCGGATTGGTCAGCGGAAGCACGATTTCCTCATCGAGAATCCCGTCAGGTCGATACCTGCGGATACGTCCTCCGCCGAACAGGCAGACCCAGACACATCCTTCTCCATCGACGGTGAGCCCATCCGGCAACCCGTCGACCGGATCGATCTCGGCAAACAGCCGTTCCTGGCCGAGCTCTCCGGTAGCAAGGTCGTAGTCGAACTGAACGACGCGCTGTGTCGGGCTGTCGATGTAGAACATCGTGGCCCCGGCGGGATCCCAGCCGATCCCGTTGGAAATGGTCCGCTCCGGCAAGACGACTTCCAGCTCACCGCCCGGCTCTAGGCGGTAGAGCGCAGCCTTCCGCGGATCGCGATCGCGATGCAGCGTGCCTGCCCACAGACGTCCACGAGGATCCGCCCGGCAGTCGTTGAACCGCACACCGGGCTGCGGATCCACCTCTGCGAGCAGCGTCATCTGCCCCGAAGCATCGACTCGCCACAGGTCGCATTCGATGGCCAGCACGAGGCCACCGTCCTCGCATAGCACCGCCGCGCCGACGTCACCCTCGGTCGCGAACGAGGTGGACTCGCTGGTCGTGGGGTTCCAGCGATGGACCAATCGTCCGGAGATGTCGACGCGAAGCAACTCGCCGCTGCGGTCGTCCCACACCGGTCCTTCGCCCAGCTGGTCAGGCCCGAGCACGGCGATGGACACCTCGGTGGAGGGCTTGTTGGGCATCGGGGCATTGTGATCTGATCTGGCGTCCAGCTCAAATCGAGCTCCAGTCGAAGCAGCGTTATGGAGGGGCCATGTCTGATCACGCGTCGCTCGACGGTGAGATCGCGATCGTCACCGGTGGCGCACGCGGTATCGGTGAAGCGGTCGTCGATGTCTTCGTCGCGCACGGGGCCTCGGTCGTGTTCTGTGATCTCGATGCCGACATTGGTCAAGCCGTTGAGCGGAGGATCGGCGACCGCGCCCGGTTCGTGCGCGCCGATGTCAGCTCCGAACGCGACATCGCAGCCGTTGCCGAGGCGTGTAAAGCAGCTTTCGGCCCGGCATCGGTCCTGGTGAACAACGCCGGTGTCAACGCCAACTTCGATGCCACCACCATGACCACTGACGAGTGGGATCGCTTCATGGGCGTCGATTTCAAGTCGGCGTGGCTCAGCGCTAAGTACGTGCTGCCGCACATGCGCGAGGTGGGGCGCGGCGCAATCGTGAACGTGGCCTCGATGCATGCGCTCGTGACGCTCGAGGGTTTCTTTCCCTATGCCGCGGCGAAGTCGGGAGTTGTCGGCATGACGCGCAGCCTTGCCCTCGACTTCGGCCCGCACGGAGTACGCGTCAATGCGGTGGCGCCCGGTTACATCCGCACGAGGCTGGTCCAAGACAGCATCGACCGCAACCCCGATCCCATCGCAGCCGAACAATCCATGGTGAAAGGCATCGCACTGCGTCGTATCGGTCAACCCGTCGAGATCGCCAATGCGATCCGCTTCCTGGCATCCGACGAGGCCAGCTACATCACGGGCACGACATTGCACGTCGACGGCGGCGTGACAGCGCGACGGGCAGGCTGACATCCAGCGCCCTCGCGAATGGCGGCACTGAGGACATTCACGCCGTTTGGCCGCCCCACTCTGGAACTCTGTCGCTCTCAGCGGCGCTCTGGCACCGTGCCCGGTATCAGTACTCAGGCCGACGTTCGACGCGGGATCACGACCACGGTTCCGTCGGCCTCTTGATGAACCGTGACCGACGCTCCATAGAACTCACTGAGCGTTTCGGCGCGCAACACATGAGCCGCATCGCCCATTGCCACGAGGTGCCCTTCGTGCAGCAGCGCGAGGCGATCGGCATATAGACCGGCCAGTGTCAGGTCATGCATCGCGGAGACCACAGTGAGGCCATGTTCACGACGTAGCCGGTCGACCAGCTCCAGGGCCTGCTGTTGATGGCCGATGTCGAGCGCGCTAGTCGGCTCGTCGAGCAGCAAAACCGGCGCCTCTTGTGCCAGTGCCCGGGCGATCACCAATCGTTGCCGCTCGCCACCGCTCAACGTTCCGATGTGACGCGCTGCAAACGCGACGAGATCGAGCCGCTCCAACACGTTGTGCACCATCGCCCGGTCGTTGCGCGACTCGTGGCCGAAGTAGCTCACGTACGGGCTGCGTCCGAGCAAGACGTATTCGGAGGCGGTCATGTCGTCGGGCATCACCGGTGACTGGGGAACGTAGGCGACGAGCGTGGCTCGACGTCGTGCCGACCGGGTCGACAACGCCGCGCCGTTGATCGCTATCACACCTTGGTGCACGACCAGGCCGGCTATCGCCCGCAAGAGGCTGGACTTGCCGGCTCCGTTCGGCCCGATCAGGCAGAGCCACTCGCCGGACTGGACATCGGAGGTGAATGGAACCAACGCGACACGGCGGTCGTATGTGACAGACACCGCGTCGAGTTCGAGCGAGCTCATGTCGTCGTCTTTCGGCTGCGCAGCAAGACGATGAAGAACGGAGCACCGATGAAGGCGGTGACGACTCCAATTGGTGTCTCCGCCGGCTTCTGCAGGACCCTGCCCGGTATGTCGACGAGGATCAAGAACGTTGCACCGACAACCAGGCTGAGCGGAAGCACGCGTCGGTACGAGGCACCCGCCAGCAGTCGCACAGCGTGCGGGACGATCACACCGACGAAACCGATCAAACCGCTGACGCTGACCACCGCCGCCGTGCCCATCGTCGCAGCGATGACGACGATGACACGGACTTTGGCGACGTCGGAGCCTAGTGAGGCAGCCTCGTCGTCGCCGACACGGAAGAGATCGAGGTGCCGGGAATGAAGCAACAGGATGGCCGAGCACAGCACCACGTAAGGAAGCACCAACCGCACATCTGCCCAGGTGGCGTTGGAGACGCGCCCGAGGATCCACGAGTAGACCTCGCGGATGACGTCATTGTTGCGTTGCAGGACGAATGTCTGGATCGCCGTGAAGAGCGAGACGACAGCGACGCCGGCAAGGACCAGAGTCACACTCGACTTGGAGGCACCAAACGCTGCGCCGACGAGGTATGTGATCCCTACTGCGACGAGGCCACCTACGAACGACACCACAGGCAGCGGGTCGACCGGCCACCCGCTGGTGGCATCGCGACCGAGCGCGAAGACGATCGTCGCGCCGAGTCCTGCTCCCGCCGCAACTCCCAGCAGATACGGGTCGACCAGAGGATTGCGAAACACGCCCTGGTAGCTCGCGCCGGCCAGCGACAGCATCGCCCCGACGATCCCGGCCAACGCGACACGGGGCATGCGGACATGCCAGATGATGTCCCAGTTCGCCGATGAGACACGACCCGCAGGACCGATCATCACACCGAGAACGACCGCGATGAGGAAGGCAACTATTGCCGCGGACATCCACCACCATCGCCCACTCACGCGGTCCGGACTGGCGGTCAACCTGCCGCCACGGCCTTGCTCACAAGCGTCGAGATGTCGCTGATGAAAGCAACGATGCGGGGTCCCCACCGTGACGCGACGTCGGCATCCACGACCGCGACATTTCCTGTGGTGACAGCCTGCAAGTCCGCCCAGCCCGGTCGCGCGGCCACCGTCTCGGGCGACTCACCGAAGCCGCCGTCGGCGAGGAAGATGAAATCGGGATTCGCCTGGATGATCGCCTCTGCCGACAGTTGGGGGTAGTCGCTCGAGACCTCCTCGAAGTCGGCGATGCTCTGCAAGCCGAACAGCGCATACACCTGACCGATGAATGTGTTCTCGGTGATGCTGTAGTACGTGTTGTCGAGCTCGTGGTAGTAGGTCAACGGTTGCGCCGGCTTCGGCGCAGCCTTCACGGCGGTATCGATCTGCGTCTGCATCGTCGACACGAGGTCTGCAGCCTCACCGATGTGGCCGGTCAGCGCGCCGAGTTGCTCGATCTGGTCGTAGACGTCGCTGAACGATGTAGCGGCCGGGCCGACCCACGTTGCGAGACCGAGTGCTCCGAGCTGCGTGCTCAAGCCACTCGTGTCGTCTCCGATCAAGACCAGGTCGGGCTTCAGCGCGGCGATCGCCTCGACGTTGGGCTGGTAGCCCGACAGATCATGCGGCTTGTCGAGAACCTCCGGTGGGTAGGTGGACTGATCGTCGACAGCGACGATCGGTCCGTCGGCGCCGATGGCGAACAGCACTTCCGTCGCGGTCGGCGAAAGGCTGATGATCCTCGCTGGCAGGGCGGACAACGACGTCGTGGACGCATGCGTCAAGGGTGGTGCATCGGTTGTCACGCCAGTGGTGTCTTGCGGCGCGTTGTTCGCGACCTTCGTGTCGTCGCCGCACGCGCCGAGCAACATGGAGATCGCGAACGCGGCTGCCACCGCACCCGGATACGAGATCCACTTCATGAAATCCTCCATCTTCTTGGAGGACAAGTGTGGGAAGGCGGTGGGGCTCCACCGCGAACCGCCCTTGCCTCGAGGGTCTAGGTTTCGCGGGGGGAACGAGGCGACCGGACTCGTCGTGTCGAACACGAACCACCGTTGCGGGACAGTGCCGGGATCTCACCGGACTTCGCTGGATTCCCTCCATTCGGCACAGCCGAACGACACGACGCTAGCAGGCCGTGCGTATGCTCCACACTCGTGACCGACACAGGTTCGATGCGCGTCGGGTGCCGCCGTGGGTGACGTCACGATGCTGATCGGTGGCGTGCGCAGCGGAAAATCGGCGCTCGCTGTGGAGATTGGCAAACGACATGTCGGCGATGTCGTGTTCATCGCCACCGCCGAACCATTCGACGCGGACATGCGGTCACGAATCTCACGGCATCGCCATGACCGCCCCGCGTGGCCGACCATCGAGAGCCCGCTGGCACTTGGCGCCGCCATCGCCACGGCACCCGGCGGGCCGATGCTGATCGTCGATTGCCTGACCGTGTGGATCGGGAACGAACTCCATCACGAAGGCTCTGTCGATCCCGACGCGGTAGCCCGAGCGCTCGAGGGGCGACCCGGCCCGAGCGTCGTCGTCACGAACGAAGTTGGCCTCGGGGTTCATCCGGAGACCGAGCTCGGGCGCATCTATCGGGACGAACTCGGACGAGTCAACCAAGTGATCGCTGCGGTCGCCACCACCACGCTACTCATGGTGGCCGGCAGGGCCCTGCGGCTGGGCGACCCGTGGAAGGAACTCTCATGACATGGTTGACCGACGAACTGAGCGCAATGCCGCAACCTGATCGGCCTGCAGCCGAGTCGGTGAAAGCGCGCGCTGCCGACATCCTCCGACCGGCAGGCGCGTTGGCGAGATTGGACGAGATTGCCGAGTGGGTCGCCGCCTGGCAGGGCACGGCGAGCCCCGCAGTTCGCAAGCCTGCGGCGCTGATCTTCGCCGCAGATCACGGTGTCGCCGCTGCCGGCGTCAGCAAGTACCCGACCGATGTCACCGCAGCGATGCTCGCTGCCTACCGTGCGGGAAAGTCGACCATCAGCGCGCTTGCCGCGATTGCGGGCGCGAGCGTGTCGGCAATCGACATCGGTGTGGGTCGCCCCACCGGAGACATCCGCTTCGAGGCTGCGCTGTCGACCGAACGATTCGAGGAGGCGTGCACGGCCGGGCGCGAGGCCGTCGAATCGCTCGATGCCGATCTCCTCGTCCTCGGTGAGATGGGCATTGGAAACACCACCGCAGCGGCGGCTGTCGTCGCTGCCATCAGCGGCGGCGACATCGCACGGTGGGTGGGCCGGGGCACGGGCGTCGATGACGAGGGTCTGGCGCGCAAGCGCGATGCAGTGCGGTGTGCGGTCGCGCGCATCGCCGCAGAAGATGATCCGTTGGAGATCCTGCGCCAGGTGGGCGGCGCCGAACTCGTCGCCATCGCCGCAGCGATCCTTGCGGCCCGCCTCCGTCGGCTCCCGGTGCTGATCGACGGCTACGTCGTCACGGCCTCGGCATTGCCATTGCACGCGATCGCACCGGGCGCTCTCGACCACTGCCAGGTCGGGCATTGCAGCGCCGAGCCCGGTCACCGCAAGCTGCTCCAAGACTTGGGAAAGCGTCCGCTCCTCGACTTGGAGATGCGGCTCGGCGAAGGCTCAGGAGCCATGGCAGCAGTACCGCTCGTCGCAATGGCATGCGCAGGCATCACCGAAGTACCAACGTTCGGGGAGTGGTTCGGCTGAGCCTGCTCGCCGCGATCCAGTTCCTCACACGCATCCCGATTCGCCTACGGCGCGAGCCAAATGTCGCGGCGAGCATCGTCTGGTTTCCGGTTGTTGGTGCGTTGGTCGGCGCGGTAGTCGGAGGGGTCGCGGCGGGCCTGTGGTTCCTGGTACCCCCGCTCGTGACGGCGGCGCTGGCCGTGGTGGCCGGCGTATTGATCACCGGGGCATTCCACGAAGACGGTCTCGCGGATGTGGCCGACGCCTTCGCCGGAGGAACGACCATCGAGCGCCGGCTGGAGATCCTCAAGGATTCGCGCCACGGCAGCTACGGCGTCGCGGCGTTGTGCAGCTCCATCGTGGTGCGCATTGTGTGCCTGGCATCGTTCCCAGGTCCGCGCGCGATGTTCCTCGCTGCTGTGTCTGCGCACGCGGTCGCTCGCAGCGCGGCCGTTGGGTTGATGGGTGTCGCCCCGCTTGCAAGTCACCGTGGGCTCGGTGCTGATTACGGCCAGTCAACGACCGGCGCCAACGCCCTGAGTGCGATCGTGCTCGGCTTGGCAATTGCGGCAGCAGCCGTGGGGTGGTGGGCAGCCCCGTTGGTCGCCGTAGTCATCATCACGATCGTCGCCGTGCGATGGTTGTCGTTGCGCAAGATCGCCGGGATCAGCGGCGACGTGCTCGGCACGTGTGAGCAGGTCACCGAATGCCTCTGCTTCGTGGTGCTCGCTGGTCTGGCCGCGCACCACGCGCTGCCATCGCTCCTTTGAGTCAAGGTACCAAATCGTCGGTACAAGCCGAGATTTCGTGACTCGCTTCGTGGGTCAGCTTCTGATCGGTCCGGTGACTGCCGCGTCGACGGTCCCGATCGAATCGATCGGTGCCGCGCGCAGCCTGCTGTAGCAGCGCAGACCTCTACCGAATCACTGCGCAGCGAGAAACTCCTCGTGGGCCTTCTGAGCCGAGGCCCACAGCCGATCCTTGGCCGCGGCATCGACATCTTCGAAGCGAAGGAAGAACTCGTCGGCCAACACGCCGAACCAGTCGTCCCTGTCGGTCACGAAGCTCGTTGTCACGCCGGAGCGATCGCGTTGGCCGCGGGTCAGCGCCCTGAGCCATGTGATCCCCGTCGCATCGCGGCGTTCGGCAATGACGACGCGAACGAAGCCAGATGTGGGAGACGTCGACAGGTGGCGGTGCATGTCTGCGAACTCGTCGACTGACGCAGTCGCAGAGCGGAATCCCATGCCGAGGAACGAGCCGTCGGGATCGTGCATGAAGTGCCAGTCGCCGATGCCGCCCGGTGTCTCGGACAGTTCGAACACGAACGGATCCTGCCGGTACGTGCCCACACGGAGCGGAAGCGGCTCGTAGAGCGCGTCGCCCAATCCCGCATCGACGTACCACTCGCCCCTGGGATTGTCGCCGCTGGGTAGTCCGGCGACGGTCAACACCAAGTGGTTCGTCATGTCGCCTTCGCCGGGGTCGCCGACATGTACGCCCCCAACATGACGAGACACGTCGTATCCCAACATCGTCAACAGTTTGCCGAGCGAACCGTTGAGGTGGAAGCAGTAGCCGCCGCGTCCACGCTCGGCGATCCGTTCGAAGGCCGCGTCGGTGTCGACGGTCCATTGTTCGCCGAGCGGGATCCACGTCGTCTCGTACGGCACCCGCTCGACTTGAGCACGATGGAGCCGGAACAACGCGTCGACCGACGGTAGCTCCGCCTCAAGTCCGAGCCTGCGCAGGTACGCGTCCCTCAGCTCCTCATCGCGTGTTGACAACGAACCCACTCAGAGACCGGTCAGATCCCGAGCCGCCTTGGTCATCCCCCGCACGCCGCTGGCCGCGGAGGTGACGACTCCAGCGCCTGTCCCATAGGCGAGGTGTGCGCTGAGGTCTTTCCACAATGTCTTCTCGTCGTACTCGGTGATGGGCTTGTAGACGCCCAACTGCGGAAGGACCGCGTAGCTCGTACCCCACGCTGCGATCCCACTCAGGATGCCGGCCTTGATCCCACCGAGCCGAAAGCGTTGGAGGATCGCCGCGAGGATTCCCCACCCGATTCCGGTTGACCAGTGGACGACGTTGTTGGTCAGCGCAGCCGCGCTGTCGGGTAGCTCGATGTTGGCCTTGGTCGCCAACGCCTTGCCGACCTTTGCCGGCGCCGGCGCGTCGTCGAAGCCGTTGACCTCTGATCGAAACTCCCAGTCGATGAACGACTCCGTTCCGCCGTCTTTTCGGTATCGCAGATACCACAAGGCATCCATCGACAGCGTCCCCGCAACGCCTGCGAACACACCCGTGCGCACAACTCCTCGAAATGGTCGTCTCATGGCTGGCCTCTCGTTGTTTGGCACTCACGATTCATCTTTTCGTTGGGCATTATGCTCTTCCTCGCAGGCGATTGGGGAACGACATGCCCGTGAGTGACGGTACCGATAAACGCGAGCTTCGACTCGGGCTCGTGATGACCGGTGGAGTCAGCCTTGCCGTCTGGATGGGCGGCGTCGCCGGTGAGATCTACCGGTGCATCAAACAACACGGGCTGTATGGCGATCTGGCCGAGCTGACGCAGACCGAAGTCATCGTCGATGTCATGAGCGGCGCGAGCGCCGGCGGCCTC
>JBDTWJ010000081.1:0-15786 GCA_040006755.1 Ilumatobacteraceae bacterium | reverse complement strand
TCGATGTCGTTGTCGCGTTTCATGCTCGGGGGTGGGCTTCCGTGTAGACGGCTCGAAGTCGTTGTTTGCTGACGTGCGTGTAGCGCTGCGTCGTGGCCACGTCGCTGTGACCAAGCAGATCTTGTACCACGCGTAGGTCTGCACCACCATCGAGCAGGTGCGTTGCGAAGCTGTGGCGCAAGGCGTGTGGATGCGTCGGGCGCTGACTGCGACGGTCGATGATGCGGCGCACATCGCGTGGTGACAGCCGAACCCCGCGCTCGTTGCCGAACAGTGCGATACCGGTCTTGGCATCGACCACGTCACGTCGAACGGTGAGCCATGCCTGCAGCGCATCGACTGCAGGCGCGCTGAGCGGAACACGCCGTTCTTTGCCGCCCTTGCCCCAGACGGTGACGGCACCGGCCGGGAGATCGATGGCATCGAGGTCGAGCCCGCACAGCTCGCCGACGCGAACACCGCTGCCGTACAGCACCTCGAGCACGGCGTCGTCTCGCCTTCGTCGCCACAGCGGCTCGTCGTCGGTCTCCACCGCCTGCGACTTGTCGAGCAACGCGGAAACCTCGCCGTGTTCGAGAACTCGCGGCAATCGCGCCGGACCAGCTGGGGCGCGTAGTGCCACTGTCGGATCGACTTCGACATAGCCACGGTGACGCAGGAACGAGTAGTAGCGACGAAGCGCTGCAACCTTGCGAGCAATCGTTCGCTTTGCGAACTGACGGGTCGTGAGCGACGCCACATAGCGACGAACCAGCAGGCGATCAACGTCGACCGGGGCCGTGATGCCCGAACGCTCGACCCACTCGGCGAACAAGCTGAGATCGCTGCAGTACGCGCCGATCGTGTTGGCCGACGAACTGGTGAGAGCTTCGGCAAACTCGTCGATTCGCCACTCGCCGACGAGGTCGGAGCGTCGAATCCCCGCAATCGAAGCAGCCATGAGGGTCGATGGTATTCGGTGCGTGTCATCGCAAGGGTGACCCCACGGTCTCGAACCACCCGTCGGACTGCTGAATCCATCCCTTCTGCTCGAGGCGAGCGACGGACATCGCGGCGTCGACGAGGCTCAGCGAACAGACCAATGCCAGACCGTCGATGGTACGGGGCTCGCCAACGCACGACTCGTACACGTCGAGGTCGGTCCCACGCGGACGCTGCCTGGGATCGGGCGGCGCGCCAGAACTGCGCCGATGATCCATCGCGAGCGCCACGAGAACATCGGTGGCATCGACCACGATCCCGGCGCCGTCGCGGATGAGTCGGTTGGTGCCCGTAGCGGCGCGATTGTGAACACCGCCCGGTACCGCCATGAGGGGCACGTTGCGCTCGAGCGCCTCGTTGACCGTGATCAGCGAGCCGCCATGTTCGCGAGACTCGACCACGACCACGACCTCCGCCAGAGCTGCGATGACCCGGTTGCGCATGGGGAAGCGGTATGCCTCGGGCGCCGTGCCGGGTGGCGCCTCTGACAACAGCAATCCCTGCTCGGCGACTGCGGCCCACAAAGTGCGGTGCTCGCGCGGGTAGACGACGTCGTGGCCGGATGCCACCACGGCGATCGGTCGCCCTGTGCCGGTGGTCAGCAGCGCGCCGCGGTGGGCGCAGCCGTCGATGCCACGCGCCAGGCCAGACACGACATGCACGCCCGCGTCGGCCAGTTGGCGGCCGAGCGTGGTGGCTGTGTCGCGGCCGGCAGCGGTGGCATTGCGCGTGCCGATGATTGCTGCACGGCGCCCACTGAGCAGGCTGAGATCACCCTTTGCGAATACAACGGGCGGCGGAAGGGGGTCGTATACCAGCAGGAGCGGATAGTCGACGTCGCCGTGTAGGAGCACTTGGACGTCGAGCTGCACGCATCGCTCCCACGCCTCGGTGAGCAATGACGACCGCCCTGCCCGCTTCCATGCGGCGTGGACGTCGACATCGGCGAGCACTCGCTGGATCAGTCCAGAGGGGCGTCGCTCGCCAACGGCAACCGAGAAGGCTTCGCACGGAGAATGATGCCGCAGTAGTGCGCCGAGACGATGAATCGACATGTGCGGAAATGACGCAAGTGCGGCTGCATATGCCTGCGGTGGCAGGTCGGTGTTCATGCCACCTGCTCGCGGACCGACACGCGAAGTCTCACCCGAAGCTGCAGCGCCAGGGCAACGTGCTGTTCGCCGACTGCAGCCGACAAGTCGCCATCGAGGTCGAGATCGGCGATCGTTCGAGCAACGCGGCGGATGCGGTGATAGCCGCGACCGGTCAGTCGCTCGCGCTCGAGCTCGTTGCGAAGCATCAGCCTGGCTGCCGGCTGAAGCGGAGCCAGGATGTCGAGATTCGACGCCGGGATCTCACTGTTGAGCATGCCGCGCATGTCGACCGCTGCGAGACGAGCAGCCGCGACACGGTCTGCTGCTACAGCTGTGCACTCTCCTCCGCCGCTGTGCAACAGATCGTCGACGCCAGGTCGTGCCACGCCGACACGCAGATCGAAACGGTCGAGCAGTGGACCGCTGAGGCGCCGGAGGTATCGGAGTCGGGCGCCGTCGTCGCAATCACAGGAGCCAGGTGGCCCACCGCCGCACGGACACGGATTCGTAGCCGCGACGAGAAGGAACCTGGCGGGCAGCGTGGCGCTGGCACGCGCTCGGGCAACGCGGATGACACCCTCCTCCAACGGCTGACGCAATCCGTCGAGCACCATCGGCGAAAATTCGCCGAGCTCATCCAAAAACAACACTCCCCCATGGGCGAGGCTGATCTCGCCAGGACGGAGGTTCGAAGTGCCGCCACCGACGAGCGACACCATCGAACTGCTGTGGTGCGGCGCGCGAAAGGGCGCGCGACGGATCATCCCGACCGCCGGCAAACGGACACCCGCAGCGGAGTGCACCATCGTTGCCTCGAGCGCCATCGCGGGAATGAGCGGCGGCAGCAGCCCCGGCATGCGTTGCGCCAGCATCGTCTTGCCAGACCCCGGCGGGCCGACGAGCAGCATGTGATGGCCGCCCGCCGCGGCAACCTCCAACGCCTTGCGCGCCGTCGCCTGGCCGCGCACGTCGGCGAGGTCGGGAATAGGAGGGTCGTCGTCGACGAAGTCGTCGTCGGGCTCGTCGGGCCATGGCTCGACACCGTTGAGCGCGTCGATGACCTCGCGAAGACAAGCCGCCACTCGTACGCGGCCCGAAGATATGGCCCTGGCTTCTCGGAATGAAGCTCGCGGCACCACTGCAGTGAGATCGCCGAGAGCACCCACCATCGGCGCGACGCCAGCGACGGCACGCAGCGAGCCGTCGAGACCGAGCTCGCCGACGAAGCCGAGGTCGGTCACGGAATCGCCGGGAATCTCACCGTTGGCAACCAGCAATCCGATCGCGATGGCGAGATCCAGTCCGGAGCCACCCTTGCGTTGGTTCGACGGCGCCAGGTTGACGGTCATGCGACACGAGGGCCACGGCAGCCCGCTGGACATCACGGCGGCACGAACGCGGTCACGTGATTCGCGGCACGCCTCGTCGGGCAGACCGACGATCTGGAAGCCGGGCAGACCGGTCGACACGTGTACTTCGACGGTGACCGGACGACCTTCGATACCGAGAAACGTTGCAGAACAGACGGCAGCGAGCATGAGCGAACCTCCAGCTACAGCGACGTCGGAGCGACGCGTGAACAAGGCTGGAAGGGAACGACAACCGGACCCTCGACGGTAGTCGCACTGTATCCGCCGACCCCGCTGCCACAACCCGATGACACTCATTTCTCGTGTTCGCCTGGGAGACTGACTCGGTGCGGAACGTCGTCGTCATGCTTGCTGTCGCGACGACCGCCTTCACGGCATCGTGTTCGAGCGACACCCCGCCCGCCACCGACGAGCAGTACTGCGCCACGATCAGCACGAACGCCCAACAGCTCAGCGCTCCGGCAATCGTCGACAGCGTGGGTGTCGAGGCAACTGCGGAGCTCTACCGCTCCATCACCGCGATCGCGCCGCTGGCGGTGCAGAGCGAATGGCAGACGATGACGTCCACTGTCGAGGCCGCTGCGGCCATCGACCCATCAGACCCAGCAGCCGTGCAACAGATGGCCGACATGGCACGTTCATCGCAACACGCTGCGTCGACGATCTCCGACTACACCTCGAAGCTATGTGGCATCGTGATCGGCGCGCCGACTACCACCATTGTCGCGCCGGCCGTGGTCGATACCGGCGTGTCCGGCGCGCCATAGTGGTGTCTAGTTGGGCAGTTCGCCGCGCTTGGTCTTGACCGCGTCGACGAGGCCATAGGCCTTTGCCTGATCCGCAGTGAACCAGCGATCGCGCTCGCTGTCGGCCTGGATCTGCTCGAGGGTCTGACCGGAGTGAAATGCGGTGAGCTCGGCCATGCGCCGCTTGGTGTACGCAAGCTGCTCGGCCTGGATAGCGATGTCGGTGGCCTGACCGCGAAGGCCAGCCAAGGGCTGGTGCATCATGATGCGCGCGTTGGGCAGCGTGTATCGCTTGCCCGCTGCACCCGCGGTGAGAAGGAACTGGCCCATCGAGGCCGCCATGCCCATGCAAACGGTTGCCACATCGCACGAGATGAACTGCATCGTGTCGTAGATGGCCATGCCGGCGGTGACCGACCCGCCAGGACTGTTGATGTACAGCCAGATGTCGGCGTTGGCTTCCTCGCCCTCGAGGTACAACAGCTGTGCGCAGATTTGGTTGGCCATGTCGTCGTTGACGTCGGTACCGAGCATGATCACCCGGTTCTTCAGCAGCCTGTTGAACACGTCGCTGCGAGGATCAAAACCGGGATCGAGCGCCATGGGACCAGTGATGTCGAACATGGCGCCCACGCTACCGCCGCCTATCCACCATCGCCGTCGTGCTGTGCGCGCCACTTTGATACGACAGCCTCCTCGTCGAGCGGCATGACGGTGGATGGCGGACCCTCGGCGCCCCGACGGTTGACCTCCCGGATGCGCTGATTGATGTCGCCGACGATTCGCCGCACCACGCTCTCGCGTGACGCGGCAGCGATGGCTGCGCGCGCCTCCTCCAGCTCCTTGCGAATCGCAAGCGTCGGTGGAAGGTCGCTCAGCCGCTCGCGTCGGAACTTGGCCTTCAACCACCAGTCTTCGTCGCGATGGCTCGAGACTTCCGTTGATGGGATACCGGCCAACGGCTTGCCGCTGCCGGAAAGGTTCTCGAATTCGCCGCGCTCCATGCCCGCTCGGATCTGCTGCTCGATCCACGATTCCCAGCTCGCAACCGCAGGCTTGCGTCCAACAGCGCCCGAGTCCATCACGAGCCCAACCTGCTGACGCCGCTGAAGATCACCGCCACGCGCTCGGCCGCACCGATCACGTCGCGCACAGCGAGCAGGCCGGCGAGACCGGCGGTACCTGTGTGCGACGCCGGGATCCCGGTCGTTGACCGTCCCAGTGCATTGGCTTCGCGCACGTGTTTCTCGGCAACGACGACCGGTGAACCATTGCTGTCAGTCATCGCGGATACCACGGGGACCCAGTCGTACGTCTCATCGTCGAGGATGCCGTCGGCCGCTGAACTGCCGACGTCTTCCCATGGCCACATGCATTGACTCCAGCGCCTTGCCGCTGCCGCTGGTCCGCCAATCTCTTGAACCTTGACGTAGGCGCGCTGCAGCGGCGCACAGCTATCGGTCTGGACCGCGTGCAGCCGAGGCATCACACCGCTCATGCGGAACCCTGCGATCGTCGACGCTGCGAAGGTGCCTGCGCCGACCTGAACGAACAAGCGGTCGAGCCGCGGGCCAGTCACGTGCTCCTCGAACTGTGTCGCCATCTCCCAGCCGATCGTGCGACCGCCATCGAGGCACCACATGTTCTCGGTGCCCTGCACCGTGAACGGTATTGCTCCCCGTGCCACCGCTTCACGGAATCGGTGCATGCACGGGTCACCTGGGGGATCGGTGTCCAGGCGGGGACACTCGACGATCTCGGCAAAGAGTTCTCCGAGCCCAGCGACGACCACCGGATCCGCATGCGGAGGTACGAACACTCGCAGCGGCCAGCGAACAGCCGCTGCGAGTGTCGCTGCTGCGTATGCGGCGTTCCCACACGAGGCAATGGCCAGCGTGGGTCGATCGGCCACATGGGTCCACGGAGTGAGCCCCATGGATTCTGCGGACAGGAGGTGGAGGAGAACGGTGGAGAGGTGACGCGCCTTGTGGCTGCCGGCCACCTGCGCGGTCTCGTCCTTCACCCACACGCCCCCGTCGACCGTGAAGTTCAGCGCGTCGCTGAGTGCATCGGCTCGGCCGAACGGCGTGACGTGAAAACCTGTTCCGGCCACGCGGGCGACATCGGCGTCCATCCTCTCGACCAGCGCGATGCGCGCAGCCTCAGTCAAGCCGTTGGCGGCAGCAAAACAATCCCACGCAAGGTAGGGACGAAACGCGATGAGCGGGTTGTGATCGTCGGTTCCTCGCAAGGGTGCGATGCCGTGCACGAGACGCGGGGCGTGATGAGGATCCGCGTCGGTGGCATTGGGGCAGCGCCACACAAGAGGCTCTGCGATGTCGATGTGCGCGGTGCACACAGCACACGACCAGCCTGCCGCAAAAACGCCCACTGGTTTCAGTCTGCCGCGACATCAGCGTTGAATTCGGTGATCATCTCGTCCCACACGGGCAGGAATCGCCGCAGTCCGCGCCAGAAGTCCTGCGAACGCCGCGCCTCGAACAACTCGAAAGGCGTGCCCTGTTGTTCGACCCATGTGTAGTAACCGAGGTTGAAGATGCGCATGCGGTCTCGCTCGGCGCACTCGATCGCGTGGGCCGTTGGGACGTTGGCCAGATGCTCGCCCCACACGGCTGCGGCGTCGAGGTTGGTGAAGCCGCCGCCGAAGTCGCGCGCGCTGATCTTGTCGCGCTCGCTGGGGTACAGCGCCGCGCCGTCGGTGGCCACGGTGATCAACGCGTCGTCGGGACCGAGGTTCAACATCTTGGCGGTCGTGATCGCTGCCAGCACGTTGCAGATGCTGCTGAGCCCGAAGTGCTCGAGTGACTTCAGCACCGACTGAGGCACGAGTCGACGATCAGCGAGATAGCCGAGACCGTCGTCGGTGTTGAACATGACCTGTAGCTGATCCGTCGCACGGTCGCTGACTGCCACCACGACATCGGTGTTCATCACGTTGTGGATCAGCGGCACGTGCTTGTCACCGATGCCCTGGATGTTGTGCTCGCCGAAACCATTCTCCAACAACGTCGGGCATTCCAGGGCCTCGACGGCGACGATCTTGGAGCCGTACGTCTCTTTCAGCCTGTCGCCCGCGGCGATGGTGCCGGCAGATCCCGTTGCACTGGTGAACGCCGCCAGTCGAAGGTCGCGTCCGCTCGCCGATCGAACGTGTTCGAACACATGACCGAGCGCGCGGCCGGTGATCTCATAATGGGCGAGATGATTGCCGAACTCGCAGAACTGGTTCAGCACGAAGTTGCTCGGGTCTTTGGCCAACTCGTTGCAGGCGTCGTAGATCTCCTTGACGTTGCTCTCGGTGCCGACCGTCCTGATCACGTCCTCGGCCGGGTTGGCACACCACCGGTCGAGCCAGTCGAACCGTTCCTGGCTCATCCCGGCGGGCAGGATCGCGACCCCGCGGCTGGCCATGATTCGACTGATAGCGATACCGCCGCGCGCATAGTTGCCCGTCGATGGCCAAATCGCCCTGTGCCGCGTCGGGTCGAACTGACCTGACACGACCCGCGGCGCCAAGCACGCGTAGGCCGCCAGCACCTTGTGCGCGGTGATCATCGGGAAGCGGTCTCCGAACACGACGATGATGGGGCTCTCGACACCGGTCAGGCTCTGCGGCAGCACGATGTGATCGGGCACGTCGACGCGATTGCCGTCGAGATCGTTGTACCAGTGGACTCGCCACAGGTTCCTCGCGTCGGGCCCGTCTTTGTCGGCGCCCGCAACCTTTGCCGGATCGATCGTCGAGGGATCGGCCAACTCTGCGAAGGTCGGCAGGGTGATGCCCTGCTCGCGAAAGCGCTGGATGCTGTTGGCGAGTGCGGCCTCGTCGACAACACGATCGGCCAAACCGAACTGATTCTCCAGGGCCGTCGCAGTCTGTTGGGCGGTGCTCATGATCTGTACATTTTGTCAAAGCCGACCGCTAACGCTCGCATTTCTCACCCATCCATTAAGCAAAGACGGGGCTTCCGAAATAGGTCCGCCACGAGGTAGAATTGCCCGCGTGGCAGACCTCACCGACACCAAGCGCCGAATCGTCGAACGATTGAAGCGCGTCGAGTCGGCGACGGCCACTGATCTCGCCGCCGAATTCGGGCTCACCGACACAGCGCTTCGCCAACATCTTGACGCCTTGGAGGACGCTGGCATGGTCAGCCGGTCGATGGCCGAGCCGACGGGCCGCGGTCGACCGCCAGTGCACTGGCAGTTGGCACCGGCCGCAGCCGGATCCTTCCCCGATCGCCACGGCGAACTGACCGTCGATCTCATCACCTCGGTGCGCGCCACGCTCGGACAGAAGGCATTGGATCGGGTGATCGCAGCGCGGTCGGATCGCCAGACAGCGGGTTATGAACTTGCACTGGCAGATTGGGACGACGTGGGTGAGCGCGTGCAGCGATTGGCAGAGATTCGTTCCGACGAGGGGTACCTTGCGGAGGTGGTACCCGACGGCGCCGCGTTCTTGTTGATCGAGCATCACTGCCCGATCCGCGATGCCGCCTCGGCGTGCGGCGCGCTGTGCAGCGCAGAACTCGATGTGTTCCGGCGCGCGTTGGGCCCCGACGTCAAGGTCACACGTACACAGCATGTGCTCGCCGGCGATCGTCGGTGCGCCTACAGGGTGGAGTCTGCGACCGCCTGACACCATGAACAGAGGCGCACGGGTAACGTGCCGCTCATGGCTGACTTTCTCCTCGGCGGGCAGATCGACCCAGACAAGCACGGGCGCACCGACTCGCTGACCACGATTCCGTCGGGTGACTTCACCACGCACGGAGTCATCGTTGGCATGACCGGTTCCGGCAAGACCGGCCTCGGAATCGTGTTGGTGGAAGAGGCACTCGGCGCCGGCGTGCCGACCTTGCTGATCGACCCGAAGGGTGATCTGACAAACCTGTGCCTGACGTTCCCCGGACTCACTGCAGCCGACTTTCAGCCCTGGGTGAATGAAGGCGATGCGTCGAAAGCCGGACAATCGGTGCCCGACTTCGCGGCCGCGCAGGCCAAGGCGTGGACCGACGGGCTCGGGGCGTGGGGAATCACACGCGATCGCATCGCTGCACTGCGCGAACAAGTCGGCTTCACGATCTACACACCGGGATCCAACGCGGGGGTGCCGATCAACATCCTCGGTTCGTTGAATGCGCCATCCGATATCAGCGATGCCGAGGTGATCGGCGACGAGATCGAAGGATTCGTCAGCGGCCTGCTGAGCCTGGTCGGCATCGACGCGGATCCGCTGTCGAGCCGTGAACACATCCTGTTGTCGAACCTGATCCTCAATGAATGGACGGCAGGCCGAAGCCTCGATCTTCCCACGCTCGTCGGCATGATCCAACAGCCACCGATTCGCAAACTCGGCGTGTTCGAGCTCGACCAGTTCTTCCCACAGAAGGATCGACTGGCATTCGCGATCCGGCTCAACGGTCTGCTCGCGTCGCCGTCGTTCGGGGCGTGGATGACCGGGCCACCGCTCGATATCGCGTCCTTGTTGCGGACACCCGATGGAAAGCCGCGCTGCGCGATCGTGACCACGGCACACCTCAGCGATCAGGAGCGTCAGTTCGTGACCACGCTGATCCTGTCGAAGCTGGTCACGTGGATGCGCAAGCAGAGCGGGACCACAGATCTGCGGGCATTGCTGTACATGGACGAGGTCGCTGGCTACCTTCCGCCCACGGCCATGCCGCCGACCAAGAAGCCGATCATGACCCTGATGAAGCAGGCGAGGGCCTTCGGTGTCGGCGTGGTGCTCAGCACTCAGAACCCGGTCGACATCGACTACAAGGCGCTCTCGAATGCCGGGACATGGATGATCGGCAGGTTGCAGACCGACCAGGACAAGCAGCGCCTGCTCGACGGCATGAGCGCGGCCAGCGGCAGCGTCGATGTCAACGCGCTCGGCAACACGATCGCCGGTCTCGCCAAGCGAGAGTTCGTCCTCAGGCGAGCGGGTAAGGACCACCCCGAGGTGTTCACGACCCGCTGGGCGATGAGCTACCTCCGCGGTCCGCTGACACGAGATCAGATCGCGTCGTTGATGGCAGACCAGAAGGCAACCAAGATCGAACCCGCGGAACCGACGACAACTTCCGTCCCCAAGGCAACGCGCGACGCCGTAACAACGGACAGCGTTGGTGATTCCGAGACGACCATCCTGCCCGGCGTTGCTGCAGGCGTGACCGTTCGGTGGGCTGATGTCGCGGCACCGTGGCTGGCGACAATCGGGGGTGACCCGCGCGGCACGCGATACGCGGCATCGGTCGTCGCCCGAGTTGCGCTCCGCTACGACGACAGCAAAGCCGATCTCGTACACGACGAGGAGTACGAGGCCGTCGTGTTCCCGTTGACGGAGCCGCTCGATGTCAGCCGATCCATCGCCGTCGACTACGACGATCGCGATCTCCGAGCGGATGCTCCCAATCCGTGCGTCTATCGGCTGCCTGAAACCAAGGTGAAGGACAAGGCGTTCTGGACGCGCACCGAGCGGGACCTCATCGACCACTTGGTCAGATCGCGCACCGTCGATCTTCCCGCTAATCGTGAACTCAAGATGTTCGCACGACCTGGAGAGAGCGTCGACGAGTTCACGACGCGCTGTCTCGTTGCCGCAGACGATCTGGCCGACAACGAGACCGCCGCGTTACGCGAGAAGTACGCCGACAAGATGACCCGACTGCAGACACAGATTCAAGCTGCCGAGGATCGCGCCGAAGTCCTCGACTCCGAGCGCAAGGGCCGCCGCAACTCGGAGGTCCTGTCGACCGTGGGTTCAGTCCTTGGAGATCTGCTCGGCGGGCGTCGCAGCCGACGCGGAGCGCTGGGATCAATCCTCGGAAAGGCCGGCACCGCCGCCGCGCGTCGGGGCCGTACCGAGGCCGCGGGCGACCGACTCGAGGCTGCGGAGAACAAACTCGAGGGTCTGCATCGACAGCTCGGGGATCTCGAGATCGAGTTGACGCAGGAGGTCACCGGCATCGATGCCAAATGGATGACGGCCGCAAAGAACGTCAGCGAATTGAAGGTTGGCCTCGAACGAGCCGACGTGAAGGTCACCCAGCTCTCGCTGGTGTGGATCCCGGTTCCGTAGCACTCAGAGCGGGCCGAAGCGGCCGATCTCGTTCTCCTCCGGAGGGATCGTCGACGGCCCCACATTCGCATCGAGCCAGGCGTTCATCGGCTCCGCCAGGTCCCACGCCTCGCGGACCCGCCGGACTACTGCCTTCGTCTGCATCCACCTCGCCGGCTTCCAACGTCGCGTGCCCACCAGTCCTTTCAATCGCAGCAGGTCTATTCGCGGGTGGTCCCTCGGGTATCCGCGTGGCGCGGTCTTCAGCGCGGAGATCGCGCTGAACTCCAAACCTTCGGTGCGCAGCCGGTCCGCGATGTCGACGATCTCCGAACCACGTGCGTCGTTGTCGAGCGACTCGCGGTACCTGTCGAGTTGATCGGCGGCCATGTGGTAGTAGCCGGATCCGACGAGCAGACCTGTGGCCGAGAACTGCACGTAGAATCCAGCGCCGCCCTCCGACTCGCCGTACGCGGCGATGTGGTCTTTGTACAGCGTCTTGTCCTTGGAGAACCGCACGTCCTTGTTGGGGCGGAACACGTGATACGGCCCGCGCTCGGCGAGCCCATCGAGCAACGCAAACATCGGCGCCCGAACCGCTCGCTCGTAGACGGGTTTGTTGGCGAGCCAATACGTTCGACTGTTGTCGGCGAGCAGCCCCTCGTAGAACTGGATCGCTTCGTCCGGAAAGCCTGTGAACGTCATCGGCACGACTGTAGAGGGCGCGCGATCGTGCCGTAATAGTGTCGCTACGTGACCGTGTTGGCAATCGATCAGGGCACGTCGGCCACCAAGGCGGTGGTGGTCGGCGACGATGGCACGGTGCTATCGCTCGCCGAGGCACCGATACAGATCAGAGCATCGTCGGATGGCGCGGTCGAACTCGATCCCGAGGAACTGTGGGCCAGCGTCATCGCGGCAGGTGCAGAAGCGTTGGTCGACGCGGGCAGCCCCAGCCTCGACGCGATCGGGCTCGCGAATCAGGGCGAGACCGTGATGGCATGGGACCGGACGACGGGCACACCGCGTGGGCCGGCAATCGTCTGGCAGGACCGTCGGGCCGAGGTGATCTGCGAACGGTTGCGGGATCACAGCGCCCTTCTCGCCGAGCACACCGGTCTCGAGCTCGACCCATATTTCGTCGCTCCGAAGATCGTGTGGCTGCGCGAGCAGATCGGTGGTGAACCGACCATCACGACGACCGACGCGTGGATGCTCCACCGCATGTGCGGCGTGTTCGCGACCGACATCGCCACGGCGGGCCGCTCGTTGCTTCTCGAACTCGACACGGGCGAGTGGAGTCAACGCGCGTGCGAGATCTTCGGTATCGATCACGCCGCGTTGCCGACCGTGGTCGGCAACGCCCAGCCACTCGGCGACTGTTCGATCTTCGGTGGATTGGTGCCCGTCACCGGCACCTGCGTCGACCAACAAGCCGCGTTGTACGCAGAGCACTGCCGCGAGTCGGGTGAGGCGAAGTGCACCTATGGAACGGGGGCGTTCATGCTCGCGTGCACCGGCGAGAGGCCGACCCGTTCGAGCAATGGTCTTGTCGGTTGCCCGGCGTGGAAGCTCGGCGAGGAGATCACGTACTGCCTCGACGGCCAGGTGTACACCGTCGGATCTGCGATCGCCTGGCTGATCGACATGGGCATCATCGCGGAGCCGGCCGACCTCGACCGTGTTGGGGCAACAGTCGACGGGACCGGAGGCGTCACCTTCGTGCCGGCATTGGCAGGATTGGCGGCGCCGTATTGGAAGCCGCAGGCGAGGGCGGCGTTCACCGGCCTCACCCTCGGGACCGAGCGTGGGCATCTGGTACGCGCCGCTATCGAAGGAGTCGTGGCGCAAGTCGCGCTGCTCGCTCAAGCGGCCGGCAACGACCTTGGTGCACCGCTGACGCGCCTGCGCGTCGACGGTGGACTGACGCGCAGCACGCTACTGCTGCAGATCCAGGCCGATCTGCTGCAAGCCCCCGTCGAGGTGTACCCGTCTCCGCATGCAACCGCACTCGGCGTCGCGGCGTTTGCCGATCTGGGTGCCAACCCCACCGCACTCGCCCACGTGAATGCCGACGCATGGCGCCCAGATCTGATCGTGGAGCCGCGCATCGGGGGCGACGAGGCGACCGAGCGATTGGCGTCGTGGCAACGTGTGGCCGCGGCAACAATGGATCTGTGAGCATCGACGACGCAGACGCCACAACCGTGTACGACGTTGTCGTGATCGGCGGTGGAGTGGTCGGCTGCGCAGTTGCGCGACTCTTGTCGCACCATGATCTCGTCGTCGCCGTCATCGAGGCGGGGCCCGATGTCGGCGCTGGAACGAGCAAGGCGAACACCGCGATTCTGCATACGGGTTTCGACGCAGCGCCCGGGTCACTCGAGTCGCGACTCGTTGCGCGTGGTTACGCGCTGCTTCGCGAGTACGCGCCATCGGTAGGCATTTCGGTGGAGGAGGTTGGCGCGCTGCTGGTCGCGTGGGACGACGAGCAGGCCGCGTCACTCGCCGGCCTTGCAGCAAAGGCATCGGCCAACGGGTACGAGCGCGCCGAGATCGTCGATCGAGATTCTGTCTACGAGAGCGAACCCCATCTCGGACCCGGCGCCACCGCCGGCATGCGGGTGCCCGACGAGCACATCATCGATCCGTGGTCGACACCGTTGGCATTCGCGTACGAGGCGGTCGCCAATAGTGCCGACATCTTCGTGAATCGCGATGCCGTGACGTGCCAGGTCGGCGGCGACGTCACCACGATCACCACCCGGTCGCGGCACTCGATCCGTACGCGCTTCATCGTCAACGCTGCTGGCCTTCGGGGCGACGAGATCCACCGCTCGCTCGGCCTCGACGGGTTCACGATCCGCCCGCGTCGGGGCGAGCTGATCGTCTTCGACAAGTTGGCCAGACCGCTGTTGAACCGCACCGTCCTACCCGTGCCGACATCCAAGACCAAGGGAGTGCTCGTGGCGCCGACGGTGTTCGGCAACGTGATGTTGGGGCCGACTGCCGACGACATCGACGACAAGACCGCCACGGGTTCCACCCGCGGCGGCATCGATGCCCTGCTCGAGAAGGGACGGCGAATCCTGCCTGCTCTGCTCGACGAGGAGGTGACGTCGGTGTATGCCGGGCTACGCGCCGCGACCGAACACACGGACTACCAGATCAGTCATCATCGCGACCTGCGCTACGTGTGCCTCGGCGGTATTCGCTCGACGGGCCTCACTGCCTCGATGGCGCTGGCCGAAGAGGCGCTTGCACGACTGATCGACTGTGGCCTCGTCGCGCTCGCGAAGGACACCAGGAAAACCATCCGCATGACTCCCCTGGGCGAGGCGAGTGAACGGCCGTATCAGCGCGGTGGTCAGATCGTCTGCCATTGCGAACGAGTGACCGTTGGGGAAGTTGCCAACGCGTGCGCCGCGCCCGTGCCCGCTGTTGATTTCGATGGGCTTCGCCGCCGCACGAGAGCGCTGGCGGGACGCTGTCAGGGTTTCTATTGCTTGGCGGAACTGTGCAAACTCACCGGGTGGAGCGTGGCTCCATGACATCCGTCGATCGGCGAGTGGGAATCGTCGGCGGTGGCCCGTCGGGCTTGTCGGCGGCAATCGAGTTGCGACGTCTCGGCGTCCAGCATGTCACCGTCTACGAGCGCGAACAGCAGGTCGGTGGAATTCCTCGGCACACCAACCACCTCGGCTTCGGGATCCGAGATCTGCATCGCGTCATGTCGGGTCCTCGCTATGCCCGCACCTTGGCTGAGCGTGCCGCGCGAGCAGGCGTCAACATTCGTCGCGGTACGTCGGTGTTCTCGCTCGATGACGTCGATGCCGATGCCATCGTGTTGGCAACCGGCGCGCGCGAGCGCCCGCGGGCCGCCCGCCTTGTGCCGGGTGATCGTCCATCGGGAATCTTCACGACCGGATCTCTGCAGCAACTGGCAATGGCCGGTCAGCGTGTCGGTACGCGTGCGGTGATCGTCGGCGCGGAGCATGTCAGCTTCTCCGCGATCCTCACGTTGCACCACGTCGGTTGCAAAGCCGTGGCGATGGTGACTCCACTCCCCCGTCACCAGTCGTACGGCGTGCTTCGACTGGCGACCGCGACCCTGCGACGAGTCCCGATATTCACCGGCGTCGACATCGCCGAAATCGTCGGTCGGCGACGAGTCGAGCGCGTGGTATTGACCGACGGGCGGACGATCTCGTGCGACACGATCGTGTTCACAGGATGCTGGATTCCCGATAACGAGTTGGCCCGCACGAGTGGTCTGACGATGACCCCCGTCATCAAAGGACCCACCGTCGACGATGTATTTCGGACATCTCGCAACGGTGTGTTCGCGATCGGCAATCTCGTACATCACGTGGCAGCAGCGGACCGCTGCGCCCTCGACGGCAGGGAGGTGGCCGCCGAGGTGGTGCGATCGCTAACGTGAATGTTTCGTCGCGGGCGTGGCGAAACTGGCAGACGCGCAGGGTTTAGGTCCCTGTTCCGCAAGG
>JBDTWJ010000080.1:0-16073 GCA_040006755.1 Ilumatobacteraceae bacterium | reverse complement strand
CCGTGCCGTGGTTCCAGCTCTCACTGCGTCGGTGGTCGGCGACCTCGTCGTGCTCGCGGTCGGCGTGACCCACACCCCGCTGCCGCACCTCGCTCCGTTCGACCTCACCGCCTCCTTGGCAGCTCGCGTTGTTCTTGCCGGCGTGGCCTTCGGTTTGACGAGCGTCGTGTTCATCGAACTCGTCCACGGGATCAGACAGCTGTTCGCTAAGGCGACTGTCTGGGCTCCGGTGCGGCCGGTGCTCGGCGGCTTTGGCGTGATCGGACTGACCTACGTCGTGGGCACTCGTGACTACCTCGGCTTGTCGATCCCCCTGATGGTGAAGTCGACCGCGGGTGGAGCCGGCATCGTTGCCGGCGCGTTCGCGTTGAAGCTTGTGTTCACCTCGTTGACCCTCGGGTCCGGCTTCCAAGGCGGCGAGGTCACGCCTCTGTTCGTCATCGGCGCAACGCTCGGTGTGTCCATCGGGCGCCTGTTGGATGTTCCAATCCCCCTCATGGCGGCGGTCGGCCTTGTCGCTGTGCTCGCCGGTGCAGCCAACGCTCCGTTGGCTTGCACCGTCATGGGCGTCGAACTCTTCGGTGGCGACGCGGCGGTGCTGTTCGCGGTCGCGTGTGTCGTGTCATACGTCTTCTCGCTGCACAGCGGCATGTACAGCAGTCGTCGCACTCCACGCTCGGCGCCGACCTTCATCCATCTCGTGGCTCGCGGGGGACGACGGCGTCGGCAAGGAACGTGACGCGGGCGCTGATTCCTGATCGCGGGCGGCGAAACGGTCCCCACAGGACCGAAGCGCTGCCTGCGCGGTTCGCAGTGACCGGCGACTCGGTCACTGGAGGATGTCCCCCTGAGGTCAGAGGAAGGCGTCGTGGACGGCTCGTTGGTGCAGGCGCACGAGGGCTTCCAGCTGCTCGTTTGCATCTGTCACGTGACGGTTCAACGCCTCCTTGTCGAGCCGCTGGTCGACGGCGGCGATGTGCAGCAATAACTGCCAGAGGCGCAGCTGTGTCATGACGCCTGCGGACATCGCTTCCAACTCGATCACTCTGCTCAGTGGCGAATACGTGAGGGCCCGACCGTTCGTCTTGAGCCGGCCCAGGGTCACGCCGGCGAACGCCAGAGCCTGACCGACCTTGCTGAAGGCGACATCGAACTGCCGGCAGATGTCGCGAAGGGCGTCGCGCTTGAGCCGGATCTCGCTCGTGAGTCGCTGCAGTTCTTCGGCGTACGGCGTGCCCTCGTTCGACCTACTACAACGGCGGAAGAGCTCCAACCCGCCGGCCGCTGCCGCCTCGTGATCGCGCAGGTAGATCTGGAGCAGGTGCTTTTGGTCGGGCTCCGTAACAGCCTTCGCTGCGGAAGGAGTGGAAGCGATGGAAGCGGCGATGTTCATCGTGGGCGTACCTCCAATTTGCCGTCGACAGCCCGCAGTTCATACGACGGCTCCGGCACAGTGGCCGGACCGTGCACAACGCTGCCGTCGGTCAGTCTGAAAACACTCTGATGCCATGGGCATGTCACGCAAGTTCCACCGACGGACGAGTCGTCGAAGCCGCCTTCGTTCAGCGGTCCGCCGGCGTGTGTGCACCGGTTGCTGATGGCGTACGTCATACCGCCCGACCGATAGAGAAGCACCGGTGCCTCGCCGACGTAGACGCGCAGTGGCTTTCCTTCGACGAGGTCGTCGTTGTCGGCTACCACCGTCCAATCCGATGTCGGTTCGTCCATCATGGCGTGGTTGACGCCGATGCCGCGCACGAGGCTGAGATGGCCGCCGAGGTAACCGCCGAGGGTCATCACACCCACGCCCATCAGTCCGAGGGTGGTCGAGGAGAAGCGATTGCCTCGACGACGAGTGACGATCGAAGCCGTGTAGAAACCGACGCCCACCAGGTTTGCTGCGGCGTGAACGACGCCGACCCGGCGGCCGGGACCATTGGTGTCGGACCAATCGGCGAGGCCGGCCGCCGCTGTCGGGACCGCAGACAACACCCCAACACCCGCCAACAGGTTCGCCGCCGGTTGCAGGTGCCGCCGGCCGAGGAGATCGAGGAGGGTGGCGCTGGTGAATGACCCGATCGGGATGTCGGTCAGCAGGGGATGAAGGGGATGACCGAGCCAGGTTCCGCTGAGCAGATCCTTCAATCGACCACGCGGTATCAGCTTCTTGATTGTGTCCCCCAGCGGTTGCGCGATGGAGTCGATTCGCTCGAGGTTCTCGATTCGGATCGCAACGTCGTGCAGCGTCATATCGCACCTCCTGTACGCCCGTACCCGACGCCCCGCGGACCTAAACAAGCTGCCTGCGTCGAATCGCTGATGGCTCGTGCATCGCTCACCGCGTGGATGAGCCAGCGTGACGCGTGGCGACTCCGCGTCTGGTCACCCTCGCACGCGAGGGCCCGAGGAACGACCCACCGAGCACGCGGGTCGTGGCGCCAGGATCCAGCGCATCGTCGATGACCAGTGTCCCGAGCGAGTCAGCGGGTTCGATCAACAAGACGCCGCCAGACGTGTCACTTCGACGCAACTCGTTGAGCAGACGGTTCGCCGCAAACATCGACGAGGCTCGCCCGAGAGCAGAGCGTGCGCCCGTGCCGCTCATCGGAGAGGATCACGGTGACACTTGCCTGGCTGTCTTCACGCTCTTCGAGCGCGAGGTCCGCATTGGTGGGCGATACGACTCCGCCATCGACCAGCACGCGCTCGCCGATCTCAACCGGTTGAATGACGCCCAGCACCGCACATGAAGCGGCTACTACATCGGCCAGGTTCGCTCCGCTTTCGCGTTCGTAGACGACCCGGGCGCCGGTGGCGGTGTCGGCGCAGCAGACCGAAAGGCGGAGGTCAGTGGGCCAGGTGAGACCGGGGATGAACGGGAACTGTTCGGTGAGGTCGAATGTTCCCGGCTTGACGCAATGCAGCCAAAGCGCGCGATATCGGCGCGCCGCTGCCAGTTCGGCGAATCGCATGATGTCGCGTCGACCCATCGGGCGCATGAGGCTGCGCAGATGCGGTGTGGGGGGCGATTGTTCGCCGAACTGAGGTCGTACGAAGCGCCGATCGGCGACACCCAGTCTGGAGTCCGGTTGATGACAGCTGCAATGTCGTCGCCGCCGAAACCCATGGCGATCAACGCGCCGACGACGGAACCGGCGGACGTGCCCACGATGTGTGATGTCTGCTGCAGATCCACACCGTGGTCAGTTGCCAGAGCCAACAAGATCCCCGCCTCGAACGCAGCACCCGTTGCACCGCCGGCTCCCAACACGAGCCGGAAGCGCGACCAATCGAGATCTCCGACCTCCTGCCAACTCTCTGGTCCGTCTTCCGACTCGCTGATCCATTTCAGCGAGACGCCGTACGGCTCCGACGCAGCCGAGGCTGCGATACGTCGAGCGAACCGGGAGCAGACGCTCATGGCCGGGATTCTGCCCAGGCGGCGCGCAGTCCAATCACGCGCTCGGTGGTAATCGGTAGTCGGTCTTCAGGGCACGATCAAGTGCATGTCACCGAACTCATGCCACAGGTAGCCCTCCTGCAGGCTCGCTGCATATGAAGCTTCCAGCAGTGGTCGACCGGCGACCGCCTCAAGCATCATCAGGTGTGAAGCCTCGGGCTCGTGCCATCCGGTCAAGAGTCCATCGACGACGGTCACGCCGCGTTCGGGAATGATGACGAGGTCGGTCCAGCCATCGATCGACTGCACCACACCGTTGACTCCTCCGGCCGTTTCGAGTCCACGCACCACGGTGGTGCCGACTGCGATCACGCGACCCCCGTTGCGATGCGTCTCGTTCACCCTGCGGGCCGTGTGGGCCGACACTCGGAGTCGCTCCGGATACGGCAGCTCGGTCGACTCAAGCGATGCGACGCCTGTGTGAAGAACAAGTGGCGAAATGCCCACGCCCTTCGCAACGAGCCTCGTGATGACTTCCGGTGTGAACGGGCGGCCGGCGCTCGGCATCTCGGCGCTGCCCGGCTCCGTTGCGTAGACGTTCTGATACGTCGCGATCGGCCATGGTCGATCGACGTAGCTGTAGCGAATGGGCTGTCCGTGTGCGCCGAGCCACGCGAAGACCGGCTGAGGCAGCTCGACCTGGGCGACCCACAGCCGTGTGCTGTCGAGGTATGGCCTGTCGAGTGTGATCGTGGCATCGTCTCCGATACGCATCCCACGCGCGATCGGTCCTTCCCATCTCCGAGTCTCGCGACCGTCGATTTGGCGGGGCTCGACCACCCAACGGCCATCGTCGAGCCAGGTCGAGAGGTGGACCATCAGCGTCGTTCCGTCATCGGTCAACGCCTTCACTGCCGCGGGGACGACTGCCGAGGTGTTGATGACCACGAGGTCGCCGGCCCTGAGGAAGAAGGGGAGTGCGCCGAAGGTCGTGTGCGTCAATTTCTCGTCGCAACGCTCGGCAACCAGCATTCGCACGGCGTCACGCTGCAGGCCTCGTGCCTCGGGTGGCTCTGCGGCTTCGAGGTGTGGTGGTAGGTCGAACGAAAGCGGTCGCGTTTTTGCCCGCGGCATGATGGTTGCGGCGTTCACGACGTCACCCGTAGCAGGTCCGAAGCGCGGAACCTGCCGCTCGGTGGGGCCTCTCGCAGCAGTCGTCTCAGTGCGGGCACGACCGTCTCGGGCAACGGGCGGTCGGAGATGTCCTCGCCGGGAAACGCAGCCTGGTGCATTTCCGTGCGCATGTCGCCCGGGTCGAACCAGTACACCTTCACGTTGTTCTCTTCCGCGGCCAGCACATTCGACAGCTGTTCGAGCGCCGCCTTGGACGAGCCGTAGCCGCCCCATCCCGCGTAGCCCTCGACAGCGGCATCGGACGTGATGTCGATGACGGTGCCGCCGGCTATGCGTAGCATTGGCAGCGTCGCTTGAAGCAGCGCCAGCGGGGCGACCACGTTGACGGCCAGTAGATGATCGAATTCGGCGAGGGGGAGGTCGGCCAGCACAGGTCGCGGTGTCGGGCCGAGGGTGCTGGCGTTGTTGACGACGAGATCCAGACGACCGATCTCCTCGACCGCCTGCAATAACGCTGCCCGATGCACCGGATCGGCGATGTCGCCGGCAATGCCCTGAACGATCTGGCCGTTCGAGGCGTCACGCAACGCGCTGACCGTCTCCTCGAGCACCGACGGATCGCGTCCGTCGATCACGACACTCCACCCATCCTCCACCAGGCTCGTGGCGAGGACGCGTCCCAGGCCCTTCGAGCCCCCGGTGATCAATGCTGCTTGCATGGTGATCCTTTCCACGTCGTCTCTGATGACGGTACGTCGTCGACACCATTAAAGCAAGTAAATCCTTTCTTTATTCATTTCTCATAGATCAGCCGTCGCGAAAGCTCGCGGTGAACGTGCCGAGCCGTGGCCGACCCGCACCGGTGTCCTGAATTCGTCAGTTGGCGAGCGAGGCCTGCAGCGTGATCTCGGGAACGGCGGCCAATGCTCGGCTGACCGGGCACCCCTTCTTTGCGGCCTCGGCATGCTCCTTGAACGTTGCTTCGTCCATGCCGGGCACTCGGCCGACGGTGACAAGGTCGATCTTGCTGATGGTCGGGGATCCATCGATGGGTCGCAGGGTGACTGTCGCCTCGGTCTGCACCGAGTCGGGTGGGCTGCCGGCCTTTGCGAGCATGCCCGACAGTGCCATCGAGAAGCACGCGGCATGTGCTGCGGCGATCAACTGCTCGGGGTTCGATCCAGGTCCGTCCTCGAAGCGTGACTTGAACGTGTACCCACCGCTGATCGAATCTCCCGCGGTGAACGTGCCCGAGCCACTGGGCAGGTCGCCCTTCCATTCAGCTTTTCCCTTTGCCGGCATATCGGTCTCCTTGATAGATGTTCGGAGGTTTGATGTTGATCTACAGGTTGCAGTATCGCGTCAGCTGTGCTCGGCTCGCCAGGTGAGCAAGCGACCGCCTCCCTTGCCCATCCCGACGGTGTGGGTGTGAGTGAAGTCGTGGCTCGAGGCCAGGCACCGATTATCCGGTGGCGCCGGAGATTTCGTACCTTGCTTCGACAGAACGCGGGCTCGATCAGGGTGTCGTTTCGTCGAGGTGGCCGCTCTCGACGCGGTAGACGAACCCCCGGATGTGTTCCTTGTTCTGGATGAAGGGATTGACTTGCAGGCGGCGGATCGACTGGCGCACGTCCTGGTACGGATCCTTAAAGCTCTCGATGGCCCAGCTCGGACGGATACCCGTCTCGGCCTCGATCTCGTCCTTCAGGGTCTCGCCGGTCAACTGCTGCAGCCCACAATCGGTGTGATGCAGCAGGATGATCTCGCGGGTTCCGAGCAATCGCTGCGAGAGCACCAGCGAGCGGATCACATCGTCGGTCACCACGCCGCCCGCATTGCGGATGACGTGTGCATCTCCGTGTGCCAGTCCCAGCATCTGGAAGATATCCATCCGGCTGTCCATGCACGCGACGACTGCGAGCTTGCGACGGGGACGTAGCGCGAGATCATGGTCGGCGAACGTCTCGACGTGCCGCGCGTTGTTCGCAAGCAATTCGTCGGTGCTCGGCATGAACGTTTCGTCATCCCTCGCAAGCACGAAGCGAAACTTAGTCCGCTCACGTTTCGACCGTTACTATCGCCATCGGCCCGCGTTCTCGATCGAAGGAAGTGTCATGGCAGACCGGCTGGAAACACTCGAATCGTCGACGTCGCGTCTTGCCTCGCTGGTGCAGGGTCTGGCGCCCGAGCAGTTGAACGATCAGTCATACGCGACGAAGTGGCGCTTCACTGACGTGCTGTCTCATCTCGGGTCGGGCGCGATCATCGTGCGGCGCGGCGTGGATGCGACGGTCTCCGTCGACGCCATGGAAGACGGTTTCAACCAGGAGGTGTGGGATGAATGGAACGCCAAGACACCGCTGGCCAAGGCGTCTGACGCGCTCGACGCAGACAGCGCACTCGTCGATCGATTGACGGCCTTGTCCGACGACCAACGTGCTGCGTTCCAGTTTTTGATGGGCCCCATGACGCTCGACGTTGACCGGTTCATGACCCTGCGCCTCAGCGAACATGTCCTGCACACCTGGGACATCGACGTGATGCTTGATCCCGACGCAACACTGCCGGCCGATGCTGTGCCCTTCGTCCTCGACGTTCTGCCGATGATTGCGGGTTTCGCGGGCGAGAGCGATGGCGAGGAACGCGTCGTCACCATCAACACCACCAACCCTGCCCGGGCATTCGAGCTGACAATTACGCCTGACGGGCTCGTCCTGACTCCGTCGAGCGAGCAGACCAGCTCGTCGCCCGACGACGTCGAGGTCTCATCTGAAGAGCTGGTCCGACTGATCTACGGCCGTCTCGATCCTGCACATACCTCGTCGAGTTCGGAGAGTCCGCAGCTCGATCGGCTTCGTAAGTTGTTCCCGGGACTGTGATGGGCGTCGACGAAGCTGAGTTGCTCCGGTCGGTAGCCGAGCGAGGCGTCGCATATCGCGTCGGTCTGCGCGACGCTCGGGTGACACCAACGGCGACGCCGGCTGAGCTGCGCGCTGCGCTGGGCGGGCCAACGCCGCAGAGTCCTTCCGATCCCGCCACGGTGGTGCATCGCATGGCCGATGCCGTCGAAGCCGGTGGTCTGATGGCGATGGACTCCGGTCGCTTCTTCGGATTCGTGATCGGTGGAACTTTGCCAGCGGCACTTGCGGCGGATTGGTTGGTGACCGCGTGGGATCAGAACACCGGATTGTTCGCGCCAAGCCCAGCGACCGCGGTGATCGAAGAGGTCGCCGGCGCCTGGATGCTCGACCTGCTCGGGTTGCCACCCGATTCGTCATTCGCATTCGTCACAGGTGGCCAGATGGCCAACACGACCGCGCTCGCCGCAGCTCGGCACCACGTCCTCGCCGCCGCAGGTTGGGACGTGGAGGCCGATGGACTCGCCGGAAGCCCTCCGATCCGACTTGTTGTGGGCGAGGAAGTGCACGTGACAATCCCACGCGGCGCGCGGTTCCTGGGTCTTGGTACGAAGTCGATCGAACGCGTCGCCGTCGACAGCAACGGAGCGATGCTTCCGGCTGACCTCGAGCGCGTGCTTGATCTCGATCCTGATCGCCCCACGATCGTGTGTTGCCAGGCGGGCAACGTCAACACGGGTGCCATCGATCCGACCGGCGAGCTCGCGGCCATCGCTCACGCGCGCAACGCCTGGCTGCACGTCGATGGCGCCATTGGATTGTGGGCGGCCGCTTGTCGCACGAACAATCGGCTCCCTGGTCTCGACCAGGCGGACTCGTGGTCGACCGATGCGCACAAATGGCTCAACGTTCCGTACGACTGTGGCATCGTGATCTGTCGGCATCACGAATCGCATCGAGCGGCGATGACTGCGACCGCCGCGTACCTGGTTCAGGCGGCTCCCGGCACCGATCGTGATCCAGTCGATTGGAATCCCGAGTTCTCCCGGCGGGCCAGGGGCGTGCCGGTCTACGCCGCTCTCGCATCGCTGGGCCGCGAGGGCATCGAAGCCATCGTCGAACAGTGCTGTTCCCACGCTCGCCGATTCGCTGAGATGCTCAGTGCCGAGCCTGGGATCGTCGTGCTCAACGACGTCGTCCTCAACCAGGTGCTCGTTCGCTTCCTCGACCCGTCCGGCAACGACGCCGACCACGACGCCAGGACCCGCTCCGTGATCGCCGCGGTGCAGCGGGACGGCACGTGCTGGCTCGGCGGATCGAGCTGGCGGGATCAGGCGGTCATGCGCATCTCCATCAGCAATTTCGCCACCACCGACGCCGATGTCACGGCGTCCGTCGCCGCAATCGTCGCCGCGAGTCGGTGATTGCCCTCTGCCGACCAGAATGGTCCAGGGGTCGTCTGCGCGAACGAAAGGCCTGATCCGACCGGCTCTCCACACGCCGGGTCGTGCCATGTGAACACTCTGTAGTGTCGATGCCATGCGGCCTTCACGGTTGGCGCAATACATCGGAATGGTGCTCGCCCTCCTGACCGCTACAAGTTGTAGTTCCGACGATGAGCCGACATCCACGAGTGCGACGACAACAATTGCGGTCGTCACCTCTGCGCCGGCGACGACTGCCGCTGGCACCGTTGCGGTCACCACGGCGATCCCCGACACAACGGTCACCGCCGATAGTGCAGCGATCGCCGGCTACCGCACAGTCGTCGAGACGCTCGCCTCCGATGATCTCGCGGGTCGCGACAACCTCTCGGATGGATCAATCGCGGCTCAGGAGTTCTTGATCGCCCAACTGTCGGAGTTCGCGCAGCCGGCGGTCGCTGGGGCCACAGGTCCCGACGCATATCGCCAGGCGTTCGGCGCGGGTACGAACCTGATTGGTGTCATTCCCGGTACAGACCTCGCCGACCAGTACGTCATCGTGGGTGCGCATTACGACCACCTGGGCAGCGACTGCTCGCTGAGCACGAGCGAGCCCGATGACACCATCTGCAACGGCGCAACCGACAACGCGACCGGCGTTGCGGCAGCGCTCGCTGTCGGTCGGTCCATCGCGGTTGGTAGCGCCCCGCGCCGATCGGTGATCATCGCGCTGTGGGACGCCGAGGAGGATGGACTGCTCGGCTCGGCGGCCTATGCGGCCAACCCGATCGTCCCTCTGGCGCAGACGATCGCGTATCTCAACTTCGACATCCAAGGCACCGATATCTCGCCGTCGCTCAAAAACGTCACCGTGCTCGTGGGCGCGGAGAGCGGCGGGCGCAATCTCGTCAACGCCTCGAGAGCCGCCACGCAGGCGTCGACATTGGACACCGTGATGCTCAGCCTGTTGTTCGGGCAGGGCCGCAGCGACTACGCGACCTTTGTCGGTGCAGGTGTGCCGACAGCATTCTTCACCGACGCGACACCACCCTGCTACCACACGGTCGATGACGAGGCATCCATCGTCGACTACGCAAAGTTGCAAGAACAGATCGTCACCGCCGAGGCATTGACGCGCGACTTGATGAACACGGACTCAGTACCGACGTACGACGCGCACCCGACTGGCGCAACCTACGACGACGCGGTGTCGATTCACCGACTGTTGCTACAGGCCCAACCCGACTTTCCACGCTTCTCCGACGAAGATGACGAGGTCGCCAATCAATTCGTGGCGGCTCTCGGCACGATCGTCGACGAAGGTACGGATGCATTCGACGGTGCCGACGTCACAGCCCTTCTCAACGGCACCGCGAAGATCGTGAATGCCTGGGCGTCTGGCGAGTGCGACGGATTCCTGGCGCCCCCCTAACCCAGATCACTGACCGAGACCAGCTAACCCAAGACGATCCTGACCCGGTGCGTCACACCGTCGTCGACGAGAGGAACGTTGTGACCATCCGACAACATCTGTCCGTCGAGTTCGGCTGACACCACGCCTTCGCACACGCCATGCGGGTTCTCGACGACGATCTCGTATCGCGCGCTGTGGTATCTGAAGTCGATCTCGTAACCTGGCCACGCGCGGGGAATGCACGGGTCGATCTGCAGAGTCGTGCCACGCAACCGGAAGCCGAGGATCCACTCGACACCGGCCTGATACATCCATCCAGCCGAGCCCGTGTACCAGGTCCATCCACCACGTCCGACGTGGGGAGGTTCCGCGTAGATATCTGCGGCCACGACGTACGGCTCGACCTTGTAGCGATGCACCCCTGCGCGGGTGCTGGCGTGGTTGATTGGGTTCAGCACGGAGAACAACTCGCCTGCTTTGTCGCCATCGCCCAGATCTGCAAATGCAAGCACCGACCAAATCGCCCCATGCGTGTACTGACCACCGTTCTCACGGATGCCAGGGAGATAACCCTTGATGTAGCCCGGATCGACGCCCGAATGGTCGAACGGCGGAGTGAACAACAGGATCAGGCCATCGCCCAGACGTACGAGGTACTCGTCGACGGCCGCCATCGCCCGTTGCGCGTGCTCGGGATTCGCCGCTTGTGACAGAACGGCCCACGACTGAGCGATCGAGTCGATACGGCACTCTGCGTTGATCGCCGACCCGAGGGGCGTGCCATCGTCGAAGAACGCGCGCCGATACCAGTCGCCGTCCCAACCATGCCGTTCGAGCGCTGCCTCGAGCCCGGCTGCGTGTGTCCGCCAAGTAGTTGCTCGAGCGCGGTCGCCGCGGCTTTCGGCGATCGGAGCGAACGCCTCCAACGCGATGTGCAGGAACCAACCCAGCCATACGCTCTCACCCTTGCCAGCCCGACCGACCCGGTCCATACCGTCGTTCCAGTCACCTGTCCCCATGAGTGGCAGCCCGTGCTCGCCCAGGCCAAGGCTCCGATCGATTGCCTTCGCACAGTGTTCGTACAGCGACGCCGAGGTCTCCGACGTCGCCGGCTGGAAGTACGAGTCGTTCTGATCCGGCCGCAGCGGAGGGCCGTCGAGGAATGGAATCGTCTCGTCGAGCACGCCCGTATCGCCGGTGACGGCGAGGTACCGGTCGACGGTGTAGGGGAGCCAGAGGCGATCGTCCGAGATCCGGGTTCGCACACCCCGACCCGACGGCGGATGCCACCAATGTTGGACGTCACCTTCGACGAACTGGTGCGCTGCAGCGCGCAGTATGTGTGAGCGCGCGAGCTCGCGCTTCGGAGTGACCAGCGCGATGACATCCTGCAGCTGATCGCGGAATCCATACGCGCCGCCGGCCTGGTAGAAGGCGGCTCGTGCCCAGAGCCGGCAGGCGAGGGTCTGGTAGATCAACCAGCGGTTGAGCATGATGTCCATGGCGCGGTCCGGAGTCCGCACTTGAATGGTGCCCTGGGTGTCGTCCCAATACTTCCCGACGTCGTGCAACGTGGCCGCGTGATCTGCGTTACGCCCCTTGCGCACGAGGTCGGCTGCTTCCGCGGGTCCGTCGGCCTCGCCGAGCAGTACCACGACCTGTGTGTGCGCTCCGTTGGCCAGCTCGAAGCTGGTCTGCATCGCAACACAGGGGTCCATGCCTGCCCCGACAGCTCCCTTCAACCGGTATCCGCGGTCGAGTCCTGCTGGTGCGTCGGGTGCGCCGTTGCGGCCGAGGAACTCGGTGCGATCAGCAGTCCAGGCAGTCTGACGACCGCCTAGATCCATGAAAGCGACGCGGCCGCTGAACTCGGTGTTCCACGGATTGCGTATGAGGATCGCCCCTGTCTGAGGGTCGAGCTCGGTGATGATGCGATGAGCTGCGAGCTCGCGCGAGTTTCCCAGCGCGAGCTCCGCGTATGCCGTGACGGACAGCTTCCTCGTGCGGCCTGAGCGGTTCTCGATGGTGAGCAAGGAGACCTTCAGCGAATCGTCGAGTGGCACGAACTGCGTGAGTGTCTGCTGGATTCCTCGGTGCGCGTGTTCGAAGCGGCTGTACCCCGCGCCATGACTTGCGACGTACGTCGACTCTTCGGTGCGAATTGGTAGCGCCGTCGGACCCCACAGCTCGCCGGTGTCGTCGTCGCGGATGTAGATGGCTTCGCTCACCGGGTCGCGGACCGGATCGTTGGACCACGGAGTCAGCTGGTTCTCGCGGCTGTTGCCCGACCAGGTGTAGCCCGACCCGGATTCGGAGACCTGGAAGCCGAACGACGAGTTAGCAATCACGTTCAGCCATGGAGCGGGCGTGGACTGTCCGGGGCCGAGGACCGTGACGTATTCGCGTCCCCCGTCGGCAAAGCCGCCGAGGCCGTTGAAGAACTCCAACTGCTTGCGCGGCGCAGCCGGCTCGCTGGTCGGCTTGCTTGCGTCGGGCTGCGCCGGTCGAAGCGCGATCCGTTCGGCGCGCTCGACGCGAATGACTTGATCGCCGAGGCTGCCACGGCGGCTCAGCAGAACTGCCCTGGCCGCGCTCAGTAGCAGGGTGCGGTCCTCCTCGGTCAGCTGATCGCCTCGCAGGATGTAGACCGCGCCGTGAGTCTGATGCGAATCGTGGCCGAGGATGGATTGGCTGGTGCGCACTACCGCTTCGAGTGCCTCCTGCAGGCTCTCTGCATACGTGGCACCATGCTCGTTGACGATCACCAGGTCGACGTCGAGCAGCTTCAGACGCCAGTACTCGTGCGCCCGGAGCAGTTGCCGCACGATATCGAGATCGTCGACCTCGTCGATGCGCACGACGACGATGGGTAGATCGCCGGAGATGCCGCGGGCCCACAGTCCCGGAGCACCTCGCTGGTTCTTGACGAGCATGCTGGCAGCGGGGCGCAGCGAAGGATCGGAGTAGATGATTCGGTTGGCGAGGCGTTGGAAGAGGTGCGCCTCGTCGGACTCGATTCCCAGGTGATGGAGCTGCACCTGCGCCTGGGTCCAGGCGAGGATCGCCGCTCGTTCATAGGTCGCTGGGTCGCGGTACTTGTCGGCGAGGTCCAGCACGTGTTCCCTCGACTCGGCGACAACTGTCGAGAAGATGGCATGAGCCGTGGCTCCGGGAGCCAGCGTCACGCGAGACCGGATGCTGAAGATCGGGTCGAGCACGGCGCCGACGGTGTTCGATAGGGGTCGTCCGTCGAGCACCGAGACTGCAGTGCGCACTGACCTACCTCTGCCGATGAAGCGCGCTCGATCCGTCTCGTATTGGATGATGGCACCGGAGTCCTCTTCGACAGCAGCGACGTGTGCGGCCCAGATCGGTTTGTCTTCGCCGGATCTCGGCCTGCGAGTCGCTAACAGCGCACCGACCGACGAAACAAATTCCGTCTGGACGAACAGGTTTTGGAAAGCGGGGTGAGCCGCGTCGGCGGCCTGCGGCGCGAGTGCCAACTCGGCATACGACGTGAGCTCGAACTGGCGAGTGTGCGAGCTGAGGTTGGTCAACGAGACGCGGCGGATCTCGGCATCGTCCTCAGCCGACACCACGACGCTGAGCTTCGTGACGATCGATCCATCGCGCCGCGAGAACTCGGCACGATCCTCGGAGTAGGTCACCTCGTAGCTGTCGGCTTCCTTGCCGCTCGGCTGGTGACCGGCCGAACGCACCTCACCTGTCTCCATGTCGCGGACGAAGAGGAAGGTGCCCCACGGGTCGCTGGTGACATCCTCGCGCCAACGGTTGATAGCCACATCACCCCAGCGGCTGTAGCCCGACCCTGCCGCGGTCATCATCACGGCGTACCGCCCGTTCGACAGCAGGTGCGTTCGAGGAACGGCGTCGTGCGGCGAGTTGAACCGGCGCAAGATCGGTGGCACGTGATCGCGCACGTCGGCGGAGCTCTTCACTTCCTCGGCACGAGGTCGGGTGACGAGCACGTTGCGTGGCATGCGCTCTTGCAACAGCAGTTCTGTCGCCTCGACCAGCGGGTCGGCATGGAAGCGCTCCACCATCAATCGATCATGGACGACATTTCCGAGAGCCACCAGCGTCATCCCTTGGTGGTGGGCCATGTAGCTTTTGACGACGGCGACGGTTGCTCCCTCCGGGAGCCGCCGTGGCGTGTAGTCGAGCGCTTCTCTGAAGCCGTACCGTCCCGCAGCGCCTGCTTTGGTCAGCCGCTCGAAGTTGCGCACGGCAGCCCCCGGCCGGATCATTGCCGCAAGCGCTGTCGCATAGGGCGCCACAACAACGTCTTCACTGAGACCTCGCTTCAGGCCGAGACCGGGCACACCGAAGCTCGAGTATTGGTAGTTCTGCGAGATGTCGCGAGCGTTGTAGCCGGACTCGGAGATGCCCCAAGGCACCCCGAGCGTCGCCGCATATTTGATCTGGCGAGCCACGACCAATCGGTTCGTCTGGTCCAACAAGCTGTTTGCGGGAGCCCGCATGACGAGAGCGGGCATCAAGTACTCGAACATCGATCCCGACCACGAGATCAACGCTGAGCCACGACCAATGGGAGTCAGCGAGCGGCCGAGTCGGAACCAGTGTTCGGGCGGGACCTCGCCCTTCGCGATCGACAGGAAGCTTCCGAGGCGGGCCTCCGACGAGAGCAGGTCGTAGTAGCTCGGATCCAACGTGCCGTCGAGGACCCGGTACCCGATCGAGAACAGCTTGCGAACCGGATCGAACAGAAACGTGAAGTCCATCTCCCGATAGATGCGATCGGCTTGATCCGCAATGGCCTGGAGCCGTCGGACGAGGGTCACTGCAGCGGCTGGTCCGTCGCGGTGCTTGGCATCCTGTTCTTCGCAGAGCTGCGCGATGGTGCGCAACGACGACTCAGCGGAAACAGGCTGCAGCACGGCGAGATCGCGGAGGTGGCCGTCGACTGCGTGATGTGCTGCATTCGCCCACGTGACGAACTCGCTGTCGAGATCCGCTCCACGCTCCGCCGTGACGGCCGCGGCAATGTCGGACAACGTTCTGGCGTGCGTGGAGAGCAGTTCTAATCGCGCCGCCCACGCTTCGGAACTGGCGGGCAGCTCCTGGTCCAACAACGCGGACCAATCGAGTGCTTCTTCGACGATTCGCCGTGTCAACGTTTGGCTTCCTCGATCATCGCCGATCTCCTTCGCCGCTCTGGTGACCAACGTGACCACATCACCAATCCCTGTCAACGCGGACTCGATCGGGAGTGGCTCGTCGATCATTCTGCGGCAGGCGTTGGACAGCGTCAGCAGGTGGCCGGCGAGATTGCCACTGTCGACCGACGAGACGTACGCGGGCTCCATCCGGTGGAGGTCGCGCGTGTCGTACCAGTTGTACAGGTGTCCTCGGAAGTGTTCGAGCTTGTCGATCGTCTCGAGGGTCTCCTCTAGGCGGTCGACCATGTCGAACGTGCCGATCCAACCAAAGTCGCGAGCGGTGACCGTCGAGAGCAGGTACATCCCGATGTTGGTCGGTGATGTTCGATGTGCGACGGCCGGTCGTGGGTCATCCTGAAAGTTGTCGGGTGGCAGGCCGTTGTCTTCGGGACTCACGAACGTCTCGAAGAACAGCCACGTGCGTCTGGCGATGAGCCGAAGCGTCTCGACATCGTCGGCGGACAGGAATTCAGCGTTCGACTCTGGCGGAGGAAGGCTGACCGAGCGGGCGATCAGCGGAGCGAACAGCCACACCACGATGAACGGTGCCGCCAGGGGTGCAGCGTCGGGTTTCGCGATCACCACTGCGATCGCGGTGGCAGCGGCAACTGCGACGCTGCTGGCCATCTGTCGGTAGAACCC
>JBDTWJ010000079.1:0-16322 GCA_040006755.1 Ilumatobacteraceae bacterium | reverse complement strand
GACAGGTCCATGGCCCGATCGACGATGTCGAAGGCCTGGTTGATGATGAAGTGCCGAGCACCCACCAGCCGCACCGGCCAGTCAGCGTGCGGCACGCCGGTGGCCCAGTCGGTGGTGACTCGGTCGAGCAGCGCCTCGCAGGCGTCGAGCGAGATGCGCATCTCCGACACGTTGTGCTGGACGCCGGGATGGTGAGCCATCGAGCGGGTCAGGGCGACCGAGGTGCGCTTCGGCATACGATCGACGGTGATGTCGAACGCCCGCTTCGCAGCGCCCAGGTAGACCGTCGCAAAGCCCATCAGCGCCCATGCGAAGACGCTGACCTGGAACATGCTTGCGCCGGCGAAGCCCGCCGGGCAGACCAACACGATGTTCTCGTCGGCAACGAATGCGCGATCGAGAACCGTGTCATGGCTCTGAGTAGCACGCATGCCCAACGTATCCCACGTCTCGACGATCTCGTACCCGGCGGTGTTGCGCGGCAGGAAACCGTGGATGATCTGCGGGTTTTCCGGGTCCGACGTGTCCATTGCATGAAAGCCGGCTCTGGTCCACACAGGTGAGAGGCTGCCAAAGATCTTGTGGCCAGTGATCTCCCAGCCGCCCGGGACCTTTTCCGCCTTGGCCGACGAGAGCAACAGCGGGATGTCGTTGCCGGCTTCGCCGTGGATTGCAGCAAAGATCTCTCCGGCGGCTGCTTGCTCCAGCAGCGATCGACACGACGTGTCGCCCGCCTTCAGGAGATCAGCGGCGACGCCGGTCCAGTACAGGTGCATGTTGACTGCGACGGCTGTTGCCGGCGCGTGGTATGCGAGTCGGCACTGCAGCTTCGCGATTTCATCGAGACCGAGGCCAGCTCCACCGAATTCGGTGGGCACTGCAGCCAGCAGGTAACCGGACTCGCAGAGTTCGTCCCAGTCCTCATCGAAAAAGCGGTTCTCGCGGTCGTAGGTTGCTGCCCGATCGTCGAACCGGGCGAGCATCTCGTCGGTCAGCAGATCGGTCGTGGTGGTCATGGTGGTCATGTGATGTCTCCAAGTTTCAGGTTCCCAAAGTTCATGGTCATGGTGTGATTGGAATTGGCGACGACGATATTTTTCCCGGTCCATCCGGGTTGAGCTGGTCTTCGACGGCGACGATGACATCCGCAGGAATTCCCAGGCGTGCTGCGGCCTCGATGATTGCCTCCGAGCTGGGGGCCTCATACAGGCAGTAGGTCTTCTTCTTGTCGGCGGAAAGGAACGAGTAGATCCATTTGATCCCGACGTCGTCGTTGACCAGCCGGATTCCGGCGTAGTCGAGGGCGGCGGGTTCAAGCTGCTCGGCAAAGTTCCGTTCGATTACGAAGAGGGCCATGGATCCATCCTCCGATTGTGTCGTGATGCCTCCCACCGGGCCCGGCAGGAGGATTCACGTCGTCGTCAAGGTGACTGTACGGAATCTTCCCCCAGCTGTCATGACCATCTTTCGTCTTCCCGGCGAACCGTTTCGTTTGACTCACCGTCCTGTTGGTAGTCAGATCTGACTAGGAGGACTTCACATGGCCGCTGCGACCAGCAATACGTCGACGATCATGTGTGCGGACGCGGGTGCGAGCAACCTGGTGCGTGAGCTCGGAAATTCGGCATCTTCTGGCTCCGGACGTGTCATAGAGGCGGACGACGACAAAGTGATCATCGCGTTCGACAGCGCCGCGGCCGCGGTGGCAGCGGGTATCGAAGTGCAACAAGCGGGTCCGGCCACGCGTATCGGGCTTGCCACCGGCGACGTCGAGTGGGTGGATGGCGGCTGCACCGGTGCACCCATCGCCATCGCGGTCGAGCTGTTCGCTCGCGCTCGGAAGGGCCAGATCCTGGTCAGCAACGTCGTACGGTGGCTTGCCGCCAACGGGACGAGCGGCAGCTACGCGCACGTCGGACCTGTCGAGGTCGAGGGCGTCGGCGAAGCGATCGAGGCCTTCGCGGTCGAGTGGCATCCACGTGTGCCTGTTCGCCCGAGCCCGGCGGACGCGGTCGAGCGGCCCTCGATTCCGCTGCCGGCGGCGTTGGCGACGACGTCTCGGCAGCGGTTTGTCGGCCGTGAGGCCGAGTGGAGCACCCTCTCCGACGCATGGCAGCGCACCGAGGCGGGATCCCGCGAGGTGGTCATGATCGGGGGCGAGGCTGGAGCCGGCAAGACCCGTCTCGCTGCGGAGTTCGCCCGACATTCCCACGAGTCCGGCGCGATCGTGCTGCTGGGGAGCTGCGACGCAGAGCTTGCCCTGCCGTACCAGCCGTGGGTCCACGCACTCGATCACCTGTTCAGATCGCTCGTCGGCTCCGGTCAGCCGCTCAACAGCCAGCAGGACCTCAGTGATCTGCTCGTGCTGCTTCCGCAACTCGAACGTTTGGTGCCTGGCCTCCCTCGGCCCGCTGCGGCTGACCACGAGACCGAGCGTTACTTGTTGTTCTCGGCGGTCGATCATGTGCTGGCCAACGCCGCGCAGCAGGCAGCAGTGTTGGTGTTGCTCGACGATGTGCACTGGGCCGGCCGTCAGACGCTCGAGTTGCTGCGGCATCTCGTGCGCTCCGGATCGGCGGCGAGGCTGATGATCATCGCCACATTTCGCGACGGCACCGCCGATCTCAGCGATCCGCTGGCCGAGTCGCTGGTCGACCTGCAACGCAGCGAGTCGGTCACGCGAGTTCGATTAGGTGGCCTCGATACCGCCTGTGTCGAGCAGTTCGTGGCCGCCGCGCTCGATCAGGAGCTCGACGGCGACCTGCGACTCCTCGCGGCGGCCGCGGCGGAGCGCAGTGGCGGCAACGCCTTCTTCCTCGGCGAGCTCTGGCGGCACCTCCTTCACCACGGTGTCGTCATCCGCGACAAGGATCGTTGGGTCGTGCGCCGCGACATCGCCTCCGTCGGCGCGCCCGACTCTGTGAAAGATGTGGTGGCCGGTCGCATGGCCCGCCTGTCGCGTCGCGCGCGTCGTCCGCTTGAGCTGGCCGCGGCGGCCGGCCAGCGTGTCGAACTTCGAGTGCTCTCCGTTGCGACACGCATGAGCGCCGACGAACTGAGTGCCGGCCTCGATGAGCTCGTCGACAGCGGCTTTCTGATCAGCGTCGCCGGTCATCAGCTCACGTATCAATTCATCCATGCCCTGGTCCGCGACACCGTCGAGGAGGTGATGTCGCCGTCGGTACAGGCCAACCTCCACCTGCGGATCGCCGAAGCTCTCGAGGAGATCTACGCGGCCGACCAGCGTTCCGTCTACGCCGACCTTGCCCGCCATTTCGGCGCGGCATCGGCGGTCGGGGGAGTCGAGCGAGGCATCATGTATGGCCGTTTGGCGGCCGAGCAGGCAAAGAGCACGGGTGCATACGACGAGGCGATCTCTCATCTCGAGGCAGTTCTGCGGATGTTGCCCGAAGCGACCGCCGAGCACAGCGGCGTGCTGGTCGATCTCGGACAGGTCCAGATGCGCAGGGGCCTTGCCTTCAAGGCCCAGGCCACTCATCAGCGAGCCTTCGAAGAGGCGCGTCGCGGTGGCTGGGCGGAGGTGGCGGCGCGCGCTGCGCTGGGCTACGAGGAGGCCGTGCATCAGCCTGGCGCGCCGGGCGGGCCGGCCGTCCGGATGGTTTCCGAGGCGATCGGTCTGATCGGCGACCGACAAGTACCACTGCGAGTGCATCTGCAGGCATCGTTGAGCCGCAGCCTGTACCTGGCAGGCGACCAGCACGACGCCTTTGCGGCCGGAGAGGTCGGGCTGGAGATGGCGCGCAACGTCGGCGATGTCGAATGTCTCGTTGCAGTGCTGCAAGCAATCACGATCGTCACGACAGATCCTTCTGGGTTCCTCGAAGCCAGCACCGAGCTCCGCGATGTCGCGTTGAAGATTGGCGACAGCTGGAGTGCCGTGTATGCCACGGGCAACATGGTTCGGGCTCTCATCGAACTTGGTCGGATCGAGGAGGCCAGCGAAGTTCTCGAACAGCACAGGCTGATTGCCGAGCGAGGTCGATTCCTCATGTTCCAATTCATGGGTCATGTGTACGAAGCTTTGCTGGCGTTGGTGGCAGGGCGTTTCGACGACGCCGAACGTGCTGCCGAGCAAGCCCATGCTGTGGGAAACTCGAGCGACACCGTCTACGACGCCGGTGTCTACGGCCTGCAGATGTTCGCCATACGTCGCGAGCAGGGCCGGTTGAATGAAGTGCTCCCCTTGATGCAGGTCTTGTCGGCTCGCGAGGAGGACCAGGGCGTGTGGCGGCCAGGTCTGACAGCGCTCTACGCCGAGCTCGGCATGCTCGACGAAGCGCGCCGCGAACTCGAACTGCTGGCGCCCAACGGGTTCGCCGCTGTGCCACGCGATTCTGTGTGGCCGGCATGTCTTACCTTTCTCGCGGAAGCGTGCATTGCATGTGGCGATGTCGACCACGCAGCGTTCTTGATGCGCGAGCTCGATCGGTTCGCCGGCCGGAACCTGATGGTGGCGATGACGATCTGTTTCGGTCCCGCCGATCGACTGCGCGGCGGTCTCGCCCAACTGCTAGGGCATGGTCAACAGGCCGATGGATACTTCCGCGCTGCCATGGCGCTCGCCGATCGAAGTGCCTCCCCGGTGTGGATGGCTCACGTGCAGCATGACTGGTCATTGCTTGCGGTCGCGAACGGCGACATTGCCAACGCAAGATTCCTGGCCGATCAAGCCCACTCGACAGCCACCGTGCTCGGAATGAAGACTCTGTCAGAAAACTCAGCGTCGGTTCTCGACAGCCTCGGTTCGCCGCCGACCGTAGCGACGTTCGACGGCATGTCGGAGCGTGAGCTCGACGTGCTGCGGCTGATCGCCGAAGGCTGTTCGAATCGGGAGATCGGTGAACGACTGTTCATCAGTCAGCACACCGCTGCCAACCATGTGCGCTCGATCCTGCAGAAGACCTCATGTGGCAATCGCGCCGAAGCCGCCGCGTACGCGGTGCATCGCCAACTTGTCCGCCAGCCCACGCAATCCTAGCGACCGGCATCGTGACCGTTCGCCTCGGTGGCATCACCGGGACCGTGTGGTGCGCGGATGGCGAAGTCAGCGGCCACGTCTGGACGAGCGACGGATCGATCTCGGTCGACCCGGTCCGTGGCTGAGTGACGCTCTTCGACGTGTACGGCGCCGTTGCTCCCGCCGGGAGAGCATCGTCGCGGACGGCACACCCTACGGTGTGGCAGCTGTCCTCACCGCGGCTGGCCCGTGTGTCACCCGCTGACCGCGCTTCGTTCGTCTGTATCTACGTGAAGGCTGCCGCCGACTTCGTGCCAAGCTTCGCAGCGGTGACCCTGACCGTCGTACCGGTGCGAGCGGCGCGTGGCGCGCCCTCGTTGTGGGCCGCCATCACCGCAAGCATCCAGGGCGAATCGATCAGCGTCGAGGTCGAGGAGTTCGTTTCGCGGTTGTTCCTCGCGGAAGGCCGCTCGTTGGTGCGGCTGGCACGCTTGTTTGTCGACGATCGTGATGCAGCCGAGGACATCGTGCAAGAGGCGTTCCTTCGCCTCGCTCGCCATGCCGGCAAGATCGATGCGATCGATAGGGCGCCCGCGTATCTGCGATCCATCGTCTTGAACCTCGCCCGCGATCACAATCGGCGCGGCCTGGTGTCCCTCCGCCATCACGCCACGGCAGGTCGTGAAGTCGACGTCGACATCGACGATTCAGTTGGTGATCAGCTCGTGCGCTCCGAGGAACACGGCAGGGTGCTCGACGCGGTGCGCGAGCTTCCACCCCGTCAGCGCGACTGCATCACGCTGAGGTACTTCGAGGAGCTCACGGTCGAGCGAATCGCGTCGACCCTCGGTGTTTCCGTGAACTCGGTGAAGACGCACCTTCGACGCGCGATGGCTGCGCTCGATCGATCGCTCGGTGAGTCGTGAACGGCATCGCGCTGGAGCAGCGGTTGATCGACGCCTACGCGGATGTCCGTGCGTCTGTTCAGGAAAACCCCGACCTGTTCGCGCGCGTCACACGATCGCTGGAGGAAGCCGCTGCGCGTCGGCGGTGGCGTTGGATCCTTGGCGGCAGGATCGCATCGTTCATCTCCGCCATCGCCGCACTCGCACTCGCTCTTTCCGATTTCGACAACAGGAGGATCATCATGGACTGGTGGGTCATAGAACTGATCACGAACATCGTGCTCGTCGCGCTCGCGGTCGGGCTCGGACCGTTCATCAAACGCTTCGGTCGCTCGTACGCCGCCGACGTCTTCCGGGCCAATCCACGCACCGGCAAGAGCTACCTCGTGCTGACGGACGTCGCGTACTACCTCATCTTCACCTCATTCGTGCTATTCACCGTCACGTTCGTGGAGCCCACCGACTGGGTCGCATCGACGGGGGCGCAACTGAAGCACGAGGTCGCGCGTATCGGTGGGATCTTGCTGATCATGGGCGTTCTGCACGCGGCGAACGTTGTGGCCCTGCCTATAATCGGCCAACTGTTGGCGCGCGACAGGCGAACCGAAGAAGGCCGGCGCGCCGCTTCCTCAAGCGGCTTCTCGTCCGCCGTCGTCCCGCCGCTCGGGCCAGGCACATGGCTGTTGCGCATCGAGCCCGCGCCCGTTTGGTCAGGCCCCGAGCCGGAGGCTTCGCCTGGCCCTGAGTAGGGTCGGGCGACGTGAGGACCTTCACTGGAAAGACCGCATTCGTAACCGGGGGAGCGAGCGGAATCGGGCTCGGGATCAGCAAGGCGTTGCTGTCCGAAGGGATGAATGTCGTCATCGGCGATGTCAACGAATCGCACATTGCTGATGCCAGAGTGGAGTTTGTCGACGCCCACGTCGAGTTCATCACGGTCGACGTAACCGACCGCGAATCCGTTGCAGCGGCGGCCGAGGCAACCGTCGCCGCGTTCGGCGCGGTTCACGTGTTGTGCAACAACGCCGGTATCGCCGGCGGGGGAGCCGTTGCCGATCCGGGTTTCACTGACTGGGACCGGGCGATGGCTGTGAACCTGGGCGGTGCCGTAAACGTTGTCAAGACCTTTGTGCCGTTGATTCGTCACCACGGCGGCGGTGGCCACGTCGTCAACACGTCGTCGATCGCAGGCATCACAGCGCTGCCGTTCGAGGGTGGCGCGTACACGACCGCGAAGTTCGCGGTGCGAGGTCTCAGCGAATCACTTCGTCTCAGCCTCGCGCCAGAAGGCATCGGGGTGTCGGTGTTGTGTCCAGGGCTGACGCGCACTCGCATTCTCGATGCACCCGAACGCGAAGATCCCGACGTCAAGCCGATGGCACGCGAGGGTGATCCGGATGCGTTGTTCAATTCGATGGACGGTGCGATGGAACCGATCGACGTCGGTCGCGCTGTCGTTCGCGGAATCCGCGAGAATCTTTTCTACATCCTGTCGCACGGTGAATTTCGCGACGAGGTCGAGTCGATCTTCAACGAGATCCTCGACGCGTTCCCCACCGATCAGGCCGTGCCGGAGGCGCGGGCCGAGTTCGAACGCGGCCGGCGCGAACTCTGTGATGGCCTGCGCGGCCTGCCCGTGATCGACTGATCAGTACTACGTGTCGCGAGGCGGCATGTCCTGCAGGGGCAGCGCTTTCAACGCGGCCGCTAGATCGGCGGACGCGCCAGGGCGCAGAGTTGTGTGCACCAGTTCTGCGCCGGCAAATCGCTGCGCCTCCTGGTACAGGGCGGTGAGGTCGACTTCGGTCGCCAGTGCGACGACGGTGGAGGTATGCGGCCGAACCGCATCCTTGAACCAGTCGACCCACTCGTCCGGGATGCCGATGTCGACAACCTTCGCGGTGATCGCTCCGGCACCGGCACCGATGCCCATGCCAGCGATCCAACCGAGCGGACCGGCGATCAGCAGCCCAAGGAGACCGGTCCACATTGCGCCACGCACCGCCGTGCCGGCCGGTTGCAGATCCGTCGTCTCCCGGACGCGCACGCCGCCATCGTCGGCCTTGTACAACACGACTGCGTCGCTCAGCACGAGTCCACCACGCGCCGCCAAGCCGCGGAGGGCGAGCAGGAACTCCTCGGCGCGGAAGACGTCGTCGAACGACACTCCGATAAGTGCCTCCGGCTCACCGGAGTAGAACTCCTCAGTTGTGGCGGCAGGGTTGGCCGAGATCGGAGCCACGGTCGGATCATTGGAAGGCACGTCGGCAACCTCTGGCGGGGGCTGGTTCGTCACACCGTTGTGGTTCCCACGGTCGCTCGGCGTCAAACCCAGTCTGGGGCGACGCACGTCACGTGCGATGCACCCATTGCATGGTCAAGGAACTCTCCAATCCGATTCCGGGGGCGTGCGATGAGAGATGAGCCGCCGCGTCCGGCTCATCTCTCATCGCACGACCTGAGCGGGCGAAAGCCGCCACATGTGACTTCCAGAACATTGTGAGGTCGAAGCCGGCTGGCGGCGTGAAGGAGTGAATGGTCAATCGGGTGGCTCGAAGGTCGTCGATGGACCGCACTTCGATCGTGCTGCCGCTCGACGAGATCAGGTTCCACGAACCCTGCTTCAGCACCAGCCCAAGCGGGCAGACCGCCAGCGGCGGGCCCTGCCCGATCGTGATCTCGATTCTGCGGCGACGCTGAATGCTGCGGGCGATGCGGCGCAGCTCACCGTGTGGAATGCGATTGCCTGTCCATGAATCGGGGTCGTGCAGGAACCAGGTGGAGAGACCATCGGCTTCTTCTGCGAGAACGGGAGGGATGGCGTTGAGCAGCTTGTTGCTGGCCGTGCGAGTCGGCGCGCCGAGGCCGAGGCGGTGGGCGACGTGCGGCTGGCCGACGAGCAGCAGGCATCGAGCTTCGTCGGCAGTCAGACCTGTGAGGTGAGTCTGGAAGCCATCGATCAACTCGATCCCGCCGCCCGACCCGCGCGTGGTGAAGATCGGAACACCGGCCTCGCTCAGTGCCTCGACGTCGCGCAGGATCGTGCGCTCCGTCACCTCGAGCCTTGCGGCAAGCTCTTGTGCCGTCGTTCGACCGCGGCGCTGCAACACCAGCAGCATGTCGAGGACGCGTGCAGCGCGCATCGCGGAAGCCTATTTCGAACCTGACAGTAGATGTCTGGTTTAAACTGCCAAGGTGGCCTCATGACAACAGACGACGTATCAGGCACCGGAACCCCGAGCGATCCATGGCAACTGACAACTCCACCCGGTTCGAGCACCTTCGAGGCGTATCGCGACCCTGAGGCGGATCCGCCCGCGCTGGTCGTGCAGGTCGGCAAGACGCAGCTGAGGTACCAGTTGGCGTGCATCGAGGACCTGCACTCGATGCTGATCGATCGCGGCGATTGGATGCCGCTCGGCAGCGCCGACGAGCAGAAGGATGCCGCCGATGGAACGGTGGAGGCGTGGGGACGATCCAGTGCAAATCCCGTCGGCGGTTGGTACGGCTTCAAGAAGGGACTGCGCGGTCGATTCGGCAACTACGTACCACCGGTGCTCGAGGCACTCGGGCTCGCGGAGGTCGAACACAACGCACGCAACAACCGGATGCGAGCGATGTGAGCTAGTTGCTCGAGCCGACCAGTGCTTGCAACTCGCCGCTCAGTGCATCGCGTTCGCCGGGTCGTCCGTCGAGCTTGACAGGGGTGTTCTGGAAATGCGCGATACGCCATTCACCGTTACGGCGGACAGCGGCGAGCACCTGTTCGGCGTTGAGCTCCGGCTCGATGTGCGATCCACCAGGCGGAACAAGCCCGGCGACAGCTCGTAATATCGCTGCGTCGGGACCGAGTGCTCGTATCTCGCGTACCTTCGACACGTACGTCGGCTGTTGGTGATCGGCAAAGAGTGCCGACAGGTGGTCGCCGATCGAGCCGGCCGATTCGACCGCAGTTCCGTCGATTCCGATCAAGCTCCCGTCGTCTCTGAACAGTGAGCGAAATCCGCGAGCATCTCCCTCGTTCCAGCGATCCAGCAGGTTCCGATAGAGAGTTTCGACTCCGCACTCCGACATGGACGCATTCTTACCCCTGGGGCTATGCAGCCAAACCTGTCGGCGTGTCCTTGATCACGCGTTGGGGCGCAGCTGACTCGTTTGGTGGCTGCAGGGTGTGGGTAGCTCCGACACTCCATCGACACCGCCATCGACGAAGGGTCCACTCCATGCCTCCGAAGCGAACTCCAGCACGCCGTTCTGGCATCAATCCGAGGGCCGCTCGAGCGCCGAAGGATCCGGCGGCGTACGACGTCGGTTCCGGAGGGGAGACACATCAGCGACTTGGTCAGGGCGAGGCCAAGTTGACCACCGCACAGGGCGTGCCGATCTCCGACGATCAAAACTCGCTCAAGGTCGGAGAACGTGGCCCGACGCTGATGAACGACTTCGTGTTGCGGGACAAGGTGTTCCACTTCGACCACGAGCGAATTCCCGAGCGCGTCGTGCACGCTCGTGGCTTCGGTGCTCACGGCTTCTTCGAGAACTTCGAGGGTTTGTCGGACCTGACTCGAGCCGAGCCGTTGCAACGGCGAGGCCAGCGAACGCCGGTGTTCGTGCGGTTCTCGACAGTGGCGGGAAACAAGGGTTCAGCCGACCTGGCTCGAGACGTGCGCGGATTTGCGGTGAAGTTCTATACGCAAGAGGGCAACTGGGACCTCGTCGGCAACAACATCCCTGTCTTCTTCATTCAGGACGCCATGAAGTTCCCTGACTTCGTTCACGCGGTGAAGGACGAGCCGGATCGCGGCTTCCCACAGGCTGCTTCAGCGCACGACAACTTCTGGGATTTCGTTTCGTTGGTGCCTGAGACCACGCACATGCTGATGTGGGTGATGTCGGACCGCGCGATTCCGAGATCGTTCCGGTTCATGGAGGGATTCGGCGTCCACACTTTCCGGTTCGTCAACGCAGCCGGACAGTCCCAATTCGTGAAGTTTCACTGGAAGCCGACTCTTGGCATGCAGTCGGTCGTGTGGAACGAGGCCGTCAAGATCAACGGGGCGGATCCTGACTTCCACCGGCGCGACCTGTGGAACGCCATCCAGAGCGGAGCGTTCCCGGAGTGGGAGCTGGGTATCCAGGTGTTCGATGACGCCTTCGCCGACCAGTTCGATTTCGACGTGCTGGATGCGACCAAGCTCATCCCAGAAGAGATCATTCCTATTCGGCGCATCGGCCGGCTGGTGCTCGACCGCGTTGTCGACAACTTCTTCGCCGAAACCGAGCAGGTCGCGTTCTGCACCCACAACATCATCCCGGGTGTCGACTTCACCAACGACCCGTTGCTGCAGGGTCGCAACTTCTCGTATCTCGACACCCAACTCAAGCGCCTGGGCGGCCCCAACTTCACGCACCTCCCTGTCAACGCTCCGAAGTGTCCGTTCGCCACCTTCCAGCAAGACGGGCACATGGCGATGATGAACCCCGTCGGACGCGCCAACTACGAGCCCAATTCGTGGGGAGGCGACGAGCGCGGACCGCGTGAGGACGCCGTGAAGGGTTTCCAATCCTTCGCCACAGCAGAAGGTGGGGACACTCGTCGAGTGCGCGCCGAATTGTTCGCTGATCACTTCAGCCAGGCACGTTTGTTCTATATGAGCCAGACCCCAACTGAGCAGGCGCACATCGCCGATTCGTTCGTGTTCGAACTCTCGAAAGTGGAGCGGCCCGACATCCGAATGCGCATGGTGGGCAATCTTCGCAACGTCGATCAGGACCTCGCCGCAAGGGTCGCCGACGGCCTTGGCCTGCCCGAGATGCCACCGGCGCCGAAGCCGGCTCGGCCGCCGATCACCGACCTTGCACCCTCTCCGGCGCTGAGCATGTTGCAGAACGCTCAGGGCACGTTCGAGGGTCGCAAGCTCGGCATCCTCGTCACCGACGGCACTGACGCCAGGCTGCTCGGTGCGCTCACGGCGGCCGCCGAGGCGGAAGGGGCAGTCGTCGAATTGATCGCGCCGAAGGTCGGAGGGATCGTCGCCAGCGACAAGGTTCTCTATCCCGCGCAGCAGAAGATCGACGGTGGTCCATCAGTGCTCTACGATGCCGTCGCGATCATTCCATCTGCAAAAGGTGTCGCGCTCCTGGCATCGCACGGTCCGGCCAAGGACTTCGTCAACGATGCGCACGCGCACTGCAAATTCATCGGGTATTCCGCCGCGGCGCAGCCGTTGTTCGACGCGGCAGGCGTGACACCGCTGATGGATGTCGGTTACGTGCCGCTGGATGCGAAGAAGACCACGTCGACCAACTTCATCAGGCTGTGTCGTCAACTCCGCCACTGGGATCGGGAGCCAACGGTCAAGAGCGCGTGAGGGTTCGACAGGCATGAGGCATCACCGCATGGTCGTGGCCATTCCGGCCCGCGACGAGGCCGGGTCGATCCGCGAGTGCATACGGTCCGTCGATCAAGCGGCCGCACAGGTTGCCGTCCCCGTGCTCGTAGTGGTCGCCGCCGACTCGTGCACCGACGACACGTTCGAGGTTGCGCGCTCCACATCGACCGAGTTCTGCGAGCTCGCAGTCGTCGAGGGAAGGTGGGGTCGGGCTGGCGCAGCGCGCGCGTTCGCCGTGCAGTACGGACTCGACCTGGCGCGGGCCGACAGCCGGGCTGTGTGGATCGCTAACACTGACGCCGACTGTCTCGTGCCGCCGCTCTGGTTGGGAGTGCAGCTGGAACTGGCGATCGAGTCCGACGTGGTGGCCGGAATCGTCGAGCTCGACCCCTCGTCGACCACGCCCGCGATGATGAGCGCGTTCACCGAGACGTACGTTCTCGACGGTGAGCAACATAGCCATGTTCATGGCGCCAACATCGGGATGTGCGGCGCTGCGTATCGGGCGGTCGGTGGCTGGTGCCTACTGACCGTCGTTGGCGAGGATCACGTCCTCTGGAATGCGATGCGCGATGTCGGACATCGCATGCGACAGACGACCCGACTTCGGGTCCTCACCAGCGCTCGAACCAGCAGTCGGGTTGAGGGCGGCTTTGCCACAGGCCTCGACAACCTCGACGTTGCATCGTGAGCACCACCAGTCGAGAGTTCTTCGAGCGCATGTACCGGGCGACGAAGGATCCGTGGTCGTTCGCATCGAGCGCGTACGAGCAAAAGCGATACGCGACGATCCTGAACTTCGTACCGGAGGGTTGCTTCCGACGCGTGTTCGAACCCGGATGCTCTATTGGTGAACTGACAGCGTCCCTCGCACAACGGTGCGGCTCCGTCACGGCAATCGACATCGCCGAGGCAGCTATTGAGACGGCTCGCCGCCGATGCCGCACGTTCCGCAATGTCGACCTGCGTCAAGGCTCGCTGCTGGACGACATTCCAACCGGCCCGTTCGATCTCGTCATCGTCAGCGAGATCGGCTACTACTTCACCAAATCTCAGCTGGTCAACATCGCCTCGAAACTGGCGGCCCGCATAGGATCCTCTGGGCAGTTGTTGGCAGTCCACTGGACCGGCATGTCGACAGATCACCTCTTGGCGGGTCGGGATGTGCACAACATCCTGCGCGAGCATCTTCCCATGGAGCACTTCTACGGTGAGACTCTTGAGTGGGACGACCGGGACGGCTTCGTGCTCGACATCTGGCGGCGTCCCTTCAATGGCAAACCCGGATCCCCATGACGACCGCCAGCGAGCTCGAGCGAGAGTTCCGCCGCCAGGTTGATTCGGGGGCGCTGACGCTTCCTGATCCTGCGAGTGGGGGTACCGCCGAGCGCCACAACCGGCTGCTCGAAGTCGGTCGAGCAGATCTGCAGATCGCTCGGGTCGCTGAAGCACACGCTGATGGCGTGTCGATCCTCCACGAGGCCGGCCGGTCGGAGACACCGAGAGCACTGTACGGCGTGTGGGCGGCAGAGGATCCTGCCTGCCAGCTACGACTCTTGCCTGATTCGCAGCGAACTGGCGCGTTCGTCCTCTCCGGTACCAAGGCGTTTTGCACCGGGGGAACCATTCTCGATCGGGCGCTCGTGACAGTGCGCCATGGCGGGGCGGCGTACTTGGTCGACGTCGACGTGCGAGATCCCCGGGTGACATTCGACGATTCCGGCTGGCGCACACCGGCGTTCGCCGCGACGATGACGTCGGTCGGCACGTTCGACGATCTCGAGGTTCTCGAATCTGACATTGTGGGCCCACCAGGGTGGTACCTCGAGCGTGTCGGATTCTGGCATGGAGCGTGCGGCCCGGCAGCGTGCTGGGCCGGCGGTGCGGTTGGGCTCGTCGATCGCGCGGTCGCGGCGTGCGTCGACAAGACCCCCGACGCGCATCGCGACGCGCAACTGGGCGCACTTGCAGCCCTGCGCTGGCAACTGCTGGCGTTGATCGATGCCGCCGGTCGTGAGATCGATCTCCATCCCGATGGAGTGTCCGACTCGATGCAGCGTGCATTGATGCTGCGGCACAGCGTCGAACGCGCTGCCACCGCGATCGTCGATCTCTTCGGGCGTGCCCTTGGTCCGCGCGCGCTGATCCAGGACCCCGAGTCGATACGACGTATGGGCGAATTACAGCTCTACATTCGGCAACACCATGACGAACACGACCTCGAGTCGGTCGGCCGGGAGCTCCGCTCCAGCAGGCTCGCTGAATAGCAACGCTCAACGCTTCTCCGCGGCTCACCGATTCTGGAGAATCTCAACCGTTTCGGTGTCAGCGGTGCAGGCGATGACGCGCCGGGGTTTGACGACGACGATGATCGCGAGTGCGGCGATCACGAGCCCGACCGACCCGAACAGGGCGACACCGGCGAGCGTGCCAAGCCCGATTGCGGCGAGTACGCCAACGATCGGGCCGGCACAGCACACGGCGCAAGCTGCCACCCCGGCACCGATGAGAGCGCCTTCGCCCTTCCTGCTCACGCTGCAGCTCCGAACAGGGCATGCACGATGGGAAGTGCATCTTCGGGAGCGCTGACTTCCAATGCGACTCCACGGGCATCGACGGTGATAGCGAAGTTGAAGAACTGGCAGCAACCCTGCTCGGCGGCGACGAGTCGCATCAGCTCGTCGAGTGGCACACCGGGACCGAAGGTCGCACGGATGCCGCCGGCGATCGTGTCGCGGTGCGTGACGTGGGCGAGCAGCGTCCCCCACTGATCGAGGCGGCCGCCCATCGATGCCGGTTCGAGCGTGCAGACGATGGCCGGCGACTCGGCCACATCCGTCGGTTTCATGCTGATCGACACAATTTGTCCCGGAGTGTCGTGCACGTCGGCGACGCAACCGCAGCGGTCGTCACACGGACCGTCGGGCCGATGAAGTTCGAGTGTTGCGGCTGCGCGTTGCAGGTCAGCGCTGAGCGTCATCAACTCGACGATCTGATGCCTGGCTCCATCGAGCTTGTCGGCCACAACCGTGCGCAGCCGATCCTGGACCGGCCCGCAGCGCCCGCCCTCCCACGCGACCGTCAGATCAGCGATCTCGTCGAGGGTGCAGCCGAGTTGCTTCGCCCGGGCGATGAAGGCGAGTCGCTCGAGCGTGTGATCGTCGAAGATCCGGTAGCCGGCAGTGGTGCGGATCGGCTGGGGGAGCAGGCCGATCTCCTCGTAGTAGCGCAGCGTCGCAGCACTGAAGCCGGTGCGCTCGGACACTTCCTTGATCTTGTATGTCGTTGCCACTCCCACACGCTAAACCCTCATGTCAGCTTGAAGGTCAAGTGGTTTGTCGGTCTCCAGGCGCCTACGTCCGCGAAGCTGCCTTCGTGCTCGCCAAGATCCTCACCCATCTCTACCGGTGGGTCCTTCTCGGGTCATTGGTCGGCGCGCTGGCCGGGCTGTCGTCGGCCGCGTTCTTGCAGGTCCTCGGGTGGGCCACCAATTTTCGCCTCGATCATGGGTGGCTGCTGTGGCTGTTGCCGGCCGGCGGCCTCGTCGTCGGCGTTGCATATCACCATCTCGGCGGACGAGCGCAGGGTGGCAGCGCGTTGATCGTCGAGGAGATCCATGAGCCGACCGCGTGGGTGCCGCGACGGATGGCGCCGTTGGTGTTCTTGGGCACGATCGTCACCCATCTTTGCGGCGGATCCGCGGGTCGCGAAGGCACGGCAATCCAAATGTCGGGAAGTCTCACCGACGGATTCGCTCGACTGCTCCACGTCGAGCGCGACGACCGTCGGTTGATGCTGATCGCCGCGATTGCGGGCGGGTTCGGGTCTGTCTTCGGCGTGCCGATCGCAGGTTGTGTTTTCGCGCTGGAGGTACAGACCGCTCACCGGGTCCGTGCCGTGGTTCCAGCTCTCACTGCGTCGGTGGTCGGCGACCTCGTCGTGCGAGCGGCCGGCGTGACCCACACCCCGCTGCCGCACCTCGCTCCGTTCGACCTCACCGCCTCGTTGGCAGCTCGCGTTGTTCTTGCCGGCGTGGCCTTCGGTTTG
>JBDTWJ010000078.1:0-16565 GCA_040006755.1 Ilumatobacteraceae bacterium | reverse complement strand
GGAGCATGTACTCCTCGCTGGTCGGGCAGTACAGGCTGGCCTTGCAGACGCTGACGACGCTGGGGTTCCAAGTCACATCGCTGCGGCTGATGTAGGCGTACAGGTTGTAGGCGGCGACCTCGTCCTCGAAGCCCGGCTCCGGGTAGACCTCCGGCTCGTCCTGCGTGACGTCTGCGAACATGCGGTTGACCGGGTGGGTTGCGTCGGTTCGGATCTGCTCATCGCCCGGAACGCTGACCATTCGGTTTGCAGCGACGCGGCGCCGGGTGATCGCCTCGGTGTTGCTGCCGTCTTTGACACCGAACGGCTTGTCGGTCTCGGCCGGGCTGGCGAACGGATCGAACGAGGCGTTGGTCCAATCGTCGAGCATCGCCTTGAAGGTCTCGCGGATCAGACCGGTCTCGAAGTTCTCGGTGTGGTCGAGCTCGGCCTTTCGATATGCATCGTTGAAGCGACCCGCGAACATGTCGACCGTTCCGTAGTGGTTGACGGTTCCGAACACGCCGTCGAAGTTGACCGTGCCGTAGAAGAAGTCCCACGCCACATCGCGCTGCAGCGCGCGGAGGAAGACATCGGCACTGAGCACATGCTTGCCGGTCGGCCACGTGATGTGCACGAAGTACTCGTCGCGGGAGAAGTTGAACGCGCCAAGTCTGAACTCGCGATAACCCTGCGCGTTGGGATCGGTCGATTGAACGTCGGTCAGTGTCATGTCGTCGTCTCTCTTTCTCAGCTCAGACAGATTTCGGCCCAGCGTTCGATGGTGTCGTCGCCGAGGATGGTTTGCAGAAGGATGACGCTGGGAGCCGTGGCGCTCATGCGATATGCGGAGTTGGCGGGCAGCAGCGCTTGATGTCCCTTGCGAAGCACGATGCGTCCCATCTTCTGGCCGACCGGATCGCCGTCAACGCGAACCGAGCCTTCCTTCTCGGCGGGCACGGCAGGTATGTCGAGCTTGACGAGTTCGATGGTGACCTCACCGTCCATGCACAGCGGGAATTCATCGTGCGCACACGTGCGCCACTCGCTGGTTCCCTCGGCGCGGATGGCCTCGAGCACGTACTGCATGTTCTTGCCAACAGCAACTTTCTCCCACGGCTTCGACGAGTTGGTCACCTCGAAGATGTTGGAGAAGGCGTAGTTCTTGGCCTGATCGTTGATCAGTTCGATGTTGCCCTTGTCGTAGTCGGCGAGCGACCCGAACTTTGTGACGTACTCAGTCACGCAACCCCCTTCTCAATGTTCGCATTGCGCACACCCGTGCGATATGTGAACATTGTCGCGGGAGGTGTGCCGAGTGTCAAGTGTGTCAAGCGGAGCGTCGAGCGACACTCCGGACCGAGATTACGTGCAGTCACTCAGTCGCGGGCTTACCGTGCTGCAGGCGTTCAACGCCGAGCGTCCGTCGATGACCCTCGCCGACACGGCGCGGGCGACGAGTCTGACACGCGCGACAGCGCGTCGTCTGCTACACACGCTCGTCTCTTTGGGCTTCGTGTGCACCGATGGCCGCACCTTCGAATTGACGCCGCGCGTGCTCGATCTGGGCTTCGCGTACGTCTCGTCGCTGCAGCTTCCCGACATCGCCCAGCCGTTCATGGAGGCTCTCTCGGATCGCGTGCACGAAAGTGTGTCCGCGTCGGTGCTCGATGGATCACAGATCGTGTACGTCGCACGGGTCAACACACAACGGATCATGGGCATCTCGTTGGCCATCGGCTCGCGGTTGCCAGCAGCATGGACATCGATGGGCCGCGTACTCCTGGCGGGTCTCACCGACGCGCAGCTCGACGAGTTCCTCGAGGGTTTGGTGTTCACTCGCCTGACCTCGGAGTCCATCACCGATGTCGAAACGCTGCGCGCCGAAATTCGCACCGTGCGAAACCAGGGCTACGCGCTGCTCGATCAGGAGCTCGAGGAGGGCATCAGATCGGTGGCTGCGCCGCTGCGCGATCGGCGTGGGCGCACTCTTGCGGCGGTCAACGTCGGTACGCACGCAGCGCGCGTTACGTTGAAAGAACTGCGCGGCGTGATCCTGCCTGCCCTCCTCACGACCGCGCGCAGCATCGAAAGCCAATTGGCAAAACGATGAAGATCGGGGCGGTACGTTGGCGCGCATTCACCCACTGATCGATCGCGTCGAGCTTCTCGTCGATCACCTGCGCCGTCGCGGCATCGACGTCACGACGGGAGCGGTGATCGATGCGTTCACCGCGCTCACGCATCTACCGCTCGACGAACCCGACTCCGTCAAGGCAGGGCTGCGTGCCACGCTGGTCAAGAGCTCGGATCCGACGGGCGAGTTCGATCGTGCGTTTCGAGCGGTCTTCGCCGGATTCGGACATCCCGTCGCACCCGACGATCTTGGTGCGGCTGTCGACGAGACCCTTCCTGCCACGCCGGGTCAACTGTCCAGCGCGCTGCTCAACGCGATGCAGCAGAACGACGATGCGCAGATTGCGTTGCTTGCGCAGCAGGCGGTCGACGCTCTAGCTGGTTTCGACAACGACGCCGACCACAGCGAGCGCTACTACTTGCACAAGGTGATGCGTGCCATCGACCTGTCGCGCATGCTCAGTGCAGCGATGCAGAAACTGCGTCGCGAGGGTGAGCTGACCGAGTTGGAGCTGATGCTGGCGCGCAACGCGTTCGCCGAGATGCTCGAACACTTCCGTCGTCGGTTGGCCGCCGAGATCGCGGCACGGATGTCGTCGGCCGCGGTGCACCGCGCGGATGTCGACATCGGCTCAGGGCTGGCCGACCGAGACATGCTGCAACTCTCCTCACTCGAGCTCAACGAGCTCCGTCGAGTGGTTCAGCCGCTCGCCAGGCAGTTGGCGGCGCGAATCAGCAGCCACCGGCGCCTGCGCAGCACGGGCCGCCTCGATCCGCGCCGCACCGTGCGACGGTCTCTGCAGGCGGGTGGCGTCCCGCTGGATGTCGTGATGCGTCGACGTCACCCACATCGGCCCGATCTGGTCCTGCTGTGCGACGTCAGCGGATCAGTTGCCGAGTTCGCTCAGTTCACGTTCACGCTGGTGCACGCGCTGCACGACGAGCTGCGACGGGTACGAAGCTTTGCGTTCGTCGACGGCATCGCCGAGGTCACCGACCTGTTCGAGAGCGCACGGCACCAGATTCACGTCAATCGATTCGTCGAGCGGCGCGGCGTGCTCGGCGACGACGGGCACAGCGACTACGGCCGAGCCTTCACACGGTTCGTCGAGCACTACCTTGCCGACGCCGTTTCGGCACGCTCGACCGTGATCATCTGCGGTGACGCGCGCACGAACTACCGGCCCGATGGTGCAGACTCGCTGCGGGCGATCGCCGAGCAGGCCCGTCGTGTTTTCTGGCTGAACCCGGAACCCGAGGAGGAGTGGGGCGCCACCGATTCGGCGATGGACGACTATCGAGCGCATTGCCGGGGCGCATTCGAGGTGCGTTCGCTGCGACAGCTGGGCGACGTGATCGCATCGCTGGTGTAGCCGCGAAATTCTATGCGATCTCGTCGCTCGTTCAGCCCGTCGTGATGTCCATAAACTCCAGGGCATGAGCGATCCCGTGTTGCAAGAAATTCCACTTGGATTCCAGTGGGCGACCGTCGATCCATTCCTGTTCTGCGTGCACCATCTCGACATGTACCCCGCCGGCAATGGCAGATTCGGGCCAGCGGTGGACACCCTCGAGGGACGAGAGCTGGGCAATGATTTCCAACCGATCGACGGTTGGCGGATGTACCACGGCCAAGAGGTGCCCGGCTTCCCGCAGCACCCCCACCGCGGTTTCGAGACAGTCACCTTCGTGCGCAAGGGATTCATCGACCACAGCGACTCACTGGGTGCGATAGCGCGCTTCGGTCGGGGCGACACGCAATGGCTCACCGCCGGGACCGGAATCGTGCACAGTGAGATGTTCCCGCTGGTCGACACCGTCGAACCCAACACCACCGAACTGTTCCAGATCTGGCTCAACCTGCCATCGACCGACAAGCTGGTCGAGCCGTACTTCACCATGTTGTGGGCCGACGACATCCCCGTCGTCGAGTTCGAGGGCGGCAGCGTCACGGTCATTGCAGGACGTCTCGGCGACACCAACCCCGCGTCGCCTCCGCCGAACTCGTGGGCGGCACGCGACGAGGCCGAGGTGGCGATCTGGCTGTTGCGCCTCGAGCCAGGTGCGTCGTGGACGATGACGCCGACGCTGCATCCCGATGTGACTCGCGTGGTCTACTTCTTCGACGGAGACACGCTGTCCATCGGCGATCATCAGCTGGGCGCGTCGACCGGCGCCGTGGTGCGCAGCGACTCCGACGTCGTCGTGCGTGCCGGCGACTCTGCCGCTGAGTGCCTGGTGCTGCAGGGACGTCCGATCGGCGAACCCGTAGCCCAGTACGGCCCCTTCGTCATGAACACCCGCGCCGAGATCGAGCAGGCTTTCGCCGACTACCAGCGCACCGGATTCGGTGGATGGCCGTTCGATGCCGACGGGCCAGTACACGGCGACGAGCCGGCAAGATTCGCTCGCCACCCAGGCGGACTGGTCGAGCGACCAGGATGAAGACCCCGGTCGTCAGCTTGACGTTCGACAACGGTCCGACACCCGGCATCACCGAACCCGTCCTTGAACTGCTCGCCGCGCACGATGTGCCCGCCACGTTCTTCGCCATCGGAAGAAAGTTGGACACCGCGCGGGGTCGGCAACTCGGGAAGCGCATCGTCGCCGAGGGTCACAGGTTGGGCGGCCACACGTGGAGTCACTCGGTGCAGTTCGGTGGCGCCGACGACGACACGGTGAGCGACGAGCTCGATCGCACCCGCGCGGTCGTCGCCGATGCCGGCGGTGACGAGCTGTTGTTCCGCCCCTTCGGCGCCGGTGGAGTGATCGACGATCGTCTCATGAGCGCGTTCGGCGCAACGACGCTGAGTTCGCTCGGGTACACATGCGTGTTGTGGAACGTGCTGCCCGGCGATTGGCGCGACCCGGATGGTTGGGTCGCACCCGCACTGACAGAGATCGACCAGTCCCCGTGGTCGGTGGTGGTCTTGCACGACGTTGCCGACGCAGCACTTGCTCGTCTCGACGAGTTCCTCTCGGCGATGCACGATCGCGCGTCAGCGTGGTCGCAGGACTTCCCCGACGAATGCACGCCGATCCGCGACGGCTCTCCAACGTCGTGGTTCGCCACGCTCTGCCTGGCGACCTGACCACCTACGCTCCCGTTCCATGGAATTGCACTACGCCACCATTTGGGAATCGATCGCGGACACGATCCCGACGGCGACTGCAATCGTGCATGGCGACAACGTCAAGACCTGGCAGCAATACGACCAGCGCGCGGCGCGCCTGGCCGCCGCATACATCGCTGCCGGGCTCGGTCACGACAGCAAGATCGGGCTGTACATGTACAACGGCAACGAGTACCTGGAGGCGCAGTACGCAGGCTTCAAAGTTCGCGGTGTGCCGATCAATGTCAACTATCGCTACCTCGACGACGAGCTGTGGTACCTGCTCGACAATGCCGACGCCGAGGCCTTGGTCTTCCACTCCTCCCTGGGCGATCGCGTCGGTCAGGTCGTCGAACGACTGCCCAAGCTGAAGCTGCTGATCGAGGTCGACGATGGTGGAACGGGACAGGTGCCCGCAGCACTCGCATACGAAGATGTGCTCGCGACCAACGAACCAATGGAGCGCATCGTCCGCAGCGAGGACGACATCTACATGCTGTACACCGGTGGAACGACAGGCATGCCCAAGGGTGTGATGTACGACATGGCGTCGCACGTCGAGCTGTTCCTTCGCTCAGGATTTCCGTTCCTCGGCCAACGGGTGCCGCGAACGGGCGAGGAAGTCGCACCGCTCGTCGAAGCGATCGCCGAGGCGGGCGCGCGGATGATCGCCATACCGTGCGCTCCGCTGATGCACGGCACCGGGCTGTGGCTCGGTGCCTTCGCGTCGCACCTGACCGGCGGCGCGGTGATCACGCTCACCAGCCGCACACTCGATCCGCACGAGGTGCTGCGCACCGTGCAGGAACGCAAGGCGACATCGGTCGTGATCGTCGGCGACGCCTTCGCCAAGCCCCTGGTTGCGGCTATCGACGAGGCCGCGCAACGAGGCGATCCGTACGACTTGTCGAGCATCGTGGTCATTCTCTCGAGCGGGGTGATGTGGACCACCGAGGTCAAGGAGCAGTTGCTCGAGCGCATCCCGCAAGTCGTGCTGTTCGATGCGATCGGCTCGACCGAGGGATCGATGGGTAACCAGATGAGCATGCGCGGTGGATCAACCGAGACCGCCAAGTTCACCCAGAACCCGACGACAAAGGTCTTTACGGAGGACGATCGGGAGGTCACACCCGGCTCCGGCGAGATCGGCGTGGTCGCCGCCGGCGGCTTCGTTCCACTCGGCTACTACAAGGACCCCGACAAGACCGAGCGCACCTTCCGCACGATCGACGGCGTGCGCTACGCCTTCCCCGGCGACCTCGCCCAGGTGGCGGAGGATGGAACCTTGATCCTGCTCGGCCGAGGAAGTCAGGTCATCAACTCTGGCGGCGAGAAGATCTTTCCCGAAGAAGTGGAGGAAGCTGTCAAGCGAGTGCCGGGAGTACGCGATTGCTTGGTCGTGGGCGTCGACGACGAACGCTTCGGCCAAGCTGTCACCGCTGTTGCGGCCACCGATGGCACCGTCCTCGACGAAGCGGATGTGATCGCGCACGTCAAGACGCAGCTGGCGCGATACAAGGCGCCGAAACGGATCGTCTTCGTCGCCGAAGTTCCACGCGCCCCCAACGGCAAAGCCGACTACGTCACCGCCAAGCAACACGCCCTCGACGCTCTCGGTCTCACCTAGACGGCCCCACCCAGCGTTTCTGCCCAAAGACCCGTACAAGGTCCCAGAAGCCCAAACGCATTGCAGGTTCGGCGTCAAGGTTGGAGTTTGGACTTCAGGAACTCGATGACGCGCTGGATGGACGGCTCATCGCGGTGCTCAGTGAGCACCGAGTGATCGCGTTTCGTCGCGCTGGGCAGTTCGACGGCGACGAAGGCGTCACCGAGCAGGGTTCGTAGCGAGTCGAACCTGGTGCCGACGAGCTTGTCCTGGTCGAACCGCAATCCCAGGACTTCACACCCGTTCGCCGCACGCTCGGCAACTCGCTGGGCATCGGCCGGTGACAGGTTGAGATCGGCACGCCGCGCCGACTTGCCGAGAGCGAACGGAAGCGACGGCTGGCTCAACACTGGTGCAACCATCACGTCGTCGACCATCATGCCCAGCGCGAACCCGCCGCTGAAGCACATTCCGACCGCCCCGACTCCGGGTCCGCCGGCCGAGGCGTGCAAGTCGGTCGCAAGCGCTCTCAACCAGGAGATGATCGGAGAGGTTCGGTGCAAGGCCCAGGTCACGAACTCGCGGGAGATGCACACCTTGGCGAGCGAACCGCTGCCGTACATCGTCGAGGGGGCTCGGCCAGGTGTGCCGACCAACGACGGCATGGCCACTGAGAACCCGGCCGCGACGACGTCGTTGGCAAACGCTGCCACTCTCGGAGTGATCCCAGGAATCTCGTGCACAATGACAACTCCAGGGCCGTCACCTCGGCGAAAGACCGCTCTGGTATGTCCTTCGGCGGTGAGCTTGGTTCGTTGCCATCCATCGAGGGCGTTGGTCATGCCCACTGCTGAATCGCCTCGCTGGCCCGCTGGGCGAGTGACTCGGTGGCATCGTTGGCCGCGGCGGCATCGAAGTCGCCCGCATCACCCATCGCACCGTGCACATACCGCGAATACACCCCCTCGCTGATCACCGCAAGCCTCCAGCAACCGAATGCGATGTAGTAGCCGATGCCACTGACATCGCGACCAGTGCGGAGGGCGTAGCGTTCGACAAGATCCGCATACGACATGAACCCGCCGGCGGGAGTCGGGTCGTTGGAGCGCGCGGTCAGTGGATTGCCGTCGTTCCAATAGACGCCGAGGTAGCCGAGATCGGCCAGCGGATCGCCGAGCGTGCACAGCTCCCAATCGAGCACCGCGTTGATCTTGCCTGCGTCGACATCGATGAGGCAGTTCCCGAACCGGAAATCGCCGTGAGCGATGGCGACGCCCTGCTGGGTGGGCAGGTGATCTCGCAAGCGTTTCGCGACCTCGTCGATGGCCGCGAGCTCGCGCGTCTTCGACTGCTCCCATTGCTGTGACCAACGCTTGACCTGTCTCTCGACGTATCCCTCCCGCTTGGCGAGATCACCGAGGCCGACCTCGTCGACATCGACGGAGTGCAGGTCGGCCAGTACGTCGACCAGGTGCTTGCTGGCACGTGGCCGCAGGGCAAGCGGCAGAACGTCAGCGCGCTCTGGTGCGTCGAGCACGACTCCGTCGACGAAACTCATGACATAGAACGGCGCGCCTGTCACCGCGACGTCGGTGCACAGCCCGAGCGTCCGCGGCACAGGCACGTTGGTGCGACCGACCGCCGAGACGATGCGGTGCTCGCGGGTCATGTCGTGCGCCGTCGCCAGAACCTGAGCGAGCGGTGGCCGACGGACGACGAATCGTTGACCGCCGCCATCGGTGACGGCATAGGTGAGGTTCGACCGGCCACCGGCGATGAGGGCAAAATCGTACGGCGGCGAGAGACCCTCGATGTTGGCATCGAGCCACGAACTGACACGAGCGGTGTCGATGCCCTGCACAGGGCGACACCGTAACGGTGGCTATCCAGGTCGGCCGACTCCGACCACCTTCGCCCAGTTGACCGGCGATACCTTGACGACGTCACCGGTGGCAGGAGCATGGATCAGCGACCCACCGCCGATGTACATGGCAACATGCCCGATGGGCGACTTGTAGAAGATGAGGTCGCCCGGCTGAACCTCGCTCTGCGGGACATGCGGAATGGACCCGTACTGCGCTCCGGACTGATGAGGTAGGTACACCCCGGCCTGTCCCCACGCATATTTGGTAAGTCCCGAGCAATCGAACGCGACGCCCGGTTGCTCTGCAGCGAATCGATACGGCACTCCGAGCTGGCTCATCGCAGCATTGACCGCGATCCCTGCCATCGACGAAACCGGGGGTGCCGAAGGTGCCGGGGGTGCTGGGGTGCTTCCACCTGTTGACGGCTCGGGGGCCGCCGGCGCACCACCGTTGGAACCGCCTGTGCCGCCACCGCGCGGCGCCGCAGCCGCTGCGCTCTTGGTGTTGGCGGCCGCAGCTGCCTGGGTCGCTGCCGCGGCATGCTGCTGCTTGGCGACCTCGGCGGCCGCCGCAGCCTCGGCACGACGCTCGCGCTCCTGCTCGAGCGCAACGCCGAGCTCGGCCTGGGCGGCCGAAAGTTTCTGCGAGTACTCAGCCTGAAGACCCTGAGCCTCGGCGAGCTTGGCATCGAGGGTGGCCACGAGGTCTGCGACCTGCTTCTGCTTGCGATCGAGCGAGGCCTGTTCCTTGGCGAGATCCTCGGCGAGCGCCAACATCTCATCGGTACTGCCCGACCCGGTGTCGAGTGCCAGGCGGCTGAGGGAATCCTTCTGCTCAGCTTCGGAGTACGCGACGGCGTTGGAGAACAGCGGGCTGAGCTCGAGGGCGCTTCCGCTGACGTACTTGTCGACGGCGATGTCGCCGAGGACCCCAGCGAGCTCGTCGAGACGACCCTGTTGCTGAGCGATCTTGGCCTGCGAGTCGGCGATCTCTTGATCGAGCTCGGCCTTACGGTCCTGCGCGGCGCCGTAGTCCTCGTCGAGCTGACCGATACGGTTCTCGAGGTCGTCGAGCTGCGACGCCAGCTGCTCGACCTTTTGCTTCTGAGTGCCTACGCTGCCGGCGCTGGCCACCGTTGCCGAAGTCACCAAACAGCCGACCGCGATGACGGTCGCGACAGATCGATGGAGGATGCCCCTGGACCGCATGCGGGCGCAAGCCTACCAATTATTACGAACCGATGTCGAAAGTGCCGCCGCAGGCAGCGAGCAGGATTCGCCTACTCCCACTCGATGGTGCCGGGCGGCTTGGAGGTAATGTCGTAGGCCACCCGATTGATGCCGCTGACTTCGTTGATGATCCGGTTCGACATCGTCTCCAAGAGGTCGTAGGGGAGCCGGGCCCAGTCGGCGGTCATCGCATCATCGCTGGTCACAGCGCGGATGATGATCGGATGACCGTACGTGCGCTCGTCACCCATCACCCCGACCGAGCGGATGTCGGCCAATACAGCAAACGACTGCCACAGCTCACGCTCGAGCCCGGCACGCTGAATCTCCTCGCGGACGATCGCGTCGGCGTGTTGCAGGATTGCGACGCGCGCTGGTGTGACCTCGCCGATGATCCGCACGCCGAGACCGGGACCCGGGAACGGTTGACGCCACACGATCTCGTCGGGCAGGCCGAGCTCCTTGCCCAGGCGTCGCACCTCGTCTTTGAACAGGGCACGCAACGGCTCGACCAGCTTCAACGTCATGTCCTCGGGCAGCCCGCCGACGTTGTGATGGCTCTTGATGACCGCGGCCGTGCCATCGCTGCCACCACTCTCGACGACATCGGGGTACAGCGTGCCCTGTACGAGGAATTCGGCATTCGTCAAGCCGCCGGTGTTCTCCTCGAAGACCCTCACGAACAACCCGCCGATCGTCTTGCGCTTCGCCTCCGGCTCGGTGACGCCGGCAAGGCCCTCGAAGAACCTCTCGCCGGCATCGACATGGATCAGCTCGATGCCCTGGTTACGCCGGAAGGTTTCGACGATCTGGTCGCTCTCGCCGCGGCGCATCAGGCCCGTGTCGACGTACACACACGTGAGCTGAGGACCGATTGCCTTGTGTACCAAGGCCGCTGCAACCGCTGAGTCGACCCCGCCGCTGAGGGCGCAGATCACGCGGGCATCACCCACCTGGGCGCGCACGGCCTCGACCTGGGTGTCGATGATCGAATCCATCGTCCATGTCGGGGAGCACCCGGCCAGGTTGTGGACGAAGCGCTGCAGGATCACCATGCCGTGCGGCGAATGAACGACCTCTGGATGAAACTGAACGGCCCAGATCTTGCGGGACCTGCTCTCCAGCGCGGCCACCGGAGCGTCGGCCGTGGACGCCGTGGCTATGAAGCCTTCCGGTGCCCTGGTGACCGCATCGAAATGGCTCATCCACACGTCGTGGGTCGACGGCAGGTCGTGCAGCAGTTCAGTCGGACCGTCGGCCACTTCGAGCTTGGCCCGCCCGTACTCGCCGCGCAAGCCGCGACCGACCTCACCGCCGAGCTGCAATGCAATCAACTGAGCGCCATAACAGATCCCGAAGATCGGGATGTCCAGCTCGTAGATCGCCGGGTCGAGCGACGGTGCTCCGTCGACGTGCACGCTCTTCGGACCACCCGACAGGATCAAAGCCGCAGGCGGATCCGCTGCGAGCTCGGCAGCCGTGATGCGATGGGGCACGATCTCGCTGTAGACGTTGAGCTCGCGTACTCGCCGAGCGATCAGTTGCGCATACTGCGCGCCGAAGTCGACCACCAACACCGTTTCGTTGCGCTGCACCATTCCCTTGGATCGTAGGTGCTGTGGTCGCTCATCGGTCACATATCCCAAGGGTGATGTGTGACTCGACGGTCCGAGATGCGACGATGGCCTGGTGACGAAGTTGTGGCGGGTTCTGGCCGTAGGGATCGCCCTGATGGCCGTCATGGCGTTGGGGGCAATCGCAGCTCCGGCACCGCGCATCGCGGCAACGGCAGCAACGGTTCCGGCAACGACGGTCGACGCGCCACCGGTGACCAACGACCTCATTCCCACCAACAACGACGCCACCAACTGCATCGGCACCGTCGAGCAGGCCAACTGTGGAAGTAAGGCCCGTGCCGATGGCCACACCTATCTGGTCTTCGCGTTCCTTGCCGCCGGAATGGGATTCATCGCCTGGCGAATCGCTCGCGGCGTGCGCGCCCGCGACGCGGCTCACCAGCCAACGCCCCGACCACCGCGAAGTACGATGCCCGAGTGACTCCTGAGGACTTCAAGAAGCGCGGCCACGAGCTGATCGATTGGATCGCGGAGTACATCGAGAACATCGAGCAGCAGCGGGTGACGTCGACAGTCGCGCCCGGCGACGTGCGCGCGCACCTCGCTGAACACTCCCCTCAGACTCCCGATGGGTTCGACGCTGTGATGGCCGACACCGAGCGCGTGGTGCTGCCCGCGCTCACACACTGGCAGCACCCGAACTTCTTCGCCTACTTCCCCGCCAATTCGTCGTATCCCGCCATCCTCGGCGATCTCCTGACGGCCGGTCTCGGGGTGCAGGGAATGAGCTGGGTCACGAGCCCTGCGTGCACCGAGATCGAGACGTTGATGGTCGACTGGATGCAGGAGCTCCTTGGGCTTCCGGAGCGCTTTCGCTCGACCAGTGAAACCGGTGGTGGGGTGATTCACGGCTCAGCCAGCGAGGCAACATTGGCGTCGATCCTTGCCGCACGATGGCGAGTCACGGAGGGTGCCGTGAATGCCGACGGCGACACGTCGCGCCTTGTTGCATATGCAACATCACAGGCCCACTCCAGCATCGAGAAGGGTCTGCGCATCGCCGGCATCGGCACTGATCGCTTGCGCGTGGTGCCACACGATGGCTCCTACGCAATGCGACCGGAAGCACTCGCGGAGATGATCGCTTCCGACCGCGCCGCCGGCCTCATACCGTTCTGGGTCTGCTCGGCTCACGGCACGACGAGCTCGATGGCCTTCGACCCGACGATCGACATCGCCGACGTGACGCAACGCGAAGGACTGTGGCTGCATGTCGACGGCGCGATGTGCGGCATCGCCGCGCTGGCGCCCGAATACCGCTGGGTCAACGCAGGGCTCGAGCGCGCCGACAGCTACTGCACGAATCCGCACAAGTGGATGGGCATCAACTTCGACTGCGACCTGTTCTGGACGTCTGACCGGAAGGCCTTGCTGGGAGCTCTCAGCATCCTCCCGGAGTACCTACGATCGCAGGCGGCCGAGAGCGGCGCGGTGATCGACTATCGCGACTGGCAGGTTCCACTCGGACGACGCTTCCGCTCGCTGAAACTGTGGTTCCACCTGCGGATCGACGGCGTCGAGAGCGTGCAGGAGATGATTCGCGAGCACGTTCAGCTCACCCAACTGTTGGCCGATCTGGTCGCCGCCGACGATCGCTTCGAGATCGTCGCACCGCATCCACTCAACCTGCTGTGCATCGCCTTGGGCGACGGCGATGCCGCGACCGATCGCCTGATCGAGCGGGCCAACGACACCGGAACCGTGCTGTTCACGCGGACCGTGCTCGACGGTCGATCGGTGCTGAGGTTCTCGATCGGGGCGCGGGCGACACAGGAGCGCCACGTGCGCTCGGCATGGAGCCTGCTGCAGCAGTTGGCATAGTTTCGAACAAATCGACTACGCGTGTTGGCCCACATGCCGGCCGCTGATTGACTCCGCAGAGTCCATAGTGGACACGACAACCGAGGAGCATCCATGAGACACGTTCTCGGAGTGCTCGTCGCGGTCACGAGTGTGCTGACCGTCGCATCGCCGGCTTCCGCCGGTTCTCTCCATTCCGCTTCGGCTGATCAGGCTTTCGTCGAAGAGATGCTGTACGCCACGCCGATGGGCGGCTTCGTCGCCGCGGTAGGCACCGACACATGGTTCGACTGGAGCACTGATCTCTGTTCCGCCCCATTGGTCGGCAGCACCGGGCGCACGTTCAACTTCAGCAACGCCTGCAGGCGTCACGACTTCGGGTATCGCAACCTTCAGCTGCTCGACCACCGGTACGGGGGCCATCAATGGAACTCCGCGAGCCGACACCGGGTCGACCGACTGTTCCACGACGACATGCGGCGACACTGCTGGTCTCGGGCCTGGTACGACGAGCCGACCTGCCTCGCTTGGGCGGAGACCTTCTACGCCGCCGTCCGGATCGCCGGAGGGCCGTAGCTGTCAGCTCAGCGTGAAATGGATCAAAGTGCGAGTGGTTCTGGGCCCTCGATGCCCAGGGCCACGCGCAGCAGTTGGTGCAGGATCCGTGCGGTGGCGCCCCAGATCGTCTCGTCGTCGAGCTCGAAGAAGAACATCGGGCGCGGTGCGTCGTTGTAGTTCCACACCTCTTCGCGAAACGTATCGCTTCGGGTGAGTTCGCCAAGTGGCACCCACAGAATGCGTTCGACCTCATGCTCGGCCGGGCGCAGCGAAGGCCTGCCGTTCAGGGCCCCGACCACTGGCACGATGAAGCTGCGCGTGACCATCGTCGATATCGGATCGAGCCGGCCGTGAAGCGCCAGCGCCGCCGGATCCAGCGCCACCTCCTCGTGCGCCTCGCGCAGTGCGGTCTGCTCGAAGGTCTCACCCGCGTCGACCCTGCCACCCGGGAAGCTGATCTCCCCACGGTGGCTCGCCAGGGCCTGCGACCTACGCGTCAGCAGGACCTCCGCGCCTTCGGGACCATCCGCGATCGCCACCAACACCGCTGACTCTCGATGCGTGCCGTCGGGAGCCGGCCGATCGCAGTGCGCCCGGTCGGCAACGGCCGCGACGACGTCTGCCGCCCACAACGGGTGGACACGATCGACCCAAGGTCCGAGACCACCGTGTAGCCAGCCGTCCGGCCGCGGAATCCGCTGGTCGCCACCGCTGCGCCATTGCGAACTACGCAGCGGGACTCCAGCCACTCTCGACGAGCTGTGAGAGCACGACCGCCATGCCGGCCGTCTTCAGATTGGCCAGCACCTTGCCTGGTGGCTGTTCGCCGCGCTCCCACTCTTCCCACGCGATCTGCAGCTTGTGAAGATCCGGCGGTGGTGGCGTGAACGACATGGATTCAGGCTACCGATCATCACTGCGTTGACGGCGAACGGCGTTGACGCCGTTGCCCACCAGACGGCCTGCAATTCGACCGACCTCGGTGCTGCGCCCGCCCTCTGCCGACACTCCGGTCTTCTTCACCCGCGCGGCAAAGCTGGTGTTCCACCACACAAAGAGGTGCACGGCGGCAATGCCGACGACGATGATGCGGGTGCCGGAGTCGAGCTCGACCCATGGCTGAACACCCGCCACCACCTCGACCGCGATGACGACGACGTCGATGACTCGGTGCACCCCTCGGCTGAGCACTCGGAACGCTCCAAGTGGACCAATGGTGACAGCAGCGTGGAGCATGATCAGCCCGCCGACGAGGGTCGGCACCAGCGGCGTCGGACTTTGGAGGCCGGCGGCGACCATTGCACCACCCAGGATGTATTCGACCAGCTGGTGCATCCAGAACGGACGCTTCGCGGTGACAGCCATCGCCGGGGAGCCTACCGCCGGCGAAGTTTGACGCTGTGCATCGACAAGGCGGGCAAAGAGGCCGGAAAAATCAAACGACCCCGGCGGCGATTGCTCGCAGCACCGAGGCCATTTGGTGGGGGGTGAATCATGTAACGCCCGAGGGCCTTACATCATTCCCATTCCGGGCATTCCTCCGCCCATACCGCCGCCGCCGGCCGGCATGGCCGACTTCTTCTCCGGCTTGTCGGAGATGAGGCATTCGGTCGTGAGCACCAGAGCGGCGATCGAGGCTGCGTTCTGCAACGCAGCGCGGGTCACCTTGGCAGGGTCGATGATGCCGGCCTTGACGAGGTCGACCAGTTCACCGGTCGCTGCGTTCATACCGATCGAGCCCTTAGCGGCCTCGACCTGCGGCACGACAACGGCGCCTTCCATGCCGGCATTGTCGGCAATCAGGCGGCACGGCGCGGTCAGCGATTCCCACACGGTGCGGGCACCGGTGGCCTCGTCGCCGGTCAGGCTCTCGACAACCTTGAGGACGGCCTTGCGGGCCCGGACGAGGGCAACGCCGCCGCCGGCGACAACGCCTTCCTCGATCGCTGCACGAGTTGCCGACACAGCATCTTCGATGCGGTGCTTCTTCTCCTTGAGCTCGACCTCGGTCGCTGCGCCGACCTTGATGACCGCAACGCCGCCGGCGAGCTTGGCGAGACGCTCCTGCAGCTTCTCGCGATCCCAGTCGCTGTCGGTGTTCTCGATCTCGGTCTTGATCTGGTTGATGCGACCGGAGACGTCTTCGGGCGAACCGTCGCCATCGACGATGGTGGTGTTGTCCTTGGTGACGATGACTCGCTTCGCCCGGCCCAGCAGATCGAGGGTGAGGTTCTCGAGCTTGAGACCGACTTCCTCGCTGATGACCTGGCCGCCGGCGAGGACTGCGATGTCTTGTAGCATCGCCTTGCGACGATCGCCGAAGCCGGGCGCCTTGACGGCCACGGAGTTGAACGTACCGCGGATCTTGTTGACGACCAGCGTGGCGAGAGCCTCGCCCTCGATGTCTTCGGCGATGATCAAGAGCGGACGACCGGTCTTCATCACGGCCTCGAGCACCGGCAACATGGCCTGCACCGTGGAGATCTTGCCGGAGTTCAGCAGGACGTAGGCGTCTTCGAGCACGGCTTCCTGACGCTCGGCGTCGGTGACGAAATACGGCGACATGTAGCCCTTGTCGAACTGCATACCTTCCGTGAACTCGAGCTCGGTGCCGAACGTGTTCGACTCCTCGACCGTGACCA
>JBDTWJ010000077.1:0-16717 GCA_040006755.1 Ilumatobacteraceae bacterium | reverse complement strand
GAGGCCGTCGGTCGTGAAACCGTCACGCAGGATCGTGAGATGCGCGTCGCTCTGCGGCAGACCATTGGTCAACGGACGCCACGTCTCACCGCCGTCCTCGGTCTTCCAGACGATGCAATGCCCATTCGGCGTGCAGCGGTACCCGTCGCTTTCCAATGGCAACAGATACGCGGTGCCCGCCCGCGTTGGATGCGCAACAACTGGAAAGCCGAAATCCATCCCGGCGATGCTCGTCATCGGTTCCCACAAGTCACCGCCGTTATCACTGCTGTAGATGCCTCCGTGGTGCTGGAGGTAGAGGCGGTCCGGATCATCTGCATCACGCGCGACTTTGTGCACGCATTGACCGAACTCAGGCGCCGGTGCGTCCGGCATGAACGGCACCACGATTCCTCGGTTGCTGGCAGACCAAGTGTCGCCGCCGTCTTCGCTGCGATACACGCCCGCCGCCGAGACCGCAATGAGCAGTCGATCCGGATCCGTCGGGTGCACGAGGATCGTGTGCAAACACATGCCTCCTCCACCCGGAACCCACTGGGGGCGATGGGGATGATCCCACAGCCCGCGCATCAACGAGAAGGTACGCGCTCCATCGTCGCTGCGGAACAACGCGGCGGGCTCCACCCCGGCGTAGAAGACGTCGGGCTGCCCGGCCGGGCCCGGGGTCAACTGCCAGACCCGGGCCACTGATGCGCCAGTGTCGTCGGGGAAAGCCAGCGCGGCGTGATCCTCCTCTCGCCAGGTGGCCCCGAGATCGTCCGAGCGCCGCAGCACGGGCCCCCAGTGATTGCTGACCGAGCCGACGAACACGCGCGTCTGCGGCCCGCGATTGTCGATGCACGTCGAGTAGATCTCCTCGCCGGGAAAGGTTGGGCCGCTGAGCACAAATGTGCCACGGTCCGGTCCGGCGCGCAGCGTGAACAGGCCCTTGGTGGTCCCGACGAGGAGAAGCGCGCCGGCTGCGTGGTCAGCCGTCGGGCGTTCTTCGGTGGTTGAAATCATGACTCCTCCGACTCGGATTGTTGCCACGATTATTTGACTCGCAAACAGCCACGGTTCGCAATTCGCCGGGCGAGGAACGATCTCCTGTCCGCGGCACCGCCGCGTGGTGGCCCTGCTCCAGGTGCTCGGCTTCGTGCCGGGCCAGATCCGGCGAGCCGTGGACTGGCAAGCGACGATCGTCGTGCTCGCGGCCGCGGTGGTAGGCCTGCCTGCGGGCGTTGTTGCCGGCCGCTACGTGTGGAGACGATTCGCCGAGCATGCTGTTCTCGCATTGCTCGCACGTGTCAAACCTACGCGTAGAGAATGCCTCAACACGCCGACAATGGCATCCCGAACCTCACGTCGCGCCCCGTCAGGTGACGGTGATTGTCGCAGTTCGGGGTGGGGTGGTGTCGTTGCCGCCGTTCACTGTGCCGCCGTTGTCGATGAGTTGGATCGTGATGGTTGTGGTACCCGTGCTGCCGGACAGCGTGAAGGTGAGAGTTCCGGCGGCATTGAGCGCCGGCTGGACGGCGAAGAGGCTGGGATCTGAAGCGGTGACCGTGAAGGCCAGGGACTGGGCGGACTCGTTCGCGGGTCCTGCGGCGATGCCTGTCGCCCAGCTCGGTTGGTTGAACGGTGGGTCGGTGGAGCTGACGGTGAGGTTGGGACCGATCGTGAAGGTGGGTTGGTCGTTGACGGGAACGATGTTGATGGTGACGGTGGCGGTGCTACAGAGTCCACCGGTGTCGCAGATCCGGTAGGTGAAGGTGTCGATGCCGTTGTTGTTTGGGCCGGGTTGGTAATTGATCGTGCCGTCGGATTGCGGGGTCGCGGTTCCCTTGGAGGGCGCGGAGGCGATCGAGACGCTGGAAACGTCGAGATTGTCGTCGGTGTCGTTGGCGAGCACGTCGATGTTGGTCGGAGTGCCTGCGTCTTCGATGGTGGCGGGAGCGGTGTCGTTGTTGGCGACGGGTGCCGTGTTGGCAAGGGTGTAGGAGAGCCGACTGGGGCGAGTGCTGGTGGCGGCGATCCACAGGTCGTGATGCCCCTGCTGGACTTGGAGGCGGAGTTGTCGACCAACGGGGAACGTGTGGTTGATGTTGCCGAGCGAGATGTCGATCCTGACCCAACCGGCGAATCCACCGTTGTAGTCCTTGATGTGCGATTCGGTGTGTCCGATGGTCACGCAGCCGAATCCGAGGTTGTTGCAGTCGTAGAGGGTGATGTCGGGATGCCCGTCCTTGTTGGTCTCGAAGTTCTCGATGGTGCTCCAGAGCTCGAGCGTGACGGGTCCGTTGAGCGCGAGAGGCACCCCAGCGATGTTGCGGACCCAGGTTTTGGTGCCGAGTATTCCGTCTTTGGCGACGGTGATGCCGGGGTACCCGTCGACGTCGTGGTCGGGTTCTGGGGTGGCGTTGGCCGGAAGGCCAACGGTCATGTTCCAAGTGCCGAGTGCTTGGGTGGTGCCGAGGTAGAGGCCACCCATGGTGACACCGGAGTCGACGGTCATCGTGACGGTGCCAGTAGCGGTCCGGCCCGTCGGATCGTTGAGTTGGTAGGTGAACGAGTCGGTGCCGACGAACCCGGTCGTGGGGGTGTAGGTGAACCCGCCGTTGGCAGCGAGTGTGACAGTTCCGTTGGTCGGCCCGGTGAGGGGTGTTGGGGTGACGGTGAGGGTGTCGCCGTCCTCGTCGTAGTCGTTGCCCATGATGCCGGGGGCGGCGATGGTGCGGGGTGAGTCTTCGGCGGTGGTGTAAGCATCGGCCGTCGCGACGGGCGCGTCAGGCGTCGGGGCGACGATGATGGTCACGGTTGCTGTGTCGGTGCTGCCGTTGCCATCGGTGACGGTGTAGTCGAACGTTTCTGTACCGTTGAAGTTGGGATCGGGTGTGTAGTTGAATGAGCCACCGCCGAGTGCGGTGACGGTGCCTCCGGCGATTGCCGCGGTGTTGTAGGCCGCGATGGCGAGAGTGTCGCCGTCGGCGTCGGTGTCGTTGGCGAGGACGTTGATGTCGATCCCGGTAGCAGTGTCTTCGTTGATCGTTGCCGTGTCTGCGGCGGCGATGACTGGGTCGTTGACCGCCGTGATGGTGATCGTCGCGGTGTGGGCGAGCGAGGTGTCGGTCCCACTGTTGCTCGTGCCGCCGTCGTCGACTGCGGTCACGGTGATGCTGGCGGTGCCGTTGGCTTCGCCGGCTGAGGTGAAAGCCAAAGTTCCGGATGTGTCGATGGTTGGCGCGTTCGCGAACAGTGCGGGCTGATCGACATTCACGACGAAGACAAGGCTTTGGGCAGACTCGTTCACCGGCCCGCGCGCCACGGCGTTCGCCCATCCGGCGATCGACGTGGGACCAGCATCTTCGAGCACGCTGACATTGCCGGCATCAGCGAAGTGCGGCGGGTCGTTGACTGCGCCGACCGCGATCGTGGCAGTGTGCGAGGTGGACGTGTTGTTGCCACCGTCGCTTGTGCCGCCGTCATCGACCGCCGTCACGGTGATCGTCGCCGAGCCGTTTGCGTCGGCGGCGGGCGTGAAGCTCAGTGCGCCGTGGACGTCGACTGCGGGCAGCACTGCGAACAACGCTGGTCGGTCGATCGCCACGGTGAAGCCCACGTTCTGGGCTGACTCGTTCGACGGCCCGGCAGTGATCCCACTGGCCCACCCGGCCACCGAGGTCGGGCCGCTGTCTTCGGTGACATTGACCATTCCCGCGTCGAAAAATTCGGGCGGATCGTTGCTGGGGGTGACGGTGACGGTGACGATGGCGGTGTCGCACACGTTCGTTGTCTCACAGAGCGCATAGGTCACGAGGTCGGTGCCGTGCGCATTGGGGTGCGGTTGGTATCGAAGTCGTTGCCCGACGATTTGCGCCGTGCCCAGTGTGGGTGACCCGGTCAGGTGGATCGTGTCGTTCGTGACATTGCCGTCGGCGCTCGAGTCGTTGATGAGCACGTTGATGTCGACCGGCTGGGAGTCTTCAAGGAGGGTGGCTTGATCATCGTTGGCGATCGGTCGCGCGATCGGCGCCGGCGGCAGCGGTACGAGCGGGGTGGCCTGCGGGGGGATGTCGTTCAGGATGGTGACGTGGACGGTCGCTTGACCGCGTCCACCGTTGCCGTCCTCGACGGTGTAGGTGAACGCCGTCTGTCCTTCGGCCGCGATTGGTGCTCGGAAGGTGACGCTGTTCGCAGTGAGGACGACTTCTCCGATGCTCGGAGGTGTGATCGAAATGATCGTCAGCGGATCGTGCTCGAGATCGGTGTCGTTGGCGAGCACATCGACCGTGTCGGTCGAGCCGGCGTGAACCGAGACGTCGTCGTCGACTGCGTGTGGCGGAGAATCGACCGAAGTGACCACGACCGTGACCGCACCCATCGCGGTTGCACCTTCGCCGTCGGCGATCTGATACTGGAGATGAGTCGTCCCGACGAAGCCGGTGGCCGGCTCGAACCTCACAATGTGATCAGACGTCAGCGTTGCGGTGCCCTCGTTGACCGGTGCATCGAGCCGCACGTTCTCGAGGCTCAGGCGTGCATCCTCGACGTCGGAGTCATTGGCAAGCACGTCGATCGTCACTACCGTGCCCTGGGGGGTCGTCGCCCCGTCGGCCATAGCGATCGGTCGATCGTTGACCGATTGGACATCGATGTCGATCCGTGCGGTCGAGCAATGGCCGTCCCAACATGCCTGATACTCCCCTGACGTACGCCCGTACCAGTCTTGATCTGGGATCAGCGCAAGAGGAGAGCTGGAATCAACGATCATGTGGGCGGGCACCGACGTGACAGAAATCGACGTCGGTCGGACATCGGCAACTGCGCCCTCGTCGAGCTCGACTCGTTCGTCCTCCAATCCCGCGAGCAGCATCGTCGACGCCGTCGGCGCGCTCGCCAGTTCGACCACCGGAGGAGCGGCAGGACTAGTGCCGCCGGTGAGTCCGGTGGCAACAGCGATACCGATCGAGATGATCGAAGAGGCCACCGTCACCGCGGCCGCACCGATCGGGACATTGCCGAGCGCAGGAGCCTGCGCCAACCAAGACAGTGGCCCCATGACCAGCCGCAGCTTGCCGACGGAAATGTTCAAGAATGCGCGGACCACGTTGGCATCGAACTGTGTCCCGGCACAACGAAGCAACTCCGCTCTGGCCGCCTCAGGCGCCATTGCCTTCTTGTACGATCGCACCGACGTCATGACATCGAACGCGTCGGCCACCGCGACGATCCGGCCCGACAGGGTGATCTGTTCGCCCGCGAGCCCGAGGGGGTAGCCCTTGCCATCCCAATGCTCGTGATGCTGACTTGCTGCATCAGCCCACTCACCCAACCATGGACGAAGTGGTTCGATCAACCGCACCGCCGCCGCGGGATGTTGCTTGAGGATCTCCCATTCGTTCTCGTCGGGCCGACCAGGTTTGTTCAGGATCGACGGTGGCACCTCGAGCTTGCCGATGTCATGGACCAGACCGGCCCAGTGCAACCGGTCCAGATCGTCCTTCGGCAGGCGGAGCTCCTCCCCGATCATCAGCGTGTACGCGCGAACTCGTTCGGTGTGACCGCGAGTCATCCGATCGTGTGCGTTCAACGCCGCCGCCATCGCGACGAGCCGCTCGGCTGCCTCCTGAAAGTCAGCTTGGCCGACGAGTTGGCCCTCGTCGAGCGTGCGTTGCAGCTGACGCAACGTGTTCGTTCGCATCGCGACCTTGAACCGAGATGGCGAGTGATCAGGAAACACCAACGAGAGCTTGAACAACGCGACGAGCGGCAAGAACCTGCGCATCGCTCGTTCTACCAGCGCGAGCACCATCGTCGACAGGAGCGTCAGTCCGATCCACCAGCCGACCACCGCGTACCACGCCTCGGGACGTCGCACGACACGACTCACGACAGCCACGAAGGCCACAGACACGACGATCGGCCCGAGCAGCACAAGGAACTTCAGCACTCGAGCGAGCGCCGGCCGCTCGGCCCATCGATTCTGTCCTGTGTCCAGATCCGGTGCTGCCGATGTCTCCACCTGGTTTTGCGGCGAGACCAGCAACTTCACACCGCTTACATCGACGTTATCGACCTGAAGTTGAGCCTTTCGCGCAGACTCGCTCGTAATCGCGCCCGCCTGTACGAGAAAGATTGTTCAGGTTCTGGTACCCCCGGTCGATACTCACACCATCGAGCGACATCAGAGAAGCGGCATGCGATGATCGGATCAGAAGCTGGGGAAACCTCGGCTCGATCCGACGGTGATGCACGACTCGCCACACTGCAACGACTCTTGGCAGACCATCCCGATGCCGCCGTGTCGGCCGTGGACACTCATGGCAACCTCGTTCGAGGGCCGGTGGGCGTCGGTTTGCGAGATCGTGAATCGCTTGTGGGTCGAAGTCCGCTGGAGGTCGTGGCCCCCGGATCTCGCTCAGCGCTCGTCGACGCCCTCGCGCGCGCCAAGCGAGCGGGAGTCGCAGCAGTCCCGATCGTCGCCATCAACGGATCACCGGGCACGTGTCACCTCATCGACCTGCGGGACACCCACGGCGTGCTGGTCGGACTGGTCGTCACGGACACTGCTATCGACTGGACGTCGGAGCTCGCGGATCGCCCCGAAGTGGTCCCGAAGACCGGCCTCGTCGAAAAGGACGCCGTGGCGATGATCCGTCATGCCGACGACCGAATTTGTCGGATCCTCGGTTACCAGGCAGCCGAGATGATCGGCATGCGCTCCCTCGACCTGATCCACCCTGACGATCAGCAAAATGCGATGGACGCCTGGATCGAGATGTTGATGAGCCCCCGGGCAGCGACGAGGCTCCGAGCCCGACACCGCCGCGCCGATGGCACATGGATCTGGATGGAGCTCACCAACACGAACATGCTCGACCGTGAGGACGGCTGCGTTGTCTGCGACATGATCGACATCTCCGACGAGATGACCGCAGTGGAGGAGCTCCGCCAACGCGAGCAGCTGCTCGCCACGCTCACCGAAGCCCTTCCCTCCGGTGTAGTTCACGTGGACCGAAGTCGCGCTGTCATCTTCAGCAACTCGCGAGTTCATGATCTGACCGGTGTCGATGCCAACGGCTCCCTCGACAGTTACGTGCACGCAGTGGCCGAAAGCGATCGAGACACGGTCTCACGTGCAATCGAGTCCGCCTTCGAGGGCGAGCTCGGAACCGAGATGGAAGTCACGTTCGATCCGACGCGAGGGCAGCAGCGCCGCTGCGCAGTCAAGATCAGGCCGCTCGCCACAGGCAATGACAACCCCGTTGGTGTCGTGATCTGCATCGACGACATCACCGAGGCGTTCGTGCTCCGGGTAGAACTCGAACGCCGGGCGACGACCGACGAACTGACGAACTGCTTGAACCGCTCGGCTGTCATCAGCGCGCTCGAACTCCTCCTCGCCGACGGCCGAGACGGGACGATCGGAGTCGCGGTGGCGTTCGTCGACCTCGACGGATTCAAAGAAGTCAACGACACGTTCGGCCACACCGCCGGCGACCAGCTTCTCGCCCGAGCCGCGGCACGGCTCCAGCTGGCCGCACAGCCTGGCGACGTGATCGGTCGTCTCGGCGGCGACGAGTTCCTGATCGTGCTCCCCCAGGCGGCCAACGCCGATCTAGCTCACGCTCGCGTACGAAGTCTCATCGATGCACTCACGATTCCGCTCGAGGTGGTCGCAGGAGTGCCCATGCGCATTCGAGCCAGCACTGGCATCGCCTGGACGTCAGACCCACTGCTCGAGGCAGACACGCTGATCGCAGCGGCGGACCGAGCCATGTACCAGTCGAAGCACCAAGGCAGCTGCGAACCGATTCTCATCGCTGTCTAGGCGCCAGGCGTCCCACGTACTTTGATGACAGAAGCGTGGCCCGCATCGGCACACGCTACGACGCCGGGCGACAACCACCCGCTTTGGCGCTGGCGAAGCGTGCTCACCGATCTTCAGGGCTGAGTCACCCCCCGGACCGAGCCGGCCGCGAGGTGCACGTGACCGAGGAGAAGCGATTCGTGGATCATGTCGGGATCAAGCGTGGCCAGTCGTTGCCACGGCCGTCGCGACCGCCGTCCGCCACCGAGCGCGGCAAGTGCGGCGAGCACCACGCGCACGACCCGTGGGCCTTCTGTGGCGACGCCGAGATCGGCAAGAGCAATCTGGATCGGTCGAGTGGTCGCGGCACCTTCGACCGCCGCCCAAAACGACGCAACGTCGTCCAAGAGCGACAGGACGAACGTCGCAACGAACGCATCAGGCGCGATGTCGGCGGCGGCCAGGACATCGTCGAGGCGGGAGATCTCACCCCTGATGACGTCCACTCCGCTCCAGCCGTGTCGACTGATTCGTCGCTGCGCGGCGGCCAGCATGCTCGGGCTGGAATCGAGCCCGATCACCCGACCACCGGGCGAGACCGCTTGGTGGAGCCAACTCAAGTTCAGTCCGGTTCCGCAGCCGACATCGACGACGGTCGCCCCTGGCATCGGCCCGACGATCTCGCACAGGCGCTTGCGCGGTCTTCGGTAGAGGAATACTTCGAGCGATATGACGTCGTAGATCACACCGAGGTGGGCGTAGCGCTTCAATGGCTTACGCCGAGGAATCGTCGAGCGGATGGTAGACAACGCCGAAGGTGCCCATTCCGGCGTGGGCGGCGACCGTGGGTCCGACAACGTATCGAATGATGTCATCGGCTGGGCGGCGGCGGCGCAGTTCGGTGAGGAGTTCGTCCACCACAGGCCCGGCGTCGGCGTCGCCCACGCCGATGCGCAGCCGAAAGGGAAGACCGACGATCCGGTCGAGCATCGTCGCCGACGCCACATCGGAGGTGGCCGCGGTTCCGATCATCGACACGCCCGCGTGATCGACGTGGAGAACGGCCGTGCCGTCGGTGACGCTCGTCCCAGCGGACCCGAGGCGACCTCCGGCGCGGGCGCGCTCGACCTCGGCGAGTGTGAAGACGCTCGCTACCGCGTGCGCGGTACGTTGTGAGGCGGCCACGACTGCGGTGGGGTCTGCCCCGTCTCGTGCCGCCTCGGCCGCGGAGAGCACGCAGCAACCGGCGAGGAACGAGGCCGTGCCGGTGTCGACGACGACGACGTCGACTTCGCTCAGTCGGGCACCCAAGCGCGCGGAGTCGAGCGTGACCGAGTAGTCCGCTCCGATGTGTACCGACACGATCGGACCCGGTCCGAGCGTGCGGTAGGCGTCGACAAACGCACCGGGAGACGGAGCGCTGGTGGTGACCGGCTCGCCGGCTCGCAATCGGCGGTAGACGGCTGGCACGTCCAGCGACGCGTCTTCGACGAACTCCTCCCCGCCGATCGTCACCGTGAGGGGGACCACGGTGATCGACAGTATCTCCACCAGAGCCGTCGGGATCATGGCATTGGAGTCGGTGACGACCCGTACCGGCGGTGTCATCGGCGGCGTCTAGCTGCGCGCGAGTGGGCGAACTTGGCGACGATGATCGCCGACCCAGATGCTGCGAACGCCGGTAGGCCAGCGGTCGCGGGCGGTCCCCACGCGTTCTGCCAACGTTTGCGCCACCACAAGATCGCACTGAGGGTCCAAGCCAGCGACGAGATGCGGATCGCGGTCTCCGGGCTCCGCGTGCCTGCCGCTCCGGCAACGGCAACCGCCGCATCGATGGGGAAGTACGCGGGGAAGACGGCCAGGCATGCCCCGGCCGACGTGGCCACGCCCTTGCCGCCGCGGAACCCGCTCCACACGGGCACGACATGCCCGGCGATCGCCATCGTGGCGGCGAGATACGCACCGGTCGGGCCGGCAAGGCGCCGGCCAGCGAGTGCGCCGAAGAATCCTTTGGCCGCGTCGGCGACGAGGACGCCGACTCCCCACATAGTGCCGAGCTGTTGTGCCGCGTTGAGCGCGCCGGGGTTGCCGCTGCCGACCGTCCGCAGATCGATAGCGCCGCCAGACGCCAGCCGACTCGCCAGCGACGCCGATGGCACCGTCCCGGCGAGGTAGCCGACGAGCGCAGCGAGCGGGACGGCAGCGCCGTGCGAGCGGACGCTCACGTTCGGGTGAAACCCTCCGTCGAGGCGCCCAGCGCGGCGCCAGCGTCGATGGCCTGGGCCGCCGACAACACGACGAGCGTCGCCGCGGCCGAGGTGCGCACCCGGCCCTGGTCATCCACGATCCGTGCCGCCGACGACAGGGTTGCGGCCGTGCGACCGTCGATCGACGCCTCCAATCTATACGTGCGATCGATCTTCAGCGGATGGTGGAACTCAGACGAAAACGATGCGGTCGCCGCGAACCTGCCGGCGATGGCGATCGCCGCCCACGCCATCGCTTCATCCAACAACGCCAACTGCACGCCACCGTGCACGTATGAAGGCGCACCGGAGTGGGCATCGCCGAGCTCGATATCGGCGACCACCAGGCCGGCATCGACATCATGGAAGAAAGGCTGCCGCAGACCGACACCGTTGGTCGGTTCGCACACGAAGCAGTTCGACCGAAAGCCCCACCGCTCGTTCGTCAGCCGTACCAGCGTCACCATCGCCTCCTCGAGCGCTTGCGCAGCCAACGGTAGCGCCGGGCCCGTTCCATCGCCGCTCGCCCACCGAGCTGCTGCACGCTCGTCGCGATCGTGGGGTACACGTGGACCACGCCGCCAAGATCTGCGACGCTCATCTTCCGCTCGATGGCAACGACCAGTTCATTGATCAGCTCGCTCGCTCCCGGAGCGAGCAAATGAGCGCCAACCAGTGTGGAGCGCAGCCAGCCCACCCGCTCGACGAGCACGATGCTGCCCGATGCCCGTTCGACGTGCGCTCGATCGTTGTGATCCAGCGACCACCTGTGCACGCGAACACGGCGCTCGCCGAAGCGCTGACGAGCCTGCGAGGTGGTGAGGCCCGCATGCGCCAGCGGCGGGTCGGTGAACGTCGCCCACGGCACCACGCCGGCGGATCTTCCCCGTCCTGGATAGAACGCGTCGCGAACAGCGACCGCAGCCTGATGAGCAGCCGCGTGAGTGAACAACTCGCGACCCGTCACGTCGCCAGCGGCATAGATGGAGGCAACCGCGGTGCGGCCACGATCGTCGACGACCACCCCATGGGCGCCGACTTCTACACCGATATCGCGCAAGCCGAGCGCATCGACATCGACGAAACGGCCAACGGCAACCACCACCGCGTCCGTCGCCCATCGACGCTCGACACCACCCACCGTGCCAACCACGACCGGCCCTGGCTCCACCCTGCACACCTCGACTCCGCAACACACCTCGACGCCCTCAGCCACAATGACGGCGACCAATTCATCGACCAGCTCCGGCTCGTCACGTTCCAGGACCCGATCGCCCGACTGCAAGACCGTCGTGACGATCCCCAGCTGCCCAAAGGCTTGCGCCAGCTCGACCGAGATCGGGCCACCCCCGATGAACACCATCCGCTCGGGCACCTGCTCGAGGTCGAACAGCGTCTCATTGGTCAAGTACCCCTCCTCGACCAGACCCGCGATCGACGGCACGACCGGATGACCACCGGTGCACACCAAGATCACCTCACCCGTGACCATCACTGGCCCGCAATCGGTGGAGACCTCGACCTGATGCGGGCCGACAACCCGGGCGTCACCCCAGTGAAGGGCGATCCCCATCGCCTCGAGACGTCGAGGATCGTCGTCGCCTGCCGCGATCCGCTCGCGAACTGCTCGCATGCTCCGCCACACCGCCGCCGCGTCGATAGCGATCGACAGTGTAGGCAGGCCGAACACGTCTGCGCTCCTCATCTGGCGCGCCGCGGACGAGGCCGCGATCAGTGCCTTCGACGGCACGCAACCCGTCCACAAACAGTCACCGCCTGGCCGACCGCGCTCGATTGCCGCAACTCGTAGCCCCAGTCGCGCAGCGACGTCGGCAGCGGTGAGGCCGGCAGACCCCAGGCCGACCACTACGAGATCTGCGTCGAACCGTTCGTTCATTCACGCATACTGGCTCAGGTTCCCCCGACCCCTCAGTCACCCACACGGGACGCGGTTGCCCGAGACGTTCTCGGAGACCAGGGCTTCGTCGGGCACCAAGTCAACAAGCCGCCGCGTGCTGACGGGATCCGGAAATGGTCGATCCTCACCATCGGCGTCGAATCGAAGCCACACTGCCTTGGTAGTGGGCGGAGGGTGTTATGACAGCTCAAGCGCAGTTCATACGCCGTTCACATGCTGCCAACACGAGCGAAACGTTGCTGTGCATATCTTTTGAAGCGATGTCCAATACCGAGCGCGCGATTTCGCTCGCCTAGCAGGTGCTTGCCGCGACAGAAGGCGTTGATATCGCGCGACTGCTTCTTGATCTTCTGATCGTGCTCGCAGCGGCGCGACTTGCGGCTGAGATGTCTGAGAAGGTTCGGATACCGGCGGTCCTTGGCGAGATCGCGGCTGGCATCATCATCGGGCCATCGGTGTTGGAGCTGATCGACTTGACAGGTGATCGCGGGGTCTCGATCGGTGTGCTCGCCGAGATTGGAGTGCTCCTCCTATTGCTACAGGTCGGCATGGAGATGGACGTCGCAGAACTCGGCAAGGTCGGCCGGGCGTCGATGTTGGTCGCGGTCGTCGGCATCGCCCTGCCGTTCTTGGGAGGTGCCGTCACCGGAGTCGCATTTGGCGAGGAGGTGAAGACGGCCATCTTCCTGGGCTCAGCGCTGACGGCGACGAGCGTTGGCATCACCGCTCGCGTCTTCGGTGACCTTCGCGCTCTGGCGACGACCGAGGCGCGGATCGTGCTCGGCGCCGCGGTCGCCGACGATGTCATCGGCCTGGTCATACTCACGGTTGTCGTCAAGGTCGTCAGCGGCGATTCCGTCGGCTTGGGTACCGTCGCCGGCACCCTTGGTCTCGCGGTTGCATTCCTGCTGGCAACCGGAATCGTCGGATTGCTCCTGGTCCCCCGCTTGCTCGACATCATCCACCGTCGAGCGAGTTCGGGCGCGACGATCGTCATCGCTGCGCTCGTCCTCACGCTCGGCTTTGCCAAACTGGCTGACACGGCGAAGTTGGCGTTCATCATCGGCGCTTTCATGGCTGGATTGTCGCTGGGCCGCAGCGATCATCACGAGCGGGTGTCTCGCGATCTCGGAGCGATAGGCAACGTGTTGATCCCGGTCTTTTTCGTACAGATCGGAATGAACGCCGACATCGGAGCGATGACGAAGCCCAGTGTTCTGAGTCTTGCCGCCGTGCTGACAGGGGTTGGAGTCGCTGGCAAGATTGCGTCTGCGGTTGGCGCGTTTGGCACGCGCACCGACAAACTGCTCATCGGTCTTGGCATGATTCCGCGGGGCGAAGTGGGCCTGATCTTCGCCAGCATCGGCCTCTCCAACGGGGTGCTCGACAAGGACCTCTACGGCGCGCTGCTCGTCATGGTGCTGGTCACAACGATGGCGACACCGCCTCTTTTACGCCTCCGCATCGGCCGGAATGTCTCGACTCGAGCGACGGATGCGACCAATCTCATTGCCGAGCCGGCGGACGGTTGGCTCGCAGTGGTTGGAGACCGCGTCCATCTGCGAGACGTGCCTCCAATCAGTTCGACTGTGGCGATCGCGCTACGCACCGCCGAACTTCTCGATCGAGCAAATCCGGGTGACGACCTGCTCGACTGGTTCGGGCGAAACCGCGACGTACCGCTGGTGTTCGATCCGGACGACACATCGGCGTTGATCGCGGTGTTGCGATCTCACGATTCGCGGGCGTGGCGGTTTCTAGAAGTGACCGGTGTGCTCGAACGAGCACTGCCCGAGGTTGCGAGTTCGCTGGCACGCCGTCGAGCCGATATCCGCGACCTTGATCCTCTCGGCGCCCTTCGATTTCCTGTGCTGGAACGACTGCGCGAGGTCGCTCCCGATAGTTTCGGTGGCGACGACGATCTCGTTCTTGCTGCCCTCGCGGCCGATGTCTGTGACGAGTCTTCGACTGACATGCAATGCGCCGTTGATCTGCTCGTTCGCCTCGGTCGTGTCGCCGACGCCGATCGGCTTGCCAGCATTGTCGCTGATGCTCATTTGCTTCGATCGGGCGCCGGTGACACTCACGTCTTTGACGAGTTGGAGATCTTGCAGTTGGCCACCCACCTCGCCAGCCCGATACAGGCGCGTCGCGCCTACGCCTTGGCGGCGGCGTACGGCGAACTGCCCCGCTGGCGGCAGGAGGCGCTCGACGAGCGCTACGCGTTGGTTCAGGAGGCGCTTGATCACCCTGCGATCACAGGTGGTGGTGCGACCAATCTTGCGGCGGCGAGGATGCACGCTGCGCAACGCCTCGCCGCATCACCTGCCATCATCGAGAGGTTGAACCACGCGGCGGCTTCATATTTGCTGTCGCACGATCCGGTTGAATTGGCACGGCAAGCCCAGTTGGTGGAGCCATTGCCCCGCGCAGGGATCGTTCGCGTCGCCGTCAGTCCTGATCCGGAGATTGACCACTGGAAGATCGACGTCGCCTGCCGCGATACCTCTGGCTTGTTGTCACGCCTGTCGAACGTATTGGCCGAGGCTGGCCTTGATGTGGTCGCTGCCGATATCGCGACCTGGCCCGACGGCGCAGTGCTCGATACCTTTACCGTTCGATCACGTACGCGACCGTCGCCGCGGCTGCTCGCTTTGGCGATGCAAGTACAGCTACGAAAGCAGTTGACGCTTCACACGATGCACGACCTGGCTCTCGAGTTTCAGAACGACTCGATGCCTTGGCATACGGTCTGCATCGTTCGTGGGCCTGATCAGCTCGGAGCGTTGCAGGCCGTCAGCGCCGCATTCGCTGCCGCAGGCCTGATCGTCCATACCGCGAGAATCGCATCGTCCGACGGCCAGATCCGCGACCGCTTTGCGATCTCGGATCGTCTCGGCCGCAAGATCGATGCCGCGGCGATGGGCCGGGTACGGTCGAAGCTCGAAGGGCATGAGCCGCGACGCTGGCGAATCCGTCGGCTGAGCGACGCCTAAATCATGTGCCGCTGTCGCCCGCGTCGAGATCGATCACCACGTCACCGATCGTCCATCGTCTGTGGGTGACAGCATCCCCCTTCCGCTGGACCACGTCATCGCGCGTCTGAAGACCGGATCTCACAGCGTGCAAGTTGGACGCGCAGGATCGCCATACAACGGAAACAACGTGGCGATGGAGGAGAAACGTTCGATCGTTATGGTCCCCCCGACTGACGTCAGCGCCGCCGACAGCCGTGCAAAAACTCGCCCCTACAGACTTGGGAGGACTCGTAGTGCGCAAAGCACTCAATTACACCCTTGGCGGCGCTCTCGGCGCCGGCCTCACCACCTTGCTCATCGGCGGAACAGCATTCGCCGCCGACGAGGATCCAGTCGCGGTACTCGCGACGCAGACGAACTTGCTATGGGTGGTCATCGGCGCCGTGCTCGTCATCTTCATGCAGGCAGGTTTCGCCCTCGTCGAGACCGGCTTCACCCAGAAGAAGAACGCTGCTCATGTGATGAGCACGAACTTCGCAATCTTCGGCCTTGGCTTTGTCGGATTCTTGTTCCTCGGCTTCCCGTTGGCTTTCGGCGGCTACAGCTTTGCAGGGTTTGGCCTGGATGCACCGATGAGCGCCAAGCCATTGATCGGCTCTGGCAATTGGGCATTCCTGTGGAAGGGATGGGACCACCTCGGCAACAGCGCAACCCCAGCACTGCTTGCGTTCTTCCTGTACATGGCCGCGTTCATGGACACGACGGCGACGATTCCTACCGGGTCAATGGCGGAGCGTTGGAAATGGAAGAGCTTTGCCATCTGGGGCTTGTTCTGTGGAGGCGTGTACTACCCGATATTCGCGGCCTGGACTTGGGGTGGTGGTTGGCTCGCGAAGACGTGGGACACGATGAGCCTTGGTACCGGATACGTCGACTTTGCCGGATCCGGCGTGGTGCACGCAGTCGGCGGTGTTGCGGCCCTCGCCGGAGCGATCGTCCTCGGACCACGCATCGGGAAGTACGGACCTGACGGCAAGCCGAACGTGATTCCCGGTCACAACATTCCGATGGCTCAGCTCGGGTGTTTCATCCTTCTGTTCGGCTGGTTCGGTTTCAACGCCGCATCGACGCTTGCCGTCACGGACGTTCAGTTCGCAACGGTTGCGACCAACACAGCCATTGCAGCCGCTATCGGCGCAGTTGTAGCGATGTACTACATGATGGCCAAGACCGGTAAGCCCGATCCAGGCATGATGGTCAACGGCATGCTGGCCGGGCTCGTCGCGATCACGGCGCCTTGTGCGTTCGTTGCGCCGTGGGCTGCCGCCGTGATCGGTGCGGTCGCCGCGATATTGGTCATCGAGGCAGCGATGTTCATCGAGCGCAAGGGCATCGATGATCCCGTTGGTGCAATTGCCGTCCATGGTGTCGGTGGCCTCTTTGGTGTGCTGTCGGTCGGAATCTTCGCCAACGGTCTGTATGGAGCCGGATGGAACGGTGCAATCGATGACGCCGGCAACCCTGTGAAGATCGAAGGATTGATCGAAGGTAAGTTCGGGCAATTCGGTGCGCAGCTTGTCGGCGCGCTCGTACTGGTCACCGTCATCTTCGGTATCGCATTCGCCTTCTTCAAGATTCAGGACAAGATGACCAAGGGCGGCATCCGTCCCGATGAGGCAATAGAGATCGAGGGAATGGACATGCCGGAGATGGGAGTTCTGGGCTACGTCGACTGACGTCGGCTTGAACACCGTACGAACTGTCGCTATCAACATGCTCAGATGAC
>JBDTWJ010000076.1:0-16866 GCA_040006755.1 Ilumatobacteraceae bacterium | reverse complement strand
CATCGCTGCCCGCATTGGCGTTCAGTCTTCTCTTCCGTTTTCAAGGAGCCGAGACGCCGCACGAAGTACGATGTCGTAGCGCTGGCACGCAGGAGCCGAAGCCCTCTGTTGGTGCCTGGTCTCGCGGGCCGAACGGCCGTGCGAGGCGACTAGCTACATTATCTACCAGGGGTGGAAGCGTCAACCTTCTCCCAAAGATTTTCCGACGACAAAGTCGCGTTTTCCCTTGCGGATGAGCAGGAACTGTCCCCTGAGCAGGTCTGATGAGGACACCAAGCCGTCAGAGTCGAGCACACGATTTCCCGCTCGAACGGCCCCCTGGCCGAGCAGGCGTGAAACCTCGCCGTTCGACTTCGCTACTCCTGCTTGAACGAGCAATTCGTGTACTCGGACGCCGTCAAGCGAAGCAGGCAGCGCGACGAGGGGCACCTCGGCGGCGACCGCCTCCAGAGCCCCCTGCGATGCGCTTGTGGGATCCGCGCCGAACAACACGTCAGCGGCCTCGCGGGCCGTCTCTGCGGCCTCACGACCGTGTACCAGGGCAGTCATCTCGTCGGCGAGAGCGCGTTGGGCAGAGCGTTTCTCGGGCGCCGCCGCCTGCAGCGCCGCAAGTTCGTCAATCTCGGCGAGCGGTCGTAGCGACAGCATCTTCAGGTAGGTGCCGACCATCTCGTCGTCGCACTGCACCCAGAACTGTCGGAACTGATACGGCGACGTGCGCTCCGGATCGAGCCAGATCGCCCCGCCGACCGACTTGCCGAACTTGGCGCCGTCGTTCTTGGTCATGAGCGGATGGGTCATGGCATATGCCTGGCTGCCGAGGCGGCGTCGGATCAAGTCGACGCCGGCAACAATGTTGCCCCACTGATCCGATGCCCCGGCCTGGAGTTCGACGTCGTGCTGTTCATACAGGTGACGAAAGTCGTTGGCCTGCAACAGCATGTAGCTGAACTCGGTGTAGGAGATCCCGTTCTCGCTGTCGAGGCGCGACCGGACCGAGTCCTTCGCGATCATTTGATTGACCGTGAAGTGCTTGCCGACGTCACGGAGGAACTCGAGCATCGTGATGGGGTGCGTCCAGTCGGCGTTGTTGACCAACGTCGCCTGGTAGGGACCCGGCTCGAAATCCAGCAGCTTCGACAGTTGCACCTTGATGCACTCGACGTTGTGGCGCAGCGTGTCGTCGTCGAGCAGATTGCGCTCCTCGCTGCGGCCGCCGGGATCGCCGACCATTCCGGTTGCCCCACCCGCGAGCGGGAACGGACGATGCCCTGCGAGTTGGAAGCGACGCATGAACAGCTGGCCCACGAGGTGGCCGGCATGCAATGAGTCGGCAGTCGGATCGAACCCGATGTACAACCCAACGTTACCCGTTGCCAATCGCGCCGCGAGCGCCTCGCGATCGGTCGTGTCATGAACGAGCCCGCGGGCGTCGAGTTCGGCAAGCAGATCCATTGCCATCCATGTTGCCAGCTCCCTCGATCGAAACCCACACACGTTGCGGGTCGGGTTGTGTTCAGCCGACCCGCCAGCGTCGCGGCCAATCGACAGCCTTTGTGATTCCGATCCGCGGGCCGACGCGCGGCTCGAGCGGCGGGGGCACACCGTCGTCGGCGATGAACGCCCGGGCGCCGTTGGTCGACATGTCGATTCCAAGGACACGGCACAGCTTCGCCGGCCCATTGGTCAGGCGCGGATCGACGCCGTCGACGACCACCGCCCGGATCAACACCGCCTGTCCATCGTCCTGCGGCCCCGTCACAATGTTGACGCAGTAGTGCATGCCATAGATGAAGTACACGTAGAGGTGGCCGGCAGGCCCGAACATCACCTCGTTTCGCTTCGTGCGCCCTCGAAACGTATGCGCTGCGGGGTCATCCGAGCTATACGCCTCGACTTCGACAATCCGACCGGCTCTCCCGCCCACGACGAAGAGCTTGTTGAGAAGGTCGGGCGCGACTTCCGTGGAGTGCCGCTCGAAGAACTGGTGCGGGAGACGCTTCACGCGACGGCGGTGCGCAACCGTTCGAGGTGCGCGGCATATCGGTCGATCTGATGTGCAACCGCATCGGGGCCTGCTCCGCCGGCCGTGACTCGGCGTCTGACCGACACACCTGGCGCGACCAACGCCGCCGCGTCGGGACCGAGCACCGGGTCGGCCTCGACGAGGGCACTCAGCGCGCCTTCGCCGTCCAGCGAGCGGCGCACGAGGGTGCCAACGATCGCATGCGCCTCGCGAAACGGTGTGCCGCGCTGCACCAGCCACTCGGCGAGGTCTGTCGCCGCGGTCGACTCTGCATCCGCCGCAGCCTGCATGCGCTCCGGTACCCACGTGACGGTCGCGATCATGCCCGTGACCGCTCCGAGTGCGAGACGAATCTGATCGACCGAGTCGAACAGCGGCTCCTTGTCTTCCTGGTAGTCACGGTTGTAGCTGAGCGGCAGACCCTTCATCGTCGCCAGGAACCCAGTGAGGTTCCCGATCAGCCGGCCCGCTTTACCTCTCGCGAGCTCGGCGATGTCGGGATTCTTCTTCTGCGGAAGCATCGACGACCCTGTTGCGTAGGCGTCGTCGAGACGAGCGAATCCGAACTCCTCGGTGGTCCACAGAACGAACTCCTCGCCGATGCGCGAGAGGTCGATCGCGACCACGGCGAGTGCGAACAACGCCTCGGCGACATGATCCCGTGAGCCAACCGCATCCATCGAGTTCTCGAATCGGGCAGCAAAGCCCAACCTGCTGGCGGTGAAATCCGGATCGAGCGGCAACGAGGACCCTGCCAATGCGCCGGCACCGAGCGGGGAGACATCGATTCGCTCCATCGCGTCGAGGATGCGCTCGACGTCGCGCCCGAGCGCCCAGCCGTGCGCCAACAGATGATGTGACAGCAGCACTGGTTGAGCGCGCTGCAAGTGCGTGTAGCCCGGCAGGTAGACGTCGCCCGCGGCGCGTGCTCGATCGAGAAGCACCGACTGCAGGTCGACGATTCGTTGAGCGACCAGCATCAGCTCGCGCTTCATCCAACGCCGTACTCCGGTTGCCGATTGGTCGTTGCGACTACGGCCGGTATGTAGCTTTGCGCCGGTTGGCCCGGCGAGCTCGGTGACGCGCCGCTCGATGGCGGTGTGGATGTCTTCGTCACTCTCGGCGAACACGAAGGCGCCGGCGGTCATCTCCTCCGAGACGCGATCCAGTGCCGCGATCATCGACGCTGCCTCGGATTCGGTGATGATTTCCGAGTGCGCCAAGCCGAGCACGTGAGCGACCGATGCGGCGACGTCGTCGGACCACAGTCGCCGATCGAACGACAAGCTCTCGGTGAACTCCATCAATTCTGCTGCCGGCCCGCCCTCGAATCTCCCGTGCCACAATGCTCGCCCGGTTGGGGCCCCAACTCCAACGTCCTCCGATGCGGAGGGGATCCCTCCCCCGCCACCGGCCGACTTCGCTTTGCCGGTGGGGCCGTCTGCCTGGCTCATGACAGGCCGGCCAGTTCGCGCAGGTGCGCGGCGAGTGCCTGTCCACCGAGGGATTCCTCGGCGACGCACATCAACGTGTCGTCACCTGCGACGGTGCCGATGAGTCCGCTCATCCCCGAGCGATCGATCGCCGAGGCGACCACATGCGCGCAGCCGGGTGGTGTGCGCAACACGACAAGGTTTGCCGACACCTTGACCTCCGCAACCCACTCGCCCATCACACGGCGAAGCTGGTCCTCCGGAGCAATCCTTGCCGGCTCGTACTCCGGAATCGCGTAGACCGTCTCGCCGCCGGGCACTCGTACCTTCACAGCTCCCAGATCCTCGAGGTCGCGCGAAACGGTCGCCTGGGTCGCCGCAATTCCTTCGTCGGCCAAGAGGTCCACCAGCTGCGGTTGGTTGGTGACAGCGTGCTTGCCGATGAGCTTGCCGATGATTTGCTGGCGTTGCACCTTGCTGGCCATCAGCGCACGCCCATCAGGAACGCCAACGCGCCGCGAGCGGCATGGAGCCGGTTGTGCGCCTGGGCGATCACGTGACTGTGCGGACCATCGATCACATCTTCGGCGACCTCGTAACCGCGGTATGCCGGCAGGCAGTGATAGAAGCCTGCGTTTGCGGCGGCGTTCGCCATCATCTGCTCGGTCACCGTGTAGCCCTCGAAGGCCTGTTTGCGATCGTCCTTCTCGGCCTCTTGGCCCATCGACGTCCACGTATCGGTGTGCACGGCGATCGCTCCGGCAACCGCGTCATGCGGGCGATGAACCTGTCGGACGCTGCCTCCGCCGATGAAATTCAGCCGTTCGAGCTCGGCGTCGGACGCGTGGTATCCCACCGGGCACCCGAGCATCACGTCGGCATCAAGGAGCACGCAGGCTTCTACTAACGACCGTGACACGTTGTTGTAGTCGCCGACGTATGCGATGGTCTGTCCGGCCAGCGGGCCGTGCAGTTGTTGCATCGTCAACGTGTCGGCAAGTCCCTGCAACGGATGTGAGTAGTCGCTCAGCATGTTGACGATCGGCACGCTGCTGATCGATGCCATTCGCTCGACGACCGCGTGATCGAACACGCGCGCCGCGAGGATCGCGTGATACCCGGCCATCACTCGGGTGACGTCCTCAACCGATTCGCGGACGTCGAACCCCACCTCTTCGCCGCGCGTGTAGACGGGATGGCCACCGAGTTGGGCGACTGCGACCTCCATCGATTGACGCGTGCGGTTGGAGGGCTTCTCGAAGATGAGTGCCGCGCCGAGTCCAGCCAACACCGGTGGGAGATCGGTGCGCTCGGAGAGTTGCAGCACCAGCTCGAGTTCGTCGGCGGAGAGATCCGTCACGTTGAGCAGATGCCTCATCGCAGCACCGTTTCCACCATGGCCACGGCCTCGTCCAGTTCAGCATCAGTGACAGTCAACGGAGGTGCGAACCGCAACGAGGTCGGCGTGACGGCATTGGTGACCAATCCGAGCTCGAGCAGCGCCGCGTACGCCGCTTTGGCATCTCTGCCTTCCTCCAGCTCGGCAGCCAGAAGCAGCCCACGGCCGCGGACACTTGCGACACCGGACAACTTGCTGAGCTTGGCACCGAGATAGGCGCCCCGCTTGGCCGCCAGACCCGGCGCGTCGATGCGCCGCATCTCGTCGATGACCGCGCTGACGACGGCTGTGGCCAACGCCGTGCCGCTGTACGTGCTGCCGTGATCGCCTGGTTGGAACACAGCAGCAACATCCAGCTTGGCCCAGGTGGCTCCGACCGGGAAGCCGTTGCCCATCGCCTTCGCCATCGTCACCACATCGGGCACGATGCCGGCATGTTGGAACCCGAACCATTCACCGGTGCGACCGAAGCCGGTCTGAATCTCGTCGACCATCAACAAAAGTCCACGCTCGTCGCACAGCGCTCGCGCGTCGCGGAGGTACTGATCGTCGGCCGGCACGACGCCGCCCTCGCCTTGCACCGGCTCGAGCAACACCGCGGCGATCGTCGTGTCGATTGATGCCTCGAGCGCGTCGATGTCGTTGTAGACGACATGACGAAAGCCGTCGGGCATCGGGAAGAATGGCTCATGCTTCGCTGGCTGTCCGGTGGCTGCCAACGCAGCGAGCGTGCGTCCGTGAAAGCTGCCGAAGGCGCTCACGACGCCGTGCCGCCCGCGACCCCCGAATTTGCGCGCAAGCTTCAGTGCTGTCTCGTTGGCCTCTGCGCCGCTGTTGCAGAAGAACACCTGACCGACCGCCCCGGTCGCCTCGGTCAGTAGTGCATCGATTTTGATCGCTGCTTCCGCCGCCTTGTCGGTGGCGAACAGGTTGCTGACATGCATCAGCGTCGCCGCCTGCTGGGAGATCACCTCGGTGATACGCGGATGCGAATGCCCGATTGCAACGACTGCCAACCCGCCCAGAAAGTCGAGATACCGCTTCCCGTTGCTGTCCCAGAGTTCGGTCCCGCTGCCGCGGACGAACATCACCTGCGGCGCGCCGAACACCGGCATGAAGGGGCAGACGGTCGGTGCCGCCGACGTGTCGAATGCGTGTGCCTTCATTGGACCATCGTCCCGATCCCCTCGTCGGTGAAGATCTCGAGCAGCAGAACGTGAGCGATCCTTCCGTCGAGGATGTGCGCGCGGCGCACACCACTGCGCACGGCATGCACGCAGCTCTCGACCTTCGGGATCATCCCGCCTGCGATCGTCCCATCGGCCATCAACTCGCACAGTTCGTCTGGTGTCGTCTGCCGGATGAGCGATTCGGCGTCGTCAATGTCGCGGCGCAGCCCTTCGATGTCGGTGAGATACACCAGTTTCTCGGCGCCGAGTGCCTCGGCAATTGCGCCGGCAACGGTGTCTGCATTGATGTTGAAGGCCTGACCGCGCACATCGGTACCGATGGTCGCGACCACAGGGATGAACTCATCGTCGAGCAGGGCGTTGAGGATCGTCGGATTGATCGAATCGACATCGCCGACGAAGCCGAGGTCGACATGACGCGCAACAGCGCGAATGAGCCCGGCATCCTCACCCGAGACGCCAACGGCGAGTGGTCCGTGCACGTTGATGGCCGCGACGATTTGCGGATTGACCTGACCGATCAACACCATGCGAACGATGTCGACTGTTTCCCCATCGGTGACCCGTAGTCCGTTGCGAAACTCGCTCTGCTTCCCAAGACGGCCCATCAGTTCATTGATCTGCGGACCCCCGCCGTGCACGACCACCGGTCGCATGCCGACCTGGCGCATCAACACGATGTCTTGAGCAAACAGCGCTAGTGCGTCGACCTCCGACGCTCCCGCCAGGGCGTTGCCGCCGTACTTGACGACGACGACCTGGTCGGCGAACCGACGGATGTATGGAAGCGCCTCGACCAGGGTGGCGGCGCGATCCGCTGCTGCTGCTCCGCTCACGGGAACATCCCCACCTTTGAGAGGCCAGCGGTCTCTGGCAGACCGAGCGCGACGTTGGCTGCTTGCACCGCACCGCCCGACGCCCCCTTTGCGAGGTTGTCGATTGCACAAATCGCGATCACGGTGTTGGTGCGTTTGTCGTAGCGCGCGGTGATGTGCGCGGTGTTGCTGCCGAGCGTCGCCTTGGTCGAGGGCGACGCCGGACGCACCACCACAAACGGTTCGGCGCGGTATCGACCGGCGAGCGTCGCGAGCAACGATGCTGTCGTGACGTTGCCGGTCGGTTTGGCGTAGCACGTCGCGAGGAGACCACGGCTGAGCGGCGCGAGGTGTGGCGTGAAAAGCACCTGCGCGCCGGTCTCCTGCTCGATCTCGGGTGTGTGACGATGGTCGAGCAGGCCGTATGCATTGACGTCCTCGTCGACTGTGCAGAACATCGACGTGTGCTTCAGCGCCCTTCCGGCGCCGCTGACGCCGGTGATCGAGTTGACGATCACGCCGCTGGTCTCGATCATTCCCGCCTCGACCAGCGGTTCGAGTGCGAGGGTCGCTGCGGTCACGTGACAGCCGGGCGTCGCAATCAGCGTCGCTTCCTTGAGATCAGCGCGATGCAGCTCGGGCAGGCCGAACACCGCCGCCGCCAAGAGCTGAGGTTGGTCGTGCTCGAATCCGTACCACGTCGGATACAGCGATGCGTCCTTCAGACGGAACGCAGCGGACAGGTCGACCAGGCATCCCACGTGGCCGTGCAACTCCGGCGCCAGAGCCATCGATGCCTCGTGCGGCAACCCGAGGAAGACGATGTCGAGGTCCCGTGCCTTCGCAGGGTCGAACTCGTCGAACACCAGATTCGGGTACTGCGCGGCGAGGCTCGGATACAGACCACTGGCCAGCGAGCCGGCTTGCGTATCGCCGGTGGCATAGACCACCTCGAACTCAGGATGTTGGGCACACAGCCTGAGCAGTTCTGCGCCTGTGTAACCGGATGCACCAATGATGCCGACTCGCTTCACAGCGAATGATCATACAGTTCAACGCATGATTATGCAATCAATGTTTGCGTCAGATGGTGGCGCTGTTGACCTGGAAGACGATGTCGATTTTCTCGAAGCCCATCGCCTTCAGCATCGACGTCAGCACGAAGGTCGTGTGCTCTTGCGCACGATCGAGAAGGTCGGTCTGGCGAGCTGAGTCGGCCATCTTCTTCATGGCCGCGTCGTAGAGGCTCGCCTCGCTCGTCGGGTTGTCGTTGAAAACCCCCGCAATTCGGTTGAAGAGACCTCGGTCGCGGTTCATCACGTGACTCTCGTCGTGGTCGAGAACCGGATCCATGGCGTAGGCGCTGGGCAGCGTGACGATGACCGACTTGGCATCGTCGCTGATCTGGACGGCGCCGGCACCAATGGCATTGAAGTCGACCACGGCGTCGACCGTGCCGACCCCGATGAATTGCACCCGCTCGCCTGCAATGGCGCTGGGTATGTACTTGACGTCCTTCTCGAGGTCGAGGGTCACTTCGAACTGAGCCTGAGCGGCATGAAAATCAGAAAGATCACGAAGTTCAGTGAGAACGGGCGGAGGCGAATGGTCTTTGGTGACGGTGGAGAACGGCGAATCCAGCAATTGAAAGCCGATGATTCCGGCCACGACCACGCCCGCGACAACCGCAACACCACCAAGAAACTTCTTGAACATCGGACTTGTTTCTCCCTTGAAAGCTCGGAGGGCGAACCTTCAGCGAGTCTCAACGCCAGAATAGCGGAGTGCATTCCATTTACGGGACCACTCGCGGCATGCTGTTGGTGGCGACGCCACCGCTCGACGACCCGAATTTCGACCGATCGGTGGTCTACATGATGGAGCACAGCGTCGAAGGCGCCGTCGGTGTGGTGTTGAATCAGCCCACTGACGAGACCTGGATCGACGGGCTCGAGCAGTGGATGGAGCTCACCTCACCACCCGCAGTGGTGTTCAATGGCGGACCTGTGCAGTTCGACGCCTTGATCGCAATCGCCGAGCTCCGTGGCCCGCGTGACGATGCTTGGAGCGCGATCTTGCCCGACCTCGGCAGCGTCGATCTTGCCCGCCATCCCGTCGATGTCGCCGACGAGGTTGGACGCGTGCGGATGTTCCGCGGTTACGCCGGCTGGGCCTCCGGTCAACTGGACGGTGAACTCGATGCGGGTGCGTGGATGGTGTTCGACGCTCTTCGCGACGATGTCTTTCATCAGGAGCCGGAGGACCTGTGGCGGGTGATCCTGCGCCGCCAACGGGGCCGTGTCGCCTGGTTGGCGAACGCCCCTGACGACTTGTCGATGAACTGATGCCGTCGGAGGCGTTGCCTACGCAACTCCCGTGGCGCGTGCGATCAACATGCGGCGGTTGTTGACCCCTGTCTTCGCAAAGACCGACTTGAGGTGGTCCTGCACGGTGTGCTCCGAGACGAACATGCGATGGGCAGTGTCACGTGTGTCGTGACCGCCTACGAGGTGGTGCAGGAGCTCAGCTTCTCGCTCACTGAGACCGACGACGCGGGCGTACAGACCCGCTCGCGCAGTGGGAGGGGTCGGTTCGATGCTGACTGCGATCGCTGCCGTGACCGGAGACGACCGTTGCTCGATCCGCGCCGCACGCAGCGTCACCCACAGTCCTCCGCGCAGGTGGACACGCGCCAAGGCTGGATGCTCGTCGACGCCTTCCTCTCGAGCGAGCAGTTGCGCCGCGACGTTGTACGCCGCGGCCGGCACGGGAGACCGGCCAGCGTCTGTCGGAAGCAGTGCACGAAGATACGCATCCGTCTGCGGCGTCTGGGTGAGCAACTCGATGTCCGCCGACATCAGGAGCACAGCTGGACCGCCGGGCTCATCGGGCGCGTTCGACTCCGCTGCAAACGTCAACCCCAAACTTCGACGGAGTGCTGCCGTCACGACCGCCGAGAGTCGCGTCAACATCGCGCATTCCTGGTCGGAGAAGGTGCCGCCGATGCGCCACAGATCGAGGAACGCCCAGCAGCCGTACTGGTCACGAAAGACGATCGAGGCGACATCGTCGACGCTGTAGGTCGAGAGCAACTCCGTCCACATCCGACTCGATGCGCGATCGCCGTTCGTTGCGTGGACCAATGTGTTCGCAGCGTCCGATTCCAGGTTCGTCCAACGGTTCGTGCTGGTGGCGTACTTCAGGCGGATGAGGCGAGGCAGGTCGGCCAACGATGGCGTTTCAGCCAGCGGCGCGGATCCGACACATGTCTCCGGATCGGTCAGCAGCCAGGCGTAGAAGTCGAAGGGCACGGCTCGGCGCATCTCCTCGAGCACTGCCACACGAAGCGTTCGATCGTCTAGGTCTTGCCTGCAGATGCGCTCGATGTGATCCTGAACCGACACCGGCAGATGTTAGAGGCTGCGAAACCCCACAAACCTGGGATGGTCGGCTGAGCCCGCCATCGTTACCGTCGCCGTCATGATCACTCTGCACATCGAACATCCCATCACCGACTACGGCACGTGGCGCACAGCGTTCGACCGCTTTGCCTCGGCTCGCGTTCAGGCCGGCGTGACCGGCGAGCGGGTTGCTCGGCCGATCGATGATCCGCGCTACATCTTCATCGCGCTCGACTTCGAAACATTGGATCACGCCACATCATTCCGGACGTTTCTCGAGACCCAGGTGTGGAGCTCTCCCACTGCATCGCCCGGCCTCGACGGCAAGCCGAAGGCGGTTCTGCTGGAACCGGCGCTGTAGCGCCCCGCCCCGATCAGCTCACCGAGACGTTCAAGGGCGAACTCGCCCGTACATCGGCGACAAGGGAACCATTCACTCTCCTCCTGATCAGGACGAGCTGACGCAGGCTGGCGTCAAACAACCGCGCCGTAGGTGCCAGCTGCTTGCACGGCGTCGTGGATGGGCAGGATCAGCTCGGTGAGTCGAGCAGCACCTGCATCGCCGATCGGCTCCCAGATCGAAGCACAAAGGCGATCCGTCTCGGCTTCCACACGCTCTCGCTCCTGCACGCCGGCCGGTGTGATCGTCCCGTCCATCTCCAGCCAGCCGAGGCCAGTGAGCCGGTCGACAGCGGCTGCCCATTCGGTGTCGTCCCATCGGCGGGTCACCTGCGCGAGCCTCAATGGGAAGCGGCCGGTGCTGACCTGGAAGACCAGGCATTCGCACGGCCCGAGCTCATTGGTGACGAGTACAGCGATGTGCACATCTCCGCGCCACTCGCGCACCACCGTCACCTGCTGCCACAGCGCAACGAGCGGATCGTCCGGAAGTGTGATGGAAGCGTTGCCGGCCGCAAGCGGCTTCCCACCGTGGTCGAGACCGGCGACGACCGGATCGATCAGCGAGCGGGCCTCGGCGATCTGCTCGGGCGACAGCTCCGCGCCAACTCGTTCGAGCGCCCGCTGAACCACGCGGAATCGCGCTGCCTGAAACGACTCCGGCGATGCGGCCTCCCACACACCCGGCATTGCTGAGATGACGGCCAGGGGACTGAAGTTATAGAAGGTCGCGATGATCACCTCGTCGGGCACGGCGCCCATTGGAGCCGAACGCGAACCGAAGTAACCGCCTGCGCCTTGCACGCCCAGCGCGCTGTACTCTTCCCCGGCCTCAGGGACGAAGTACACCAGCCGATGCACCAAGTTGATGGCCATGTGCACGTCGTGAACGACCGATTGATCCATGCGCGGACTGTACCGCGCCCGACTCAGGACGTCGCCGTTGGCAGGTTGAACGAATCTTGGTGGCACCCACCAGGATCGTTACGGTTCCTGCCAGCGCCACGACAGCATGTCGTTGGCCCACTCCTGCTCGGGGCTTGGTGCGTCGGCCTGTGCGGTGTGCAGATGAGTCCTGGCCTCGTCGAAACGGCTGGCGTGGTAGGCCATCGAACCGAGATAGAAGTGCGCGCGGCCCTTGTCCTGAGCGCCGGCATCATTGGAGTTGATGACGGACTGAAGATTGGTCATCGCCGCGGTTTGGTCTCCACTCTCGAACGCCGCGATGCCGATGAGCAACGACTGTGAATCCTGTGTCTCGTACGGGTTTCCCTGGTCGTCGATCTGGATCCCAATTTGCTGTAGCGCCGCACGAGCGTCCTTCGGCGCTCGTCGCTATTGCTGTTGGCCAGCACGTATTCGAGAACTGGCCGGGCCTCGTCGTTACGGCCGAGATGAACCAACGCGACGCCACGACGTGCCTGAGCGGTTGCATGACGGCCGACACCGATGTCCACCGACGTCTGTTGATAAGCCAGAACGAGCGAGTCGACGGTGGTCCAGTCGCTTCGACCGAAGGCGCTTTCGATGCTCTCCAAATAGCGTTCGCAGGCCTCCATGGTCCCTGGCACCTCGGACGGATCGACCGGCTGGTCCGGCATCGATGCGCGCAACGCGATCTCGAGGTCTTGCGTCCCGGGCTCGGTCGAATACGTCACGAACCCCAGTGCGCCGTCGATGTCGCCAGTGGTCTGCAGATAGAGCGCCAAGCGATAACCAGCCAGGCTGGAGTGATCGTGATTCACGGGGCAGTTGAAGACCGATCGGTAGTACGTGTGGGCCTCTTCGGTGCGGTTGTCGTTCCAGAGCCGATCAGCCTCTTGCATGTACTCAACGATCCGCTCGACCGTCTCGGGGATCGCTGTCGGGTCGTCGATTGCCACTTCGGCAGCATTCACGAACCGAGCGCCATGTCAATCCCCATTGACGATTTGTGCCCCTACGTGCACGATCGTACGAATGATTCTGACGCCGCGCTATGACGGTCCAACCATCTTGTCGGTGGACGGGCATCCCGCCGATCAGCTCGAACCGCTCATGCGCCAACGTCGGCGCATGCAAGCGATGCTCGCCGGGCTGACGGACGACGAGTGGATGTCCATGAGCCGATGCGCCGAGTGGACCGTGCGCGACGTCGTCGCTCACCTCGTAGGCGTCAACTCCTTCTGGCACGGTTCGATCGTCGCTGGTCTGGCGGGCACCCCGACACGCATTCTGGGTGGAGGATTCGATCCAGCAACGACTCCCTCGTTGATGGTGAATCAGATGAATTCGTTGACGATTCAGGCGCTGCTCGATCAATTCGTCTCGACGAATGAGGCGCTCATCGGTGTGGTCTCGGAGTTGACGGACGCCGCTTGGTCAATGCTGGCCGAGTCGCCAGCGGGGCACGTGCCCATTCGGCTCGTCGCTCAACATGCATTGTGGGACAGCTGGGTGCACGAGCGCGACGTGGTCATTCCACTCGGGATCCCCACGGCCGCTGAACAGACCGAGCTGCGATCGTGTTTGCTGTACGCGGCCGCGGTGAGCCCGGCATTGGGGTTTGGCTTTGGCCGCCGTCGCGCTGAAACCCTCGGGGTCGAGGCGAGCAATCCACGAATTGGGTTCATGATCGAGGTTGGTGAGTCGGTATCGGTGCGCGACGTCTATCCCACGTCTGGTGTTCCGTGCCTGCGTGGCGAGGCCGTCGCCCTGATCGAAGCACTCAGCCTGCGTGCTCCGATGGCACCCTCTGCCCCGATCGAATGGACACAACTGATCGACGGTCTGGCGATTGCGTTCGACGCCGTCTGAGTGAGCCTAAGTTTTCCGTCATGAGCTTCAACGTTGCGGCCGATTCCTACGACCGATTCATGGGGAGATACTCCGTACCACTCGCTCCGCAGTTCGCCGATTTCGCCTCTGTCGCCGGCGGACAGCGGGTGCTCGACGTCGGCTGCGGACCCGGGGCGTTGACCGGCGAGCTGATCAGGCGAGTCGACCCGCGCCACATCAACGCGGTCGACCCGTCGGATACATTTGTCGGCGCGGCTCGCGAGCGCTATCCAGCCGTCACGGTCCAACGGGCCGCTGCAGAACAGCTTCCGTTCGACGACGACACCTTCGACGTCGCGCTGGCGCAACTCGTCGTTCACTTCATGGCCGACCCGGTCGCCGGCCTTCGCGAGATGGGACGGGTGACACGTCAACTAGGCACCGTGGCCGCTTGTGTGTGGGATCTCGAAGGTGGTAAAGCTCCTCTGAGCGTGTTCTGGGAAGCGGCACGAGAACTCGAGCCTGATGTGAGAACCGAGGCGGGAATGGCCGGAGCGCGTGAAGGTCATCTCGCCAAGCTGTTCAATGAGGCCGGTCTGCGCGATGTCGTGGACAGCAAACTCTCGATCAGCGTCGAGCACCAGAGCTTCGACGACTGGTGGCAGCCGTACACGCTCGGCGTCGGTCCCGCAGGCAAGTACGCAGCCGGTCTCGACCCTGGGCGCCTCGAGAGGCTCCGCGAGCTCTGCCGCGACCGGTTGCCCACGGCTCCGTTCAAGATGACAGCCCAGGCGTGGGCCGCGCGAGGCTCCGTCTAGGAGTCGGTCTCGACGAGCTTGGCAAGCTTGGCCAGCGACATGCGGAAACCGAGTTCATTGTCTGCCGGAGTGACGCCGGGCGGCAGGTTCTCATGCAGGCCGATGACGTCGGTGCCGCCGTCGGATTCCGAGAGCGAGTACGTGATCGTCATCTCTCCCGCCATCGCGGGATCGTCGCTCTCGAACTCGACGGCTTGGACCACTTCCGTGTCGGGCACAAGCTTCAGAAATCGGCCATGGATCGAGTCGGTCTGGGGCGACGGCTTGCCGGCGGTCGTGGGCTCGTCGTACGTGAGTGATATTCGGAACGCGCCACCCTCGCGTGCGTCGAACGAATGGATTTCGCTCGTCATCTGATCGGGCACCATCCACTGCTGCACGGCGTCGGCATCGAGCAAGGCTCGGTAGACGCTTGTGCGGGGAGCCCGGATGTGCCGAGTCACCGACGTCGTGCTCACGAGCGGGACTTTACGCCGGCCGCCTTACCCTTGCCGAGATGCTTCGTCCAGTCGATGCGTCCGAGCAGCACGACGAGAACGAGGAACCCCAGCTGCAAGCCAATGCCCAGGGGGCTTGTGAACGATTCACGGATCATCCTGCCCACATCGGTCTCCTTCAGAGCGGAGGCGCCGGCCATGTAGATCGAGTAGCTCACGATCCTGCCGAGAAAAAAGGCGGCCGTCAACGGTGGGAGCTTCACTCCGGTGATACCGGCCGCTTCGAAGAGCTGGGCGGACGGGAGTGGCGACAGGGCGAAAAGGAACAGCCCGAGCAGGCCGGCGTTGCGATGTTGCTCGAGGCGAGTGCGAATCACGTCGAGGTTCTCGCGACGCTTCTCGGACAACTTGCCTCGGATCGCGCGGCTCGCGTACCCGAGAAGAAGGCGGCCCAGAGCAGCCGCCACCGCGCCCACTATGACCAGCGCCACCGGGTTGAGTGCCGACTGAAACCGGTACAGCACGAGGATCGTCCACGTCGGCGGACCAAAGGCAGGCATGAGGTTGACGCCGAAGACGATCGCGAACACGGCGAGGTAGCTCAGCAGCACGCGCCATCTCTACCCGAATCACAGTCTCGGCAAGCCCGTTTACGATGAGATGGTGAATCCAAACATCAGAGAGGCATCGGCGTCTGACGACGCCGTGATGGATGCGATCGCCCGAGAAGGTGATGCGTCGGCCGACGCGGATTATCTCGCGCTCGTTCGTTCCCAGCCTGGACGCCTTCTCGTTGTCGAAGCGGACGGCCGAGTGGTCGCCTATGGCGCAGTAATCGACATCGACGGGATCGCGATGCTGTGCGACCTGTTCGTCACAGCCGACGCACGTGGAGCAGGCCTCGGCACGCTGCTTCTTCAGGAACTCTTCGAGGGTTCCAGCCACCGGATGACGTTCAGTTCGAAACATCCAGCGGCCGCTGCTGCGTACCGGCGAGCTGGCATGGATCCGTTGTGGCGCCTGCTCTATCTCCGAGGTGTTGCACTCGGCGGGGGGTCAGAGCGTCCCGTCGACGCATGGCGACACGGCCGCGAGGGTCTCGTCGAACAGATGGCTTCTCAGGGGGCCCATGTCTCGGCCGACGCCGTCTCGATGCCGGACGAGACGGGGATTTGGATCGCCCGACTACAAAGCGCCCGACCCGTGAAGGCGTTGTCCGCGGTACTCGCCGGCCTGACGCGAGGCACTGTCGTCAACATGTGTGTTCCGGAGTACAGCCCGGTCGCCGCGTGGGCGCAGGGCAGGGGATTCTCCGTACGTGACTACGACACGTTCTGCGCAACGCCACAGACCCAGATACCTGACGACCTGCACTGCCTCGACCCTGGCTTGGCCTGACAAGTCGTGATCGACATCCTCGCTGACTGGGCGTAGTCTCGAACTCGTGTCGACGACCCGACCATCGCCCGAGGAAGTTCGAGGAACGACAGCCGAGACCGCGCGCTCGATGATCCCCCAAAGCGTGCCCGTGAACGCCTATCAGACCACCGGTGCGTTCGTCATCGTTGCGCTCTGCCCGGCCGTCACCGAGAGCGACGTCTCGGTCGAGCTGACAGCCGATGCCGTCCGATTCTGGGCCGAGCTTCGCAGCGCCGGCCCTCGTGAGTACGCAATCAAAGAGTGGGAGTACGGCGGTTACGAGCGGTCGGTCCCGACACCCGACGGTTTCGGCTCTGGCGTCGAGGCTTCCCTCGCAAACGGCCAGCTTGTCGTGCGAGTGTTGAGCGGCGAGTTCACCGGCAACAAGAGGATACAACCGACTCGAAGCGAGCAAGTTCCCACCAGGCCACGATCACAGATCTGAGTGGCGACAATCGCAGCGATCGCGTGTCGAAGCTTTCGCGGGCGGACAGTGGTATCGCTCACGGCGACCGCAGATGTTGAAGTGTGCGCGCCAGGACGAGCTCGGCGCCCTCGGTGAAGAACCAGTCAGGTAGCGGGTCTCCGCAGTCCTCGACGCCGAGGTTGCGATGGGTGACGCCTCTTGCAGTGGCTGACAGTTTCGTGTGCAGGAATGACCGCGACTTGCCGCCGTGAGGTTGTCCTCGTCATCGGGTGAACGTGAGGTGGAGGACACCGCTCGGCGTCGAGACCGCCTCCACGTCGTACTGCTGCTCCAACGCCTCCAGGC